>CAVYHW010000032.1:0-20541 GCA_963768215.1 uncultured Gammaproteobacteria bacterium
ATGTTGTCTACTGGTTCGGTTGGTCTTGCTGGCGTCAGTTATTACAGGCAAACATTAAAAATGATGTAAACATTATAAATGAAGTGTCTAGTCTGTTAAAAGAAATAAAGGCTGGTTGGGATGCTATACCAGAAGAAATAAGAAATAAATAATAAATCAGACCTGGCATTCCTTGCATTATAGGCAGTATTTAAAAATGCACGCGATATTAAAACATTCAGGTAATAAAAAATTCAACATATTTCAGAGTTATGAATAAGTTATCTAGTAACAAATTAATAGAACTTGTTGAGTTTAATCGCCAGATGCTAAAAGATGCTGAAGCAGGCAGCTGGGAAAAAGTAACTGAAAATGAAATTACACGCCAGGCATTAATTAAAGACTTTTATTCCGTCGCTTCTGAGGAGTATGAAGCTACAGCCCTGGCCAGTGCGACACAAGAACTACTTCAGCTTAACGAAAAATTAAAAAAATATGCTGGCAAAGCTCGCGATAAATTAAAAAATGATATAGCTGCATTGGGTAAAGGAAAAGCAGCAATTTCTGCCTATGAAAAGCACATGAGTTAATAATATTGTTGTTGCAGATAATCCTTTTGCGCCAGAATCCGTAAAGAAAAAACAGCATTGCATTACCTTGATGAATGCAACTTAGTTTAAGGGTGCTGTAGCGAAAACATTATTACCTGAATCAAGGTATTTAATTTGTATTAGTTTAATTAGATGTATAAGTGATCTGACGGATAACAAACAGGGTCCAGGCTTAAGCTGATACACATAAACACAACAAAAATAATTCACCACAGAGGCACAGAGGGCACAGAGAAAAGCTTTATTCTTGTTAGCTGCGCCTGCGGCGCATCTAACATAAAAAACCTCTGTGCCCTCTGTGCCTCTGTGGTGAAATGCTTTTTAGTTTTTAACTGTCAGGCTATATAGACATTAACATTTAAAATTGTCAGATTAGGTTTAAGCTACTACAATTAAATACAAATTAAAAGCTTGCTCACCGTTTTTTGACACCAGGGTAGAAAGTCCCTGCTTTTGAAGGTTTGTTCTGTGAATTCTATGGTTTCATCTGAATTACTTACAATAAGTGCACAGCCACTATTTTCCACAAGTGGTTCATCTTGCAAAGGCTGCTTCAAAGTCTGGCGCATGCAGCTTAACCTGCATGCGCTTTACCAGGACCTAAATAATTAATGGTAAAAAGCTGTTCAAAGTTAGCAACTTTTAATATGTTATCTATTTGTTTACTTGGTTGATCAATAAATACTGAACCGCCATGACATTTGGCATGCTCGCGCAATAGCAACAGCATACCAAGTGCTGAGCTGTCCATATAAGTGGTATCGCTTAAATCGACATGATAGGACACCTCATTCTGAGCTGATACCTGTCGATAACTGTCTCTAAATGCCTGAGATACTTTGTAATCAAATCGACCAGCAATATTGATATTTACTTTTTTTCCGTCTTTAGACACTACTTGACTAATTGACATAATTCAAACCCCATACTATTCTGGCCAACAAAAAATTACTATCAAATATATCGACATCTATTGAGAAAGCCTTAGAAAATAAGAAAAAAATATAAGTGTGGATCCTTTGCTATCTGCTAATAATCGCAACAGCAGTGGTGAGAAATAATATTTTATAGCTTCGCGAAGGGCTCTCTAAGGTGTGGCTAATTGATAAGTAACATACCAGTTAGTAGTGTGGAGATATTGTATATGCCGGTTTGTGCTGTGATTTACACGTATTCACATGGCATTTCTCTTCATGGATTACATCATAATTTAACATCAGGGTGCCATAATGTAATTCAAATGCATGAACCAGGCAGGTGTGTATGAGATTCTTTATTAGTAAAGCAAAACTCACCCGGGTGAAGAAATACCTTATTTTACTGAATGATGCAAAATCAGGCCACTCCTGTCATTAATTTAAGCGACTCATGTTCGATATTTTTTCGGTTTATCTTATTTAACAGGGCCACAAATTCATCAGCCTGCACAGGCTTGCTAAAATAATATCCCTGTATGAATTCACAATTTTGTTCCAGCAAAAAATCAATCTGACCTTTACTCTCAACACCTACTGAAACAACCGACATGCCGAGGCTTTTTGCCATTGCTATAACGGCTTTGACTAAATTCGCATCCTGTTCTGAAAGCAATACGTTATTAATATAACTACGATCAATTTTTATGGAATCAAAATTATAGCGTTGCAAATATGATAACGACGCATAACCTGTACCAAAATCATCGATTAATAATTTAATACCCATGTTTTCAAGTGAATTCATTATTTCAATTGTATCTTCTGTTTCCTTCATTAATGCGCCTTCAGTCAATTCAAGCTGAATTGCGTCTGATGGCAGACCATAATCCTTAAGACAACTTCGAATGGTCTCGACAAGATTTGAATTAGATTGAAATTGACACGCAGAAACATTGACAGTAATACTTATCTGGCTCCATCCCAGGTCACGCCATTTTTTTACCTGTTCGCATGCTGTTTTAATTACCCATTCGCCAATGGGTATAATCAGGGCCGTTTCTTCTGCAATAGAAATAAAATGATCAGGTGTTATCATCCCAAGGTTAGCAGAGTTCCATCTTAATAAGGCCTCTGCCTTTACAATTGTTCCACTTTTAGAATCGATGATCGGTTGATACAATAAAGAAAATTCCTCTCTTTCCAGAGCCTGTCGAAGCTCTGACTCAATATCCATTCGTATTTTTGCATTCACCGTCATTTCTGGTGAGTAAAAACAATATTTATTCTTGCCATCATTCTTTGAACGATACATCGCCGTATCTGCATGACGCATTATTGTGTTGCTGTCATCACCATCTTTTGGATAAATTGCAAATCCAAGACTTGGTGTAATGTTCAGCTCATTACCCTCTACCAGAAACGGTTTTGAAAAATGTTTGATAATGCGTTCGCCCACCTGTCGTACTTCTATTTCACGCGGTTGTCCTTTTCCCGTATTATTATCATCAAGCAGAAGTAAAAATTCATCTCCACCAAGCCGTGCAACCGTGTCACTTTCGCGCGCACATTTAGACAGTCTTCGTGCAGCCTCTCTTAATAATTCATCACCCGCAGCATGCCCAAATGTATCATTGACATATTTGAAGTTATCAAGGTCCAGAAAAGCCACACATGGTTTTAATTTATGCCTTTTTGCCTTTAGCAGTATCTGATAGAGCCTGTCAGTAGCTAAACTCCGGTTTGGCAGACCAGTTAACTCATCATAATTTGCCTGCCTTTGCAGTTGATCTTCAGCCAGCAATCTAATATCTATTTCTTTCTTCAATTTCTGATTGCTGGTATTTAATTCTTTAGTCCTTTGTTTAATCTGTTTTTCAAGGCGAGCCTGTGCTGAATAAAGATATTCGGTTGCCTGTTTTTGCATTAACTGATTACTTAATCGCGCCCAAAGAACATCGAAATCAATAGGTTTGGTAACATAATCGTTGGCGCCAAAATCAAGTGCCTGCACGATTTCATTTGAAGACTCTTTTGAGGTAACCAGAACAACAGGCAACTGGAGCTTCGAATATTTCTTACGCAATGCTTTTAAAACAGTAATACCATCTATTCCAGGCATTACCGCATCCAGCAATATAAGATCAGGTAAATTATTAGAAACAAGCTGCAGTGCCTCTTTTCCACTACATGCTTCTGTAACCTGTATATTGCCAAGTTCAAAAATTTCTCTTATTGCAGAACGTATTCCTTTATTGTCATCTACGACAAGAACATTTAATATTCTGCCTGATGAAATAACTTCCTGAATTTCAGGTACGTACTTTGCCTCAGTCATATTCTCCTCACTGCCAGGTACTAATTTGCATTCACTTTACGTTGCGATTGAGATGGTCCACTATTAACCAGAGCAGCAGCAATCTGGTCTAATGGCAATATTATGTCTACACCACCTGGCATCACCCTGCTACCGCGAGCATTCCATATACAACACATGTTTTTTCATCCTGAGTAATTAAGTATGCACCGGCATAATGCATTTCCTTCATGCCTGCAGCACCATCATAATCCATACCAGTTATAGAATGGCGGTCACAGCATTACTACCTGCATAACGTGCTGTTGACCTGAATAACACATCTAATGATGGACGATGACGTGATACCAATGGGTCATCACTTACCTCCACAAAAAAACCGGACGACACTCCTTTTAAGAAGTGTATGATAGTTACCCGGTGCTGTAAGTGCATGTCCACGTAATACAGATTTGTAGTGTCAGCATTCCTTCACTATAACTTTATAAATTGCTGACAAAAAAACGACACTAATTAAGTAAAAGCAACAATCATGCCAATAAGACTTTGGTATGTTAACCGGCTTTAGTCTTTTACAGCTTTCTGGTTATTACCTGAAGATGAAAGGTTTGCAAATGAGTGAATCTGCAATTTACCAGACTGATAAACATCAAGACGAAAGTCGGTTTGATATTTTTTTGAAAATTTGCACTGTCAGAATGGGATACTCTGTTTTTCTTCTATGGAGTGGTGATGTGTGTTGCCGTTATGGGACAGGCCCGTGGCAGCTATACATTTTTTTTACATCTCAAATGGACGCCAGTGATTGCACCAGGATATGTAGCCAGTATTGACACACATTTATTCGTTAATTCTGATATGTTCTAACAGCCTGTTACATTGGATTAATTCTGTGTAGAATCTGTCTGCAATAGTGACATAAAGGTAAGGCCTCCCTGGTAAATTCAATTTAAGAATTGTTATATTGTATTTACAACACTGTCCATGCGGCTTTCACAAAATAGTTTTTATAACAGGCGGTCAGCTTCTTGTGCTTTAATATCTACAGGAATGAAGCATGCTCGATCACAATAGTACACCACCTAAACCAGAAATATTAATCATTGATGACGATGCGACCATTCGTTTATTAATGAGAGAAATGCTCACGGATCAAATATATACAATCAATGAAGCTGAGAACGGGGCAGCAGGGCTTGAACAAATAAAAGCACGTCAACCAGATTTGGTTTTGCTTGATGTTAATATGCCTGGCATAAACGGTTTTGATGTATGTACTGAAATTCGCAGGCTCTATGGTGAAGCAGATATTTCTATTGTTATGGTGACCGCGCTTGATGACTCAAGATCAATAGAAAAGGCCTACCATCTGGGTGCAACAGATTTTATAAGTAAACCCATTAACTGGGACACCTTTACTTACCGCATTCAATATTTAGTTAAAGCCCGGAATGCAATTGTAGAAATAAAAAATAACAAATTACATCTGGAATACATAGAGCATGTTTCCAGAATTATCACGCAAAATAAAAACAAGGACGTTATTATCCAGGAAACGATGTTCGCAATGCTTGATATATTTTCTGCAGACCGAGCCATTCTTATTAGGCCAGATGAAACAACTGAGAATGGGTTTGTTATAGATTGCGAAACTGCAAATAATTCTATAGAAAGTATTAATAGTCTTGCACCTTCGCTAACCGAGATCCTGGATTACAATACTTTATTCAAGGCAAACAATTCAGAATATCCTATTTTGACCCGCTATGATTCGAGCAACCCGGCTCCAGCATCCTGCCAAACACTTAAACAGCAATTGTTAAGTGCGCTCCACTTAAAGCAGGCGCAAAACTGGTATCTAATTATTCAACAAAATACAGTTCAGGCAAACTGGACCGTTACTGATGAGGAGACATTCTATAAAATCAGTTTGCATTTAACTAACATGCTATCTCGCTACCTGTTAACGGAAGAGCTTAGTAGAAGTGAAAAACTGCTAAAGCAGGCGCAGAAAATAGGCCATTTAGGAAACTGGCACTGGAACGCAATGAATAACTGCCTGACATGGTCAGATGAAGTTTATCAAATTTATGAATGTCAACGTGGTTGCTGTACACTAGATATTAACAAATACTTTGACATAGAATTTAAAGAAGATAATGATCGATTAGCTTTATTTAATGAGATCAAAAATAAAAAAAGTTATTCATATCAAATAGACCACCGAATACGCACGCCAGAAAATAATATCAAATGGCTTCGTGAGCAATGTATCGGCATATATAAAAGCTCCGGAGAACTTATTGAGGTCAATGGCATGGTGCAGGACATTACTGACGCCCACAATAAAAAAGAACAGGAAGTTCATAATAATAAAATGGATGCTATTGGCCGGCTCACCAGTGGCCTGGCGCATGATTTTGGCAATCTTATGACAGTGGCAAAAGGTAATCTGGAATTACTGAAAGATTCCATGGCCAGACAAAATAACATTGACAGTGAGAACGCTGAATTACTTGAAGACGCTTACTCAGCTGTATACGATAGCGTTGAACTAACTAAACAACTTTTAACTTTTTCACGTAAAAAATCAATCTCACCTGTTTACATCAATATTCAGCAAACAATTAATAAATTCAAAAAACTATTTAAAAACACAATCGGTGACAGGGCTTCAATGTCAATTAATATTGATGATAACCTGCCGGACATTCTTGTTGATCCTGTGCAGTTTGAAAGCTCATTACTAAATATAATTATCAATGCTCGAAATGCTATGCCGAATGGCGGAACAATAGAAATTAATGCAGAAATAATGGCTGCTGGCCAATTCCATAGAACTATTCACCGTGAAGATAATAAAAATGCTAATGAATGTATATGTATTTACATAAAGGACAGCGGCATAGGTATGAGTGAGAGTGTTTTGGAGCATGCAGTTGAACCTTTTTATACAACACAAATTAACCAGGGAACCGGTCTTGGCCTGAGTATGGTATATGGATTTTTAAAACAGTCAGGCGGTGAACTAATTATAAAAAGTCAGCCAGAAAAAGGAACAACAGTTTACATGCAATTTCCGATACGCGATGGTAAAGCATTGGAGGAGTCTAAAAAAACTACGGCGAGTTTATTAAACAACAAACATGCAACAATCCTTGTCGTTGAAGACAGGCACAGTGTAAGACAGTTCGCAGTGCGATGTTTAGACAAACCAGGAATTACTATTCTACAGGCAGACGATGCAGTTACTGCCAGGGAACTATTAAAGTCTAATAGTGTTGATTTATTATTTACTGACATTGTAATGCCTGGCGATATCAACGGCTTTGAACTGGCCAACTGGGCAAGCATTGAATACCCTGAGTTAAAAATACTTCTTACCACTGTAATGACAGAAAGCGTACAAAAAAATAACAGGTTTCAGTTGCTCGCAAAGCCTTATAGTATACGTGAATTAACAGAAGCAGTATCCGGTCTGCTTGAAGTAAACAACATATCTACAGATAAACTATCGACATTAACTCATTAAGCAAGCGTACAAATTATTGTTGTCCCATTAACTTTAATTGTCCTGGCGATTAGCAATTCGGCAGTGTTAAAAGTTTATGTATTTACATATCTTTACATATCTTTACATAAAAGTTCGTTTGTTAACGCCAATTTTTTGACATACGCACTATTATTTATACAACAAATACTGACACACAAAAACTGGTGGTTGTAATGACATTATTCATGCTACAAATAAATTTACTTAAAAATATAAATAATTTGGGCCCTTCTAAATGTAATGTGAAGGAGAAATAGTGATGGAAACCACAGTAGAAAAAGAAATTAAGGAGCCTGTAGTGCAGCGGAAAAATACACTGTTCAGAAGTCTGATCGGTAAAAGCCCTGCCATGCAAAAAATACACAATGAAATAAGACAGGTAGCAGCCAGTGATGCTAACGTTCTAATTTTAGGAGATTCAGGCACTGGCAAGGAAGTTGTGGCCCGTAATATTCATTATTTTTCTAATCGCAGAAACAAAACATTTGTTCCCGTAAACTGTGGCGCCATCCCACACGAATTACTTGAATCTGAATTATTTGGTCACGAAAAGGGCGCTTTCACCGGAGCCATCACTTCCCGCCAGGGCCGTTTTTCCATGGCAGAAGGCGGTACTCTGTTTCTTGATGAAATTGGTGAAATGACAATGGCCATGCAGGTAAAATTGCTTAGAGTGCTAGAAGAACGTGTATTTGAACGTGTTGGTGGCACAGCAACTATCAATGCAGACGTAAGAATTGTTGCTGCAACCAATCGCAATCTTGAAGAGATGGTAAAACAGGGTAAATTCCGCGAAGATTTATACTTCAGGTTAGATGTATTCCCGATTAATCTGCCAGCTTTACGTGACCGCATTGAAGACCTGCCGCTGCTGATTAAGGAACTGGTCATAAGGTTAGAGCAAACTAAACATAACTCTGTTCGTTTCACACAGGACGCTGTGCTAGCCATGTCAAAATATGACTGGCCGGGCAATGTTCGTGAATTAGCAAATCAAATTGAAAGAATGTCCATAAAACATCCAAATGGACTAGTAGAAGAAAGCGATTTACCGGGAAGAATCAGGGCAAGTGCATCATCAAACAACAAGGGACTCGAGCCGCACCAGATTGATGATAGCAATATTTCGTCTGAGTATAATAGACTCACGGAAGCCCCTGCACCACAATTTAACTTTCCAGCTGAAGGTTTTGACCTTAAAATCTATATGTCAAATTTGGAAGTAAAAATTATTAAGGATGCTCTGGATAATACCGGCGGTGTTATTGCACATGCTGCGAAAACACTTGGTTTAAGGCGTACAACACTAGCTGAAAAAATGCGTAAATATCATATTGAGAAAAGTCCTCATAGTTCAGAATGCGGTATTTGTTAAACTGTACAATACAAAAATATTTCACTGTTACATCTGTGTCGAACTGTCAGTCAGGACTTGAGTATTGCAACTACGCCTTATTTGTATTAATTAATGCTTGCTCTACACCAAGTACATGGCGTGCAATCAAATCACGTACATCATCGTCCATAAACTCAAATTCTACTGCACTTCTGTAGCTTTGTTGTTCAGGACTGTCCTGCTGTCGCTGGCAGGATATGACTCTGGCGTAACTGAATATAGTCATATTTTCCGGTTGTAACTTCATTTGAAGTTCCAACATTGAACCTGCTGCAACATACTCATCCGTTAAAAATGAAAAGCCACCGGCGCCGATATTGATTTGATATGGTTTCATGACGTTTTCGGCGTCATTATCTTCAAGTAAATATTCAGTTAGTAGGTTTATTTTTTTGTCCAGGGAAGCGAGGTACTGGGCTATGCCAGGACTAGATGACTTTATTACATTGTACAGGGGTTGTAATTCTCTGCTTATCCTGTCCAGATTGGCCTTAAATGTAAGCTTATGTATGGGCAGAGTTGAAAACTGTTTCTGGACTGAGCGGACGTCCGACCATGATACTACCCTGTAAGACAGGAGTGCTATATCGTCAATACGAAAATATTTTCTCCTCTCATTATTCGAAGCCTTGTTTATATTTTTCATGACCCGTTCTCTGGATTTGGTTTTAATTTTGGATTTGTTACTGGCTCATTATTTAATAATATATTATTGTCTTTGAAAGGCTTTTTATCTGACTTCTTCATTGAATAATCCATCATAATTTCTACTCGCCTGTTTTTGGCGCGACCTGTAGCGCTTTGGTTTGAATCAAGCGGCTGAGTTTCAGCGTAGGCTTCGATTTTAAAACTTTTATCCTTCAGTGCATTTATTTTGGTCAGTTCATGAATAACACTGACGGCTCTGGATGAAGATAACTCCCAGTTAGAACGGAAACGATAAGTATTAATTGGAATATTGTCGGTATGACCAGAAACAATGATAGTTCCATCAAACTCTTTGAAAACAGTGCTAATCCTTTCAATAATCATTTTGAATGGTTTAATGGGTACTGCGCTTCCAGAAGGAAATGAACCCTTTTCTCTTACTCTGAGAATAATACCTTTTTGTGTGACTTCCATCTCTATCACACCTGTACTTATTTCTTCATGTAAAGCTTCGCGAACCAGCTTGCTATCGCGTTCTATACGTTTTCTCTGCTCAAGCTCCTGCTCGCTTAATACTGCATTGTTTTCTATAGAATTACTTTTTATTGACTCTTCAACATCTGCATTTTTCTGGCCGTCTTTCGCAGGGTCTGTAAATACCGGGTGTAACTTGCTTTCATCTGTTGTCATTTGACGAACTTCATTAAGAGCTGTGGGTGCTGGCCGTCCCGGACTGAATTCACGTGCGATTATGTTGATACCTCTAGGACTCTCTTTGGCCTTGATTTCACGTTGCACACCAAATGCTTCTTTCAATGAACCTGCCAACTCCTTGTAAACGTTTTTGTCCATTTCTGAAAATGAAAACAATAATACAAAAAAAGCCAGTAACAACGACATTAAATCTGCAAAGGTCATCACCCATGCAGGAGTGACATCGGGACATTTAGTTTCAACACATTCGCAATTACTCATACATTCATCCAGACAACGTTATGCTGCCTTGTTTTCTGTTTTGGTTTTCTTGTTTTCTGGCAAGTACACGTTGAGCAGGCCTTCTATCATGCGTGGATTCAGTCCCTCCTGTATTGCACTGATGCTTTCCAGAATCATCGATTTGCTTAAACGTTCTTCATTGCTGCGATGCGACAGCTTGGCGGCGATAGGCAAAGCAATGACATTAGCAATCACTGCGCCGTACAGGGTGGTAAGCAGTGCAACGGCCATTGCAGGGCCAATCGATTTAGGGTCACTCATGTTCGACATCATTTGCACCAGACCGATTAATGTCCCTATCATTCCCATGGCAGGCGCGACATCACCTATGGCTTTAAAAATACTGAGACCAATTTCATTGCGTTCAATAGAAAGGCTGATCTCTTTAGTAAGGATTTTGCTCACCAGCTCAGGGGGATTACCATCAACCACCATAGTTATTCCTTTGGCGAGAAACTCATTCTTAACTTCAACATTTTCCAGGCCAAGCAGTCCTTCCTTACGGGCCACATTGGCTAACTCCATGCTCTGTTCAATAATTTCGCTGGGTTGCTGAGTTTTATAGATAAACGCTTTGAGTGCGACGCCAAATGCACCAAGCATGTTGCTTACCGGGAATTTCACCAGTACAACTGCAAAAGTGCCTGCGACAACAATCATCAGGCCTGGGGCATTGACAAACATGCCCATTTCGCCGCCCATTAAAATAGCGGCAACGAGACAGCCCAAAGCACTAACGATACCTATAAGTGTTGCTAAATCCACTGTATACTCCTCATTTAATAATTAACAATCATTAAGTAGCTTCACCAGTCATATTGCAATGCTGCAATATCATAATTTTCTACTCTCTATTAAATCGGTCATATCAGCAGTATCTTTAGTGTAAATTGAAGAAAATCAAGTAATAATTTTGCATGAAAATTGATAATTAATTTTCTGTAATCAAAAACTTACAAATTGTAAATAATTGTAAGCAGGTTGGTCATGTCCTTGTTTTCGCGATACAATCACGGATATAACTTGATATAGATCAATAAATATCTATGCAGTTTTACATAGGATTACATTTACGTGCAGAATAGATTTGTTAATGGAAGTGCGCCAGGTGACTGTTTTGGATAAAGCTAAAATTCTATTCGTTGATGATGATCAACGAATGTGTCGACTTGTTAACAGGTATATTGAAAACCACGGTTATACCATGGTGTGCGCTCATAGTGCTGAAGATGCCTACTCTTATATACCGGATGATTCAATAAGTCTGATACTGCTTGACATTATGCTACCTGACAAGGATGGCATGACGCTCGCACGGGAAATTCGAAGCCTGTCTACTGTCCCTATTATTTTTCTTACTGCAAAAGCTGATATTGATGACAAGGTAAATGGGCTGGAAATCGGGGCCGATGATTACATTACAAAGCCCTTTGAAGAAAAAGAGCTAATCGCCAGAATCCAGAGCGTTTTACGTCGCACGAATGCCATTGAATCACAGCAGGAAAAGAAAACGCAGGCAATTTTTTCCGGCTGGTGCCTCGATCTTATCAACCAGACCCTGTCTTCTCCCGTAGGCGAACAGGTAGAACTGACCAGTACTGAGTATCACCTGCTGTCAAACCTGGTGAACCGTTCAAATACCACGATAAAACGAGAAGAAATATTGATTATGTTATCTGGTCGTGAATGGTCACCACTAGATCGCTCAACGGATATGGCGATATCAAAATTACGTAAAAAAATTGAGAAAAATCCACGAAAACCCGAGCTCATCAAAACGATTAGAAACAAGGGTTACAGGCTCACTTCTGCTGTTGACTTTATCTGAATATATCCTCAGGCAATAAAATTAACTTAAACATAACAAAAGCGATTCACCACAGAGACACCGAGGACACAGAGAATAGCTTTATTATAGTTAGCTGCGCCGGCGGCGCGGCTAACATAAAAAACCTCTGTGTCCTCGGTGTCTCTGTGGTGAAAAGATTTTCAGTTTTTGACTGTCAGGCTATATACAGCACATACTTAATAACATTAAACCCAGTCTTTCGGCTGTAAATAATAATCGTAAAGTCTGGCTTCTTCAGAATTTTTTGGGATGGGTCTGTTATATTCGAAATGGACCACTGGCGGCAAAGACATCAGGATTGATTCCGTACGACCACCAGTCTGTAGCCCAAATAAAGTACCGCGGTCATAGACCAGGTTAAATTCCACATAGCGGCCACGACGATATAGTTGAAAGTTGCGTTGTTCATCAGTATAGGTTTCATTTTTTCTGCGCTGCACAACAGGCAGATAAGCATCGATGTAATGGTTACCCACACTTTTTATAAATGCAAAACTTTTAGTGAAACCTTCTTCGTTTAAGTCGTCAAAAAACAGGCCGCCGATACCGCGCTGTTCATTGCGGTGTTTAATATAAAAATAATCATCGCACCAGGTTTTGTATTTGCTGTAAGCGTCTTTTCCAAATGGATCACAGGCTTGTTTAGCAACGCTATGCCAGTGAATACAGTCTTCGTCATTGCCATAATATGGCGTCAGGTCAAAGCCACCGCCAAACCACCAGACGGGATTTTCATTTTCTTTAGTGGCAATGAAGAACCTTACATTGGCATGAGATGTCGGGACCTTTGGGTTCTCAGGGTGTATCACTAATGAAACGCCCATTGCCTGAAATTGCCTGCCAGCAAGTTCAGGACGCTGTGCGGTTGCTGAGGCAGGCAGCTGATTTCCTGACACGTGAGAAAAGTTAACGCCGGCCTGTTCGAAAACATCTCCTCGGCTTAATACACGGGTGATGCCGCCACCATTGCCAGACTCTCGTTGCCATTCATCAATGATGAAATCTTTTTTGCCATCTTCTTTTGCAAGCGCATCACAAATATTTTGTTGAAGCTGGAGTAAATAAGTTTTAACAGCTTCAATATCAGGTTTGTCTTCTGTATTCATATGTTGATTGATTTTAATGTCGTATAACGTAATTATCACTTAGCCGGATTATTCTGGATGGTTTACCCGTGTGCTTTTTATTTGAAACCAGTATTTTATCGACTTTATGATGAAAGTATTTATGTAAATCGAAAGAAGTTTTCGCTGGTGTTTTGCCGGATATATTCGCGCTGGTTGAAATAATGGCATGCCCTGTAGCCTTGCACAAGCGCTGAACGTCATTATTTTTACTGATGCGAACAGTCAGGCTGCCACTACTGTCGGTCAACCAGGATGGCGCAAATGGAGCTGCCTTAACAATCCAGCTGGTGGGCTCTATGCTCTGTGTAATTTTTTCTTGCTGTTCTTTGCTTATCTTGATTATTGACTTTAGCTGACTTATATCGCTGGCCAGTAATATAAAATGTTTATTTAACGGGCGCTGCTTAATAGCATTTATTTTCTCGATAGCATCCAGATTGTACGGGTCGCAACCGAGGCCGTATATTGTGTCAGTCGGGTAGGCAATAATGCCGCCACGTTTGATGATGTGAGCGGCATGGCGAATAGCGAAATCACTTGCCATGATGCCAGGGCCTGTTAACACGAATTGAATTATCACTGTCGTGGCCATTTTTTTGCCCAACAAGGTACAAAGAGTGCAGTGTAGTCGTTCTACTCAAGCGATTGACAACGCAGTTGGGCAGGAAAATGGCCACGACCCGTTGGGTTGTGGTTGAAAAAGCGTCACTCTGTGTTGCTCGTTGTTTAATTGGCCATAATTTATTTTGAAGGGCCAAACTGCACTCCTCGCGCCTTGATTGACGCTTTTTCAATCACAACAGTGACAATTCAATTCGTGTTAACAGGCCCTGGTTATTCGCCTTCAGTTGCTTTTTTCTTTACCGTTTTCTTTTTGGCTGTTTTTTTCCTGGCTGTTTTTTTCTTAGCTGTTTTCTTGTTCGTGGTTTTATTCTTTACGGTCTTTTTGGCAGCGGCTTTTTTCTTCACTGCCTTTTTCTTGCCGCGACGGAAAGGCGCAGCCGCCAGTAGTTCCTCACACTCCTTCTGGGTCAGGGATTTTGGTTCTTTATCTTTGGGGATTTTGGCATTTTTAATACCATCAGTAATGTAAGGGCCCCAGCGGCCGTTTAATACTTCTATATCAGTGCCAGGAAAAGCCTTGATATATTTATTGGCGTCAAACTCTTTTTTTGCTTTAACCAGTTCCATCGCCTGTTCATGGGTGATGTTATATGGATCAATACCTTTGTCCTGGTATTCCTTATTGATAGAAACGAACTTACTGCCATATTTTACATAGGGGCCAAAGCGGCCATAGTTAGTTGAAAGCGCTTCACCTTCATCGGATTCACCCAGTTCACGCGGCAGTTGTAGCAGGAAGTAAACATCATCCATGGTGATGTCCGCCATTTTCTGTCCGGGGCGCAAACTGGCAAAGCGCGGTTTTTCTTCATCGTCTTTATCGCCGATCTGTACAAATGGGCCATAAGGTCCCATGCGAACAGTTATTGGTTTGCCAGTAGGCTCATCTGTGCCTATGTGGCGTGATTGTGCAACATCGGCACGACTGATGTTTTCTTCAATGTGGTCAACTGTCTCTTTAAACGGCGACCAGAATTTTTTCAGCAGTGGTACCCAGTCATGTTCCCCACGTGAAATAGAATCGAGTTCGTCTTCCAGATCAGCAGTGAATTCGTAATCGACATATTTAGCAAAATATTCGGTCAGAAAGTTGTTAACAATGCGTCCAATATCGGTAGGTGTAAATCGCCGGTTTTCCAGTTCGACATAATTACGGTTTACCAGGGTAGAGATAATGCTGGCGTAGGTTGATGGGCGGCCAATGCCATATTCTTCCAGAGTTTTTACCAGACTGGCTTCAGTAAATCGTGGTGGCGGTTCAGTGAAGTGCTGTTCATTTCTGATTCCCAGCAGGTCGATCTGTTCACCCTCGGTTAATTCCGGCAACAGTTTCTCGGTGCTGTCATCCGCTGCTGAGTCGTCAGTGCTTTCCATATAAACCGACATAAAACCGGGGAACTTGATGGTCGAACCAGTGGCGCGAAAGCTGTTGCCTTCACCGCAGCCTAGTTCAACACTGACGGTATCTAATGTGGCGTGTATCATCTGGCACGCCATAGTACGTTTCCAGATAAGTTCATAAAGTGCAAATTGATCAGGATTCAGCCTGTCTTTTATATCTTCGGGCGTATGGCGAACCGAGGTGGGTCGAATAGCTTCGTGTGCTTCCTGAGCATTTTTTGACTTATTTTTGAAGATGCGGACTTCACCAGGTAAATTATTTTTACCAAAACGTTGTTCTATTAAACCGCGAATTTCATCAAGAGCTTCATCAGCAAGATGCAATGAGTCGGTACGCATATAAGTAATCAAACCGACTGTTTCACCACCTATGTCGATGCCTTCATACAGATTTTGCGCGGTGCGCATTGTGCGCTGTGCAGAAAAGCGAAGTTTTCTCGCTGCTTCCTGTTGCATAGTAGAAGTAGTGAATGGGGGCGACGGATTACGTTTCCTTTCCTTTTTCTCTACTTTATTAACGTTTAATTTGCCATTGGCAGCTTTTAATAGAGTATCTCTGGCAACGGTTGCAGTTTCAGCATCGGTAATGCTGAACTGCTTTATTTTTTCATTTTTATATATATTTAACTTGCTTAAAAAAGCCTGTTTTTCTTTGGAGACATCAGCTTCGATGGTCCAGTATTCTTTTGGGTCAAACGCTTCGATAGCTAATTCACGTTCAACGATTAAACGTAAAGCCGGACTTTGAACGCGACCGGCTGAAAGACCGCGCTGCACTTTTTTCCATAATAGTGGAGATATATTAAACCCAACCAGGTAATCAAGGGCACGTCGTGTTTGCTGTGCATTGATCAGGTCAATGGAGAGGTCGCCGGGATTGTCAATCGCTTCCTGTATGGCGCGTTTGGTGATTTCGTTAAAGGCAACACGATGGACTTGTTTATCATCAAGTAAATTTTTTTCTTTTAACAGTTCATATATATGCCACGAAATTGCTTCTCCTTCGCGGTCCTGGTCAGTTGCGAGGTAAAGCGTGTCTGCTTTTTTCAAAAACTGGATAATTTTATTAACATGCTTTTCGTTTTTTTCAATGATTTGATATTTCATTGAAAAGTCATGTTCGGTATCAATGGCGCCTTCTTTAGGAATTAAGTCACGTACGTGGCCATACGAAGCAAGGACTTTAAAGTCCTTGCCGAGGTATTTTTCGATGGTTTTCGCTTTTGCAGGCGACTCAACAATAACAAGGTTTTTGCTCATACGTTTTTATCAGGAAACAAAACTGGTTTTAGTGGATGTGATCAATAACATCGTCAAATATAAAATCTTCTATTAAGGCGAGGGTATTATCATCGCCTTTATTTGTATGCAGCACTATCATGATGATCCATTTTAGCTGTTCCGCATCAAGTGGCTGGCCCAGTGCAACAACACGGTCGAGTATCAGTTCACGAGTTATGGATGTGAGTATATTGTTTTGCTCAAGGAAATTTAAAAAGCCAATACTTTCCAGACCGATTAACTTTTTCTCTTCTTCACTATATATTCGAGTACTGGTTTCTTTAATGCTGATAAAGTTCTGGTTTTCGGCCTGTAAATCGGCCAGGTCTTCCAGCCAGTCAAACGCCTGGTTAATTTCCTGGTTATGGAATCCCATTTCTTCCAGACGAATTTGAATGCTGTCACGTTTATCAGTGACATGACTGGTCTCGTTTGTATCTTCATCATCCAGATAACGTTCGAACAGAAACATTAAGACATCAACGACGGACTGTTTAAATATCATTCAAAAGGGCCCTGTATATACAGAAATAATTTATAAGTTAATATGTTACGTGTTACAGCTACTTCGCCAATATCATTTTGATAGCGCAGTATTAGTTAACGCATGTGTAGTGACCATCCTGGCACACAATGATCCCCTCAAGCTCCAGAATTAGTAACATGGAAGCGACTTCAGCAGCGGTAAAATTACTGCTGCGTACCAGTTCGTCAATGCTGGTTGGTTCATAAGCGAGGCATTTGAGCAGTTTTTGGTGATCCGGGTCAAGTGTCTGGTGCAAATCTTTGTGGTTTTCCTGGATATTTTTTTCAGGTTTTTCTGGGTAGAGAGTACTTTGTTTCTGTGGAATACACAATTCTTCCAGTATATCGTCGGCAGTTTCAACCAGTTTTGCTCCCTGACGAATGAGCTGATGGCAGCCCCTGGCCATTGGATTGTGAATGGACCCTGGTATGGCAAATACTTCTTTGTTTTGCTCATTGGCGTATCTGGCTGTAATCAGAGAGCCGCTTTTGTGTGCTGCTTCGACCACCAGTGTGCCCAGGGCCAATGCGCTGATTAAACGGTTGCGACGTGGAAACAATCCACGCGCCGGTTGCGTCCCGACAGGCATTTCAGAAATGACAGCACCATGTTCAGTAATACGCTGTGCCAGTTTTTGATGTTGTGCAGGGTAAACAATATCCAGGCCATGAGCGACCACGGCAACGGTCCCTGCCAGCCCATGCAGTGCACCTTCGTGGCTGGCGCCATCGATGCCACTGGCCAGTCCGCTTATGATGGTAATACCTGCGCTGGAAAGATAGCTGGCAAACTCCCTGGCCGTATTGCGGCCAGCGGCAGTCGGGTTGCGTGTGCCAACCATGGCTAACATGGGTTGCATCAGATAATCAGGGTCACCTCTTACATACAGAATGGGCGGAGCATCTGGCAGCTGTTTTAATTGCGCTGGATAAGCCTTGTCGAACAGGGTAATGATATGGTGATTGTCCTGCTGGTTCCATTTAAGGTCAGCACTGATATCTGGCTTTTCTTCGTTTAGCAGTGCGCTAATCACTGCGGGCTTAATGGCTAAAGCAGAGAGTTGTTTGTGGCTGGCATTAAATATGGCTTCCACCGCGCCAAACGCATCAAGCAGGGCGCGAAAGGTGAGGTCGCCTATACCCGGGGTATGACGTAGATAAAGCCAGTTTTTAAGGGTGCTTATATGGTCTGCATTCCCTGTTGACCCGGTACCGTGTTTATTCATCCATGAATATTACTTTATTATTAAGAGAGAAGTCCTGAAGTGTTTAAAAATCTGGTGTGTGAATGTAATCATGATTATGAATAACGTGCGTTGATTCCAGTGTTAAAGCATAGCTGACACGCTCAAAGGTTTTAAAGATCATCACCAGGCCGCTGCGCTCATTAGGCAGTTTTACCGGTTTGCTGCTACGTTTGTCATATTTGTCACGTACTACGTCACCCCTGGTATAGGTGGCAAGTAAATGGCCAACTTCTATGCCATCCAGCTCTCCTTTGTTGATAACCACAATCTGGTATTGAGCAACGCCAAACAGGGCATCATACAGTGAAATTATCTGGGCATTGATATCTATGTCTGGCACATGAGGGAAAAACAGGTTTTCCAGCTTACTTTTATCCTCCGGTAATAAGCGGTCACCAATTAAAACTTCACGTTTAGTAAAAGTTAGATCACCTGTGGCGGGGTCATCATAGGAGATGATGTGTACGTCACCTGAATATTTAGCTTCATAACCTAATAATTCACCTGATTGAGGATCTCTTAATTCATCGCCCGGGTGAAATACTGAAAAACGCACCCGCTCCTTGTCGATTTCACCACGAATATAGACACGGTTACCGCTACCTAAAATCAGGTGCTTGTTCTCGCTGGCGATAATGCGTGGTGCATTTTCCAGTTGTTCTTTGGTAACGACTCTGGGTTTACTTAAGAATTGTCGAATAGCATCTCCCGGAATGCTCGGGATACCTGCCTTAAGCGCAGTAGAGTGTATACCCGGGCTGAGCTTTTTAACGGGCATAGCTCCACTATCCTGCTGGACTTCTTTGTGTCGTTCTTCATTAACCAGAATTTGTGGTTGGCCATTTACATAAATCAGTGTTAATACATCCCCGGGGAAGATTAAGTGGGGATTTTTAATCTGCTCATTTCTTTGCCAGATTTCAGGCCAGTACCAGGGATCCTGTAGGAATAAGCTGGAAATGTCCCACAGGGTATCACCTTTTTTCACCGTATACTGTTTTGGATGCGAGGCTTTTACGCGTATTTTCTTTTCTGGTGCGGGCGCTACTTCAGTGATGGTTACTGGTTCTGGTTCAGATGGTTCAACCGTAGCAACAGGGCGTGACTCAGATGTGCTGCATCCACCGATATTGCCTGCCAGAATAGCAAGCAACCCCAAAAGTGACCATGAAAACTGTGAGGCCGGTACAGTAATGTTTGATCTTGTAGTATTCAAATTATTCATTCTTATTCTTATTTCCTGAGTTTTTTCCCTGAGCTTTATTTTATGGATTCTCAGTAGTTTAGTCGATGATGTTGATTACAAAAGCATTTTTCAACTGAGTGTAGCAGAAATAACACTATACGCCCTGATTAGTGGGGTTTTCAAGCGATATTATCAGCTGATAACATAGAGCTCTATTATTTTAGAGAACATTTTAAATATATTATGGCGATACTAGATATATTACATTACCCGGACAAGCGCCTGCGAACAGTGGCAAAACCAGTAGAAGAGGTGAATGGCTCGATAAAAAAACTGGTAGATGATATGTTAGAAACCATGTATGGCGCACCGGGTATCGGTCTGGCGGCCACCCAGGTCAATGTGCATCGGCAGGTCATCGTGATCGATGTTTCCGAGGAAAAAAATCAGCCATTATGTTTAATCAATCCTGAGATTATTGCCGAGGAAGGAACAGAGCGTTGCGATGAAGGTTGTTTGTCTGTGCCGGACATTTATGAAACTGTTGAGCGATCTGAAAAAGTCACGGTCAGGGCACTGGACCAGAATGGCGATGAATTTACCCTTGAAGCTGATGAATTACTGGCAGTCTGTATACAGCATGAAATTGACCACTTAAAAGGCAAGTTGTTTGTTGATTATTTATCACCTTTAAAGTTTCAGCGTATTAAAAAACGCCTGCTTAAAAGTCAGCGTGAAACCAGTCAGCAAACTGTGTTATAAGCCTGTCATTTATATTAATTAGTTCATAAGTCAGGCCGGATTGGTAAAAAAATCGTGAGCAACCCATTACGCATAATTTATGCCGGTACGCCGGATTTTTCTGTCGCTGCACTGCAGGCATCCTC
>CAVYHW010000033.1:0-8085 GCA_963768215.1 uncultured Gammaproteobacteria bacterium
CATTGTTTATACACTTCGTGTTTATAATGTTTGCCTGGCGAAGGCGCAGACTGAGGCATTTTAACATACCGAAACTGGACTCCGGGTAGTTGTTAATAAGCCATCTAAATCGCACCTCTACAGTGAGAAAGCAGTAAGCCTGATAACATGTGCAGAGGATATAGTACACTTATTCAAAACTGTCGGCAGAAACTTTAAACGATTCCATATCAACGCTCAAATTTAACCTGATGTTGCCTGTCCGTCATATTATTCGTATTTTCTGATTCGGCTTTCCAGGCATGGCCATAGATGATTTCATAGCTGGCAGGCAGTAACCCATCCTGCCTAAACTGTTCATAAGCCTGACGAACAGTATGTAAAATAGATCTACCCGCCAGCCCCCTGGCTACCTTGTTATTTTGTGGTGACTCAGCCGTAACATTGGCGCCAATCGCTTTTAAATCATGCATTATTTCATCGACCGAATTATAGGTAACCGTTATTACTTCGGCTTCCATTACCGGCTCGGCAAAACCATCATGCAGCAAAGCATCACCAATATCATGCATATCGATAAACTGGTTAACGTGATTAGACTCATCAACCTTGCTCCAGCTATATCGCAGCTCCTTTAATGTATCAGGCCCAAAGGTGGAAAACACGAACAAGCCTCCCGGTTTAAGTACGCGCCTGGCTTCAAGCAAAGCGGCATTGAGGTCATTACACCACTGCATGCTTAAACTGGAAAAAACCAGATCAAAGCTGCTGCCTGCAAAAGGAAGATGTTCTATATCAGCGCAAACAAGATGAGGTGAACGTAAAAAACCGCCATGCCGGCTGGTTTTACCAAGCATGTTTTCTGACAAATCGAGCGCCACCAGATTTGCCTTTTTATATCGTTCAAACAAAGCGGGAATGGCTTTTCCGGTTCCCGCGCCTGCATCTAATATAAATTCCGGCGTTATTTTTACAATTTCCAGTTTTTCCAGCAAGCGGTTGCAAACTTCATTTTGTAAAACGGCAAATTTCTCATAACGGTCAGCCGCGCGGTCAAAAGCACGGCGCACGCGTGCCTGGTTAAAAACTTGTGTTGCTTCCTGTTTCATAATTTACGGTTTGTTTAAATTCTGGGTTGAAATTCCGGGTTGAAGTATACTGGGTAACGCTGGTTAACTTTGGCGCAGTTTTTCTGCCAGGGCTATCAACTGTTTTAGAAAATCATTTTGATGAGAAATAAAAGGCGCATGACCTGCCTGTGGCTGCAGCACCACATCAGCCTGCGCAAAATCATCTGTTAAAACCTGTGCCAGTGCTGCCGGCACCAGGGCATCCTTTGCGCCCAATAACCAGTGTAACTGGCAGTCAATCAAACCGATATTCTGACGTAAATCTGTTTCAAGCAAAATCTTTAAACCTGAAACTAAAGCTTTCGTTGATGCCTGCCCTCGTAATTGTATGCTTTTTTGCAACTGCCTGACGACATTCATGGCATCAGGCAGACCCTTTACCTGAAGCGCAAGAAAGCGCCGTATCGTTTTCTGCTGATGCTGATTCAAATCACTGGCAAACTGATCAAATACTTCTGTATCAACAGCACAGGGCCAGTCCGGCTGACTTACAAAACAGGGATTGGTAGCAACAAGTAATGCACTGGCAACACGCTGCGGATATAACTCAGCCAGACGTAACACCGCAAGACCGCCCAAAGACCAGCCCACCCAAATAACCGGTCGATTAGCTAATGGCCTATGAACTAAGGGTGTCAGGGCATGTACATAGTCATCCAGTGAATCTGCCTGTACATTTACCATTGTTCCGTGCCCCGGTAAATCAACCACGATAACATTGATCCAGTCTGGCAGATTTGTAATGCACTCCTCCCACACAGCACTGTTCATGGCCCAGCCGTGGACGAAAATACAGGTCACTGAATCTCGCATTATCCGTTTCTTCTCCAGGTATCGTTTATCTATTGTAAGGTAATTTCAGCAAGCATTTCACTAACACCTGATGTAAGCTAAACGCCACCTATTTGTATACAAAAGAACCATGGAATACTATCTTACTATCTTTATATTTGCTGCTCTGGCTTACCTTGTCGGCTCTATTTCAACAGCAATTATTACCTGTAAAATCATGGGACTTGAAGACCCGCGTAAAGTCGGCTCCAACAATCCCGGGGCAACCAATGTTTTGCGCCATGGCGGTAAAAAAGCTGCCATTATTACCCTGCTGGGTGACATGTTAAAAGGTCTGGTTCCTGTTTTACTGGTTATTCAGTTTCAAACTGATACATTAACCATTGCTGTTACCGGACTGTTAGCCCTGTTGGGACACATCTTCCCTGTTTATTATGGCTTTAAAGGCGGCAAGGGTGTTGCCACATTTTATGGTGTCATTTTAGGCACTAACTGGCTGGTCGGCCTCCTTGCTATAACCATCTGGTTAACTGTTGCCGCAGTATTTAAAATTTCTTCACTGTCTGCCATGGTTTCTATTTTTTTTACTCCCTTTATACTCTGGCATTTTTCACAATCTGTCGAACTGACAACTACTGTGGTACTGATGAGCATGCTCATACTCTGGCGGCATCGAAGTAATATCAAATCACTGATGCACGGTGCTGAAGAAAAAATCGGCACATCTGAATAGTAGCTATTTCTCAAGAAACCAAAATCTTTAGTCCGCGAATAACGCAAAAGACGCAAATAATATTATTTATTTTGAGCGGTAGAGAATAATTTCAAACCAATCGTACCATATGTTATTTAGGTGTATAAGATCCTTCACCGTCGTTCAGGATGACAAAACTATTTCTTTTGCTTTTTTTGCGTCTTTTGTATTATCCGCGAACTTAAATCGCCTTTAAATCCTGCATCGACCAGCGTGCTCTGGCATCTATTTCCAGTGGCTGTGTTTCACCAGCCATTAAACGCAGGCAACCCGCCTGCGCAATCATCGCGCCGTTGTCAGTACAAAACTCAATTCTTGGGTAAAACAGTTCGCCGCCCAGTTGCCTGACCATCTCTGTCAACGTGCTACGCAGCCGTCTATTAGCGCCAACACCGCCAGCAATCACCAGCCGATGACACTGTTGCTGCTCTAGTGCTCGACGGCATTTTATCTTCAGGGTATCAACCACGGCTTCTTCAAAGGCCAGTGATATGTCTGCTTTTTCCTGCGCTGTTAACTCACCATTTTTGCTGGCCTTATGCATCGTGTTTAGTGCAAATGTTTTTAAACCACTAAAACTAAAGTCCAGTCCGGGCCTGTCAATCATCGGACGTGGAAATTTATAGATGCCCTGCCGTCCTTGCTCTGCGATTGCTGCCAGTGCCGGCCCACCCGGATAGCCCAGACCCAGTAATTTTGCTGTTTTATCAAAGGCCTCACCCACTGCGTCATCAAGACTTTGCCCCAGTAATTCATACTGGCCGATGCCTTTTACATTCGCCAGCAGGGTATGTCCACCTGAAACCAGTAAAGCCACAAAAGGGAATTCAGGCGGATTGTCCTCAAGCATTGGCGCCAGCAAATGCCCTTCCATGTGATGCACTTCAACCGCAGGAATATTTAACGCCCATGCCAGTGACCGCCCTACCGAGGCGCCTGACATTAAGGCGCCAATCAAACCGGGACCTGCTGTATATGCAACACCATTGAGCATGGATTTCTCTATATTCGCCTGATGCATAGCCTGTTCCAGTAAGGGAACCAGGTAACGAATATGGTCTCTGGAAGCAAGCTCAGGCACCACGCCACCATATTCCGCATGCACCTCAATCTGGCTATGCAGGGTGTGGGCCAGTAAACCTTTCTCACTATCATACAGGGCAATGCCGGTCTCATCACAGGAGCTTTCTATACCTAAAACAATCATAATTTCTACTTTTATCCGGCAAACACCTTAATTTTTATCAAACAGCTTTTGGATTTATCTGAAAATGGGATATAATACGTGGTTTCACCGCATTCTTTGCGGATTTTTTATATCTTTTTTATATCCAGGGATGGATAGTATTCCGCAAGGAGCCAGGAGGGCGGTGCGGTTATGTCCAGGGATGGATAGTATTCCGCAAGGAGCCAGGAGGGCGGTGCGGTTATGTCCACGGATGGGCGTTATTCCGCAAGGAGCCAGGAGGGCGGTGCGGTTATGTCCACGGATGGGCGGTATATCACAAGGAGCCCGGGATGGCGATGTGAATATGTATTTATTTTATCTATAATTTATAAGAGAGCACTATGCCTGCAATACGAGTAAAAGAAAACGAACCATTTGATGTAGCTTTACGTCGTTTCAAGCGTTCATGTGAGAAAGCCGGTATTTTAACCGAAATTCGCAAACGTGAAGCGTATGAAAAACCAACCACAGAACGCAAGCGCAAAGCAGCCGCAGCGATCAAGCGTCACCTGAAAAAACTTTCTAAGGAACGTAATAAGTTCGCACGCTCACCTCACCAGCGTCGTCGTTAATACTATCTTTCATTCGAATCTATTCAGCACTACACCTCTGCATTAAATAAGGTCGAGCAATGAGCGAGCTAAAAAAACAGATTCAGGACGCTGTTATCAGCGCGATGAAATCAGGTGAAAAAAAACGTCTTGCTGTTATTCGCCTGATGACCTCATCAATGAAACAGATAGAAGTTGATGAACGCATTGAACTTGATGATGCCAGGGTCCTCGCCATCCTGGATAAAATGGTGAAACAGCGCCGCGAGTCTATCGCGCAGTTCAAAACTGCCGGACGGGACGACCTCGTCAAGCAGGAAAGTTTTGAAATTGATATCATTCAGGAATTCTTGCCGCAGGCATTAAGCGAAGAAGAAATTGATAGCATTGTTAATCAGGCCATAGAACAGACCAGCGCAAGTTCAATTAAAGACATGGGTAAAGTAATGGGGCTGGTCAGGCCCCAGATAATCGGCCGTGCTGATGTAGGTGAAGTCAGTGCCCGCATCAAGTCCCTGCTAACAGCAAATAACTAGAAGCGGCCAACTAGACGCAAACACACATTTCGAATAAACACATGAACGCAGCCAAAAACGATCGATTTCTCAGGGCACTACTACGTCAACCCGTTGATCGCACACCGGTCTGGATCATGCGTCAGGCTGGACGCTATTTACCTGAATACCGTAAAGTTCGCGAACAGGCCGGTGACTTTATGACTTTATGCAGTACGCCCGAACTGGCATGCGAAGTCACACTGCAACCACTGCGCCGTTTTGAGCTTGATGCCGCCATTTTATTTTCAGATATTCTGACCATTCCCGATGCCATGGGTCTGGGTCTGTATTTTTCTGAAGGCGAAGGCCCAAAATTTAAAACCACCGTAAGCTCTGCAAATGACGTAAACAATCTGCAGATACCTGATCCTGGCGATAAATTACGTTACGTAACCGATGCCGTTTCATTAATCCGCAAAGAGCTTAACGGACAGGTGCCTCTTATTGGTTTTGCAGGCAGCCCCTGGACATTGGCGACTTATATGGTAGAAGGCGGCAGCAGCAAGTCATTCTCTAAAATTAAAGCCTTATTATTTGAAGACCCGGCAACTGCGCATGTGCTGATGAGCAAACTGGCTGACTCAGTCGCGCTTTACTTAAATGCACAAATTGAAGCTGGCGCCCAGGCAGTGATGGTTTTTGATAGCTGGGGCGGTGCTTTGACCACGCCCCATTACAAAGAATTCTCGCTGGCTTATATGCAGAGAATCGTCGACCAGCTAATACGAGAAAAAGACAGTCAGAAAATTCCAGTCATACTGTTCACCAAGGGTGGTGGCCTGTGGCTAGAAGATATTGCCAATACAGGCTGTGATGCCGTTGGCCTGGACTGGTCTGTTGACATTCATCGGGCGCGTCAACAAATTGGCGACAAAGTTGCACTACAGGGCAATATGGATCCTGCCATCATGGCAACGAATCCTGAGGTAATAAAAAAGGAAGTCAGCCGTATACTCTCAGACTTCGGTCATGGCAACGGCCACGTGTTTAATTTAGGCCATGGCATTACACCAAATATCACACCTGAAAACGTTAAAGCACTGGTTGATGCGGTACATGATATCAGTATACAGTATCACAACTAAGCTACAAAACAATCTGGCCGCAAAGAACGTGAAGGGTGCAACAAAAGAATTTTTGAGTTTTTATATTTGCGTACTTTGCGTTATTTGCGGCAATAGTATTTTTCACCCTGCTCCATTACAAGTTTCGTTATACTTGCCTTAATCCAGATAGCCTTCTAGTTACGTTATGCCCTTTCGCAAATGTAATTTTATCAAAACTTTATTGATAACCTTAGTGCTTCTCTGTAATTACAGAACAGCACTAAGCGGCAACCTGCAAGACATTAATTCTTACTCAGCCGCATCAACACAACGACCCAAAATAGGCCTGGTACTAAGTGGTGGTGGTGCGCGCGGCTTTGCCCACATTGGTGTATTGAAAGTTCTACAGGAAAATAATGTCCCTGTTGATTACATCGTTGGCACCAGTATGGGGTCCATCATTGGTGGTTTATACGCTATTGGCTTAACACCTGAAGAAATCGAACAGGGCGTGCAGAGCATCGCGTGGGACAAGGTATTTAATGATTTTGCCTACCGTGATTACAAGACCTTTCGTCGCAAAAAGGACGACTTCGACTTTTTTAATATACACCGTGTCGGTGTAACCACGAGCGGTTTACAGCTTTCACCCGGTTTAATCGAAGGCCAGCAGATTGAACTGGCGCTTGACCGGCTAGCTTATCCCGGCTTTCATATAAACGATTATGACAACTTAAGAATTCCTTTTCGGGCCATTGCCACCGATATAGAAACCGGCGAACCGTTTGTTATTAAAAGCGGCAATCTTGCACGCGCCATGCGCGCCAGTATGTCTATCCCCGGCGCATTACCGCCAATGACCATTGATAATAAGCTGCTTGTCGATGGTGGTATTGCCAACAATATACCTATTGACATTGCGCGAGATATGGGTGCAGACATAATCATTGCTGTCGACGTCAGTGCGCCCCTATCCAATAAGGAGAGTATTAAATCAAGTGTAGATGTCACTGCCCAGCTAACTACTATTTTAACTCGACGAATTGCTGATATTCAGCTTAAAACTTTAAATAACCAGGATATTTTAATTGTTCCCGGTAAAGCAGAAATATCATCTTCTGACTTCGACAAGCATGCCGAGCTAATTAAGGCTGGTAAAAAAGCCACAACAAAAAAGCTCAAAGCTATTCAAAAATTATCACTGTCTAATGCAGCTTATTCAGAATATGTAGCGTCATTACCTGAAGTTGCAAACAAAAAACCAGTCATCGATTTTATTGAAATTAATAATGATACGGCTTTGGATGATGATGTTATTAAGGTACGCATACATCAGAAAACAGGTGAACCGCTGGATGTCACCCAGCTGGAGAAAGATATATCGTACATTTATGGCCTGGATTTCTCCAGCTCGGTCGTCTATTCACTTGATAAACGCGATGGCAAAACCGGGTTAATTATTTATATACGTAACAGGGAATGGGCACACAGTTATTTACAATTTGGACTGTCAATACAATCTGAATCTGACATCGGCTCTTAACGGATTTTAATATTGCATATACCAAACATAATTTAAACAGTCTGGCGGGCGAGTTCCGCGCTATAGCAGGCCTTGGCAGCCAACCAGAACTCAGCGCCGAAATTTATCAGCCCTTAAATGTGGACCTTGATTTGTTTGTTTCAGCAAAAGCAGGATTAAATGACAACAATATTTCCAAATGTTATCAATAGCAGGGTTGAGTCTATAGAGCGTTTTCAATCGTAACTACCTTGATCTGTCTGCAGGAAAGATATTCAAACAAACCACACAGCTTAGATTAGGCATGCATTTTAGCGATGGTCGTACCGATACTATCAGTGGAAACAGCCTGTTTCCAGATGGCGACTTTAAGGAAGGCTTTTTCTATGCCAGGTTATTTCATGACTCACTGGATAATTTAAGTTTCCCTAACAACGGGCTATTTGGTGGTATCGGCTTTACATCAAACCAGGAAAAGCTTGGTGCTGATAGTAATTACGAACAACTACAACTGATCTTAAGCGGC
>CAVYHW010000034.1:0-6769 GCA_963768215.1 uncultured Gammaproteobacteria bacterium
AAATATATCTTTTATAGCGGCGCAGATTTCATCAGTGGTTACCGTCAAAATCTGATCAACGCATTGTTTTGCCACGCGAAATGTTTCTTTACCTACCTGTTTAACCGCAACACCATCTGCAAAAATACCAACATGATCGAGCACTACACGGCGCTTCTTCTCGAAGGCCTTTGCCATGCAGGCGGCATCTTCCGGCTCAACACCAATAATCCTGGTATTCGGACTTAAATATTTAACAATAGAACCGACACCGGCAATTAATCCACCACCACCCACTGGGACAAATATTGCATCAATAAAGTCTGCATGCTGACGAACGATCTCAAGACCAATCGTCCCCTGTCCGGCGATAACATCACTGTCATCGTAAGGATGAATAAAGTCCAGTGACTCTGAACTGGCATATTCAGTCGCGTAGGCACAGGCTTCATCATAATTATCACCAATTAAAATCGTTTTAGCACCATACGACTTAACTGCATCCACCTTAATACCCGGTGTGGTTTTAGGCATAACGATGGTCGCATGCAATCCCATTCTTTTCGCTGCCAGCGCTACGCCTTGCGCATGATTACCTGCTGATGCAGCCACGACACCACTGACTTCTTTAGTCCGTGTTAACTGATAGATACGATTATAGGCTCCACGCAACTTAAATGAAAAAACACTTTGCAGGTCCTCGCGCTTAAGTAGTACCTTATTATTCTGGCGCCGACTTATTGTTTTTGCTAAATCCAGCGGTGTTTCTACAGCAACATCGTAAACCCGGGCTGTTAATATTTTTTCTATATATTTCTTGGTCATTTATAAAAAAGTTGGCAGTTATCAGTTGGCAGTCGTCAGTTAAAAGACTTAAATATTGTAGGCTAGCATATGCGGAGCGTTGCTGGCAAAGATAGCGACTATACACCCAATAAAGAGCTTTAGTCCGCGAAAAACGCAAAATACGCGAAGAAGAGCTTTATGCTTTAAAACCTTTGCGTATTTTGCGTTTTTCGCGGACTATTTTTATTTTTTTATTTCTTTCAACTAACGACTGCCAACTGATAACTTTAAACTAATCTTCATTCACTGTATTATTCGTGCCAGAAAATATTTTTAGAAATAGCTGCGGGAGCAAACAAATGAACCAGGATGAAATGAAAAGAAAAGCGGCGGAAGCAGCGCTTGAATACGTTATTGTCGACGAAATTGTAGGTGTAGGTACCGGCTCTACCGTCAATCACTTCATTGATGTGCTTGCAACGATAAAACATAAAATTAATGGTGCGGTTTCCAGCTCGGTTGTCTCAACCGAACGCATGGAAGCCCACGGCATAAAAGTTTACGATTTAAACGAGGTCAACGGCATTGAAGTTTATATCGATGGCGCTGATGAGTCCGACCATTATTTAAACCTGATTAAAGGCGGCGGCGGTGCTTTGACCCGTGAAAAAATCATTGCCGGCGCCAGTAAAAAATTCGTTTGCATCGCTGACGAATCCAAACTGGTTGACGTTCTGGGTGAGTTCCCGCTGCCTGTTGAAGTTATCCCGATGGCGCGCAGCTTTATTGCCAGAGAGCTGGTAAAACTTGGCGGCCGTCCTGTGTGGCGTGAAGGCTTTGTTACTGATAACGGCAACGATATTCTGGATGTACATGATCTGAAAATCATGGAACCGGTGAAGATGGAAAATGAGCTAAATAAATTACCCGGTATTGTTACCGTAGGTATTTTTGCTAACCGTCCAGCAGACGTGCTGATACTGGGCACGCCAGATGGTGCTAAAACAGTTTTGTCTAAATAATTCAGAAAAGTATTAGCCTGGTTTTTAATATTTTTTTGCCGCAAATAACGCGAAGGACACAAAGTAAAAGCTTATTAAGCTTTTAAACTTTGTGTCTCTTGGCGTTATTTGCGGCAAAACATTGCTCTCTTTCAAATACACTAATAGTCGTGTTGCATTACCTCATCCAGGTAAAATAGCCAGATGATTTCAAGAGCTGTTTCTATTGCCCCAATGATGGGCTGGACTGATCGCCACGCCCGTTATTTTTTGCGTCTGATTTCAAAACACACACTGCTATATACCGAAATGGTCAATACCGGTGCATTCCTGCATAACAGGCAAAAAGTGGGAGAGCAAAAAAGGTTTCTTGCCTTTCACCCATCCGAGCACCCACTGGCGCTACAGCTTGGTGCAAGTGATCCGCTGGCATTGAGCCAATGTGCATATATGGCCGAGGATGCCGGATTTGATGAAATAAATTTGAATGTTGGCTGTCCCAGTGACCGTGTTAAGTCTGGCCATTTTGGCGCCTGCCTGATGGCGCAGCCTGAACTGGTGGCAGACTGCGTAGCGGCAATGAAAGCAAAAGTTTCTGTCCCTGTAACGGTTAAATGTCGAATTGGGATTGATGACATGGAAGGTTATCAGCCGCTGGAACATTTTATTGATACCGTTGCACAGGGTGGTTGCGATACATTTATCGTACACGCCAGAAAAGCCTGGTTAAAAGGTTTAAGCCCAAAACAAAACCGTGAAATCCCACCACTAAAATATGACTATATTCATCGCCTGAAACATGAGAAGCCAGAGTTGACTATTGTAATCAATGGTGGAATTAAAACCATTGAAGCAGCAAAACAGCAATTAGAGCATGTTGATGGTGTGATGATTGGCCGGGAGGCTTATTACAACCCATATATTCTGGCATGTGTTGACCGTGACATTTATCATGGTACTAATGCGGCAGTAAAAAGCCGTGAAGAAATTGTCTATCAAATGTGTGACTATATTGATAGCGAAATAGCCAGGGGCGCCAGGCTGCATTCAATAACAAGACATATGCTAGGTTTGTATCATGGCTGCTCTGGCGCGAAAGCCTGGCGGCGCCAGCTGAGCGAAGATGCTCATCACCCCGATGCTGATAGTTCGGTGGTTAAAACCGCGTTAACTCATGTGATGAGCCAGGGAATAATGAGTCAGGGAAACTCCGATTCACAGTGTGAAGTATAACTGCGCCAGCTAATCAGAAAACTGGCATCCGGTGAGGCACCGACTTTTATATCCTCACTTATGGCAAGGTCCAGCTGACTGCATTGATTGATTGTTATTGTTCCGCCAAATGTCAGGAAATAAGTATCACCCAATATTTTTAACTGGCTCTGATCATAATAACTGCTGTGCCCCTGTAGCTGCAGCTTTAAATTTATATTATTACTAACTAACCAGCCAAGCATGATATGGCCATAAAAGGCATGGTCTGACAGTGGAATACCTTTGTAATTGTCACTACCTAAGACAACGATTCCGGTATTCAGATTGATTAACCAGTCGCTTGCCAGTTGCTGGTTTAACGCAAGCCACGCGGAAAAATCTATTGCACCATTGCTGCTCAGTTTGTCTTCGTCACCGGTAGGCAATTTCAAACTCCCCCACAGGCTCATGGCCGCACTGCTGTTTGCTATTATCGAATGCGCAACGGCAATTTGTACGTCGCCCAGAGTGGTGCTGGCTTCATTTAGATCAAACAGAGCCTGAGACTGATAGCCATACTGAATATCGTACTGATTGTTCTCAACGAAAGGACGAATTCCCTTGGGAAACCCGGCAAACTCATGCCAGTTATCAATGGTCGAATCTAAAAAACCACCGCTTTGATACATCAGAGGAACATCAAGTTTTAAATTCCAGTGCTTATTAAGTCCGTACTGGTATGAAAGATTAAATCGGTAAACTTCATAATCAAGATAAATATCTTCATTACTATCACTCTCAATATTCAGCGTATTAGTAATGATCAGGCTGCTTGACCATAGACCCTGTGATTTTTTGTTTAAGCTGGCATTGCTGGGTAATGCCTGACCATGAATCAGATTAAACAGGTTCTGGTCTCGTGTTTCAAATGGATGGAAATCAGCAGCATGAGATGATGCGAAAAGATGAACAGGATAAACTATGAGTAGTAGACATATCCGCACCGCCTTCCTGGCTCCTTGCGAAATACCGTCCATCCATGGACATAATCGCACCGCCTTCCTGGCTCCTTGCGAAATACCGTCCATCCATGGACATAAAAAAACGCCAGTGGCCGCAAAGCCAGTGACGTTTTTTATCAGATTGAAATAACTGCCTGGAATGTTATTTTAGACCTGCGTAGTGAGCAGCAAGATTAGCGATGTCAGCATCAGATAATGGTGCAGCCATAGCATTCATTGTTGGCTCTTTACGGGTACCATCTTTAAAAGCTTTCATTTGTTTAACAAGGTATGCTTCTTTCTGACCAGCCAGATTTGGGTAAGTTGGTACAGCACTGATGCCATTGGCGCCGTGACACGCATTACAGGTAGCAGCTTTAGCTTTGCCGGCAGCAGCATCACCAGCAAAACTTACGTTTGCACTGGCAGCAAGTATTAAAGCGGATACAGTAGCTATAATTTGACGTTTCATGAATTACTCCTAAAGTTTTATTAGATAATTAAAATCGTACATCACAATTATGATAAAACCAGACTGAACAGCAGCTGAACAGCACGAATAAGGATATAAATTAAATTAATTCATACACTTACAGGCTTTAATAGTGTAAATATTCTTAACTGGCGGCAGATACTACCTTAAATGTTAGCAATATTCCATACTACTTATGTAAAACACCCGGATACTCTGCCAGGACGATATAAACAGGAAACTAGATGTAACGCCCTCCACTGGCAACAGTAATCACCAGCAGACCAATCAATATGTTGATACCAACCAGTTTTCGAATCCGGTTAAGCTGAGCCCCGGCCAGTGGATAATCCTGAATAATTACCGCTTGCCTTAATCGACGATAAGGCGCAAAAAACACATGTAAATAGATCATCACCATCAATAAGCCTGCGCCATGCATAATATGAATATGTATCCCGGCGCCTGCAAAACCACCAAAATAGCTAAACAGCATCCAGTAGCCGCTGGCCAGTAATATCACAATACTCAACCATACCAGCACAAAAAAACGGCGGAATACCTGCACCCAGAGCTCCAGACGCAAGGGTGGTTCCAGCACCTGTACAGCTGCAGGACGTAGCGAATTGTGGGCAAAAATCATACCGCCAACCCAGATTACAGCAGACAGAAGATGCAAGGCGATGCTAATAGACATAATTTTTGGCTCATTGATAATAAAACAACGTATCATAATCGTGTGAGGTGATACCTGTAAAGGGACAATATCGAATCACCTGTGGAGTCGCCTGCCCCAATGATGTAAAATGCGCGGCCTTTTAGACGGCAACACCAGTTAACGGCAACCCGAGGAGGATTGACCATGGCAGATTTTAAAATAGCTCCATCTATACTTTCCGCAGATTTTGCGGTGTTAGGTCCTGAGGTGGACAACGTACTCGCATCAGGTGCAGATATCGTGCATTTCGACGTAATGGACAACCATTATGTGCCCAACCTGACCATTGGTCCTTTGGTATGTGAAGCCTTGCGTAACCACGGCGTAACAGCAGATATCGATGTACACATGATGGTAAAACCGGTCGATCGCATCATTCCTGATTTTGCCAAAGCTGGCGCTACCTACATCACGTTCCACCCTGAAGCCAGTGAACATATCGACCGCAGCCTGCAACTGGTCCGTGAGTGTGGTTGTAAGTCAGGCCTGGTATTTAACCCGGCAACACCATTGAGCTACCTGGATTACGTGCTTGATAAAGTGGACATGATTTTATTGATGTCGGTAAACCCTGGATTTGGCGGCCAGTCTTTCATTCCTGCAACCCTGGACAAACTTCGTCAGGCGCGCAAAATTATCGATGACTCAGGTCTGGATATTCGCCTTGAAATCGACGGCGGCGTTAAAGTCGACAACATTCGAGAAATTGCTGAAGCCGGCGCTGATACCTTTGTGGCTGGTGATGGTTATCCGAAGTATATCATTTCTGGAATCACATAAATAATAATCATTATTATAACCTACTTCAATTGAACTTATTCTTGTTTCAACAGAATCAACCTGTGAAGTAGCCCATTGAATTTCTCCAAATGAATTGGTTCTAAATATATAACTAACATAAGATTCTGTAAGATAATTAGATCTAGGCCTATTTGTAATTGCAGCAATAAAATTACCATTTGCTAACTCCTTTACACAAAAATTGTCACTATAACTCTTATATTTATATTCTCTATTATCGATGTAATAATATACTTTCTTCCATTTTACTGCACCACTTATTTCTAATTTCATTATACAAGGAATACCTGCAGTATCTCCATAAATAATTATTTCCTCATCTTTTGTAAGTATCAAATTTTCAAAATGATGATTATCAAATATTTTTGACCATACCATATTTCCGGTATTATCCAGTTTTGCTACAATACCAGGATGATCTGTACCATCTTCTCCATTTCCAATAAAAATATAACCATTATTATAATAGGGTAAGATTCTATTTATCCAAGCTGAGTAAATTGGAAAATCATATGACTTTTCCCAAAGTATTTTATTGTCCGACACAAAAGATAATAAGCAAATAATAACCAGGCTTACACCAATCTTTTTCATATCTCGTAGTTTAATATTTCTGCTTCTTCTCGTTTTAAGCCCAACGGTTGGCAATAACAAAGCCTGGGCATTTGAAAGCACCTAGCTTTCAACCTACAAGACCGCTTGTAAATTGTTATGATGTTCAAATTCAGCACTTTCCGCTCTATGTTTTTAATTGCTTGTAAGGCCTTGTTGAAATTTTACTGAATTATTATTTTACCACAAAATTCTCTTTCCGCAG
>CAVYHW010000035.1:0-8014 GCA_963768215.1 uncultured Gammaproteobacteria bacterium
AGCCGTGGTAAACGGCATATCAATATGATGCTCGATAGATAATCCATATTCCTCACTAACTTCATTAAAATACAAGTCGTTTGCCAGAATATTTTGACTAAAAAACAGGAGAAGTATTATAAAACTTGCCCCTAATTCTAATCGTTTATTTATATTTGATGTCATTGTGGATTTTAACGATATTACATCACTGCTGCCCCGTTAAGAAGCAAATAAGTAGGTCTGATAACCACTTTGTTTTGGTACAATGAAATCACGACAATTCATTGTAATCAAGAAAGGAACAGACCATGAGCCACAATAATACTGTATTTTCACAATCACTGAATAAGTTTTATTTTTTATAAATAATTCCACTGCTGCCCCATTAAGAGCCAGGGATATGGATCGGGAACTTCTTGCTGAGACCGTCACCTGCAAGGATGCGGGTGCGAGCCCCATGGATGCCATGTTTTTATCTTCCTGGACTGCGTGTCTCAGCAAGAATTTACCGATTCATGTCTCTGGTTTGTAGAATCATCGGTTAATGCCTGCTATATCGCTATTTGTATACAATAATATATTTTTTAACGGGACAGCAATGAAATAATTCCTTTATTACTCTGAGCCTCCATAGCGAAAGACCTCTCTACTTATTTATATTTTCATCAATAAAATTACGCAAAAATGACAACGGTTTCGCACCACTAAAACGTGCAACTTCTTCACCTTTATTTATTAGCAAAACCGTTGGAAAACCTCTTACCTTATAACGACCCGCCAGCTTCATGTTTTCACCTTCGTCAACTTCCACTTTTGCCAGTTTTAACTTGCCATCATATTCATCAATTAATTTTTTTAACACCGGCGCTATCACCAGGCAGGGAGAACACCATTCCGCCCATAAATCCACCAGTACAGGGACATCATTTGATGCTGACAGCACTTTTTTATCAAAATGCTCTAAATCAACATTAAAAATCAACGCTTCTGACTTCAACACTGTTACTACCGCCCGCTAAACTAAAAACGGCATTATACTATGTCCCACTACACACGTTATAATAGGCTTTCGTATTAACTCTGTCTGAGACACACAATGGACTCCATTACTATTGAACATAATGTCACCCCGGCAAAACTTGATGTTCTGTATGTCGATGACTGGCCTGTTTGGTCAAAAGGTATTTCAGAATTTGACTGGAGCTATGATCAAAAAGAAACCTGTTATATCGTGGAAGGCAAAGCCATTGTCACCCCTGAAAATGAAGAACCGGTAACTATTGTGGAAGGTGATATGGTTTTTTTCCCAAAAGGCATGAAATGCGTATGGAAGATTATTGAGCCGATTGAAAAACATTACATCTTTGAATAAATAACGAGAGTACTATTATGGCGCTTTGGGAACAATTACTGGCAGGGGCCATCGCTCTATTAGTCATCTTTATGTTTTTTCCCGGTATTAAGGCCACCATGGAAAAAAGCAAAAATGCCAAAGAAAAACACTGGGGCACATTACTGTTGCTGGCCGTTGTATTAATCGCATTTATTCTGCTTTTGATTTCTTCAGTGCAATAAGCTGCACCAGCCCCATATTCAAAACGTAAGCGGCGAAAGCAACATATACAGAGTTATTTTTCTTTAACTAATAACTTCTTTGCCAGCAGATTTATCGTTGGCGCCTGCACAAATAAAGAAAACATCACCACACCGAAAGCGATAGACTGAATTGTCCACCAGTAATCCAGACTCGTTGGTAAAGACAGCGCCAGCGCCAGTGTTACTGCACCACGAAGACCGCCCCACACCATCACTGCCTGTGCGGACAGTGATACCTTTAAACTTTTAAACAGGGCAAAAAATACCAGCAACCCATAGACACTAATCGCCCTGGCAAGCAATATGGCTGCTATTGCTATCAACATCGCCAGCCAGCGATACTCAAACATTTCTAGAGTAATAACGGCACCTGCCAGCAGGAACACACTTACATTTGCCACATGCGCCAGCATTTCCCATAAATATGAATTACCTGAATACGAACTACTGGTATCATGCGATTCTTCATCTTGCTGGCATAATATTGAAAAACTCAATGCCGCCAGCAGTGTTGACATCACACCGGAAACCATAAAATACTCAGCCAGTAAATATGAGCCGTATGCCACCACCAGGCTGATCACACCGACAAGCAATTGCTGTTTAATTTTCTTTTGCAAAAGACCAAACAGCAACCCAATGAGCAGGCCCGTCAGCCCACCACCAAAAAAGATATATAAAAATTGCACTATTACATCATATGCTGAATACAGGGTATTATCCGATGCTGCTATATCTGATGCAGTCGCCATGGACAAAAACAGGCCAAACAATACAATTGCTGTGGCATCATTAAATAAACTCTCACCTTCAAGTAACAGAGCAATTCTTTTCGGCGCATTCATTTCTTTCAATTTAGCCACCACAGCAACCGGGTCTGTTGCTGCTAAAATAGCGCCTGTTATTAATGCCGCCTGCCAGGGAAAGCCAGTTTCATGAGCTATGCCATAAAACAAAAATACTGCGGCAAGACAACAGGTAAGTAACATAGCAAGTATTGCTAGCAGCAAAATAACAACAAGGTTTTCCTTTAACGCTGTTTTGTCCATGTTATAAGCTGATTCAAAAACAAGCACGGGAATGAAAACATAAAAAATAATAGACTGGAAATTGTCTGCACGAATACCGGTATCAATACCAGCATAAACGACAAGCTCAGAGGTGATAAATCCGAACACCACCAGGATGCTGGCAAAAGGCATAGACAACCATCGTGAAACAGGTTGTGCAATCAATGAAAGCCCTAACATTAAAACCAGGGCCAGAATGATATGTTCAACTAGCATGATTTTGTGACAAGTGGACCTCTGATTAATTCATATTCTCACGCTGCTGTCCCATTTATTGCTAAAGGCATGAACTGGAAGTCTCTGGCAATAAAACATTTTTACCTGTATGCACAGTTAAACAGTTGATATAATTACTGTTCAGTTTACTAATCTCATCATATTATATGTCCACTCAACGAAAAGCTGTTGCGCTAATTTCCGGTGGCCTTGATTCACTACTTGCCGCCAGACTAATACTGGACCAGGGCATACATGTTGAAGGCATCAATTTTTATACTGGTTTTTGTGTAGAAGGACATACTCACGCCATTCGCAAAAAAGACAAAGCAAAACCGAAACGCAATAATGCTTTATGGAGTGCTGAACAACTCGGCATCAAATTACACATCATCGATATTATTGAAGAATACAAAGATGTCTTAATCAATCCAAAACATGGCTACGGCGCCAACATGAATCCCTGCCTTGACTGCAAAATTTTCATGCTTAAAAAAGCCAGGCAGTGGATGGAAGAAAACGGTTTCGATTTTATAATTACTGGTGAAGTGATGGGACAACGCCCCATGTCTCAGCGCAAAGACCTGCTTCCTGTGGTGGTGCGTGAATCAGGCGCCGATGACCGCTTGCTAAGACCGCTGTGTGCAAAAAACCTTGCCGCAACTTTGCCCGAACGTGAAGGCTGGGTAAATCGAGACCAGCTTAAAGACTTCAGTGGCCGTAATCGCAAGCCGCAGATGGCGCTGGCAGCAGAGTACGGTTTTAAAGATTATGCGACACCGGCAGGCGGCTGCTGTTTTCTTACCGATAAAAACTATTCGCATAAACTGGTTGACTTATGGCAGGCGAGAAACAAAAAGGAATACGAGCTTGACGATATTATGTTATTAAAAGTTGGGCGTCACTTACGGCCACAGCCACATTACAAATTAATCGTCAGCCGCGAAGACGGCGAAAATAAATTTCTCCAGGGTTACAAAAAACAATTCTCTACGATTGAAATTAAAAGCCACAATGGGCCACTGACACTGGCAGATGGCGAGTTAACTGATGAAGATTTTAAATATGCCTCACGTATCGCTGCTCGTTTCAGCCAGGGACGAAATGCGGAAAGTGTAACGGTTAAAATTACACACAAGAGTGGCGAGGAACAACAGTTTGAGATACCGCCAATGCCTGTTTCTGAGATAAAACAGGAATGGTATATTTAATACAAACCATAAAAAAACTTAAATCCACAGATGCACGCAGATGAACACAGATATTTAAAAAACTGATATACAGTTTTAAATATCTGCGTTAATCTGCGTGCATCTGTGGACTGAAATTTCTTTTTTTCTTCAATCTCTATAATTATTAAATAATGAGCCAATATACTTTAGACGCGCGCAATTCTTTATGCCCGATGCCGGTGATAAAAACACAGAATAAGATTGCTGAATTACAGGCTGGTGATATTCTTGAAGTGACATGCACCGACCCTGGCGCTCTCAATGACATTCCAGCATGGTGCCGCATCAACGGTCATCTTATCAAAGAAACTTTCGAAAGCGGCGATGAAGTTATTATTGTTATTCAGGTCAACAGCTAAGACCGCCACAACAAATAATTCAAAAAGACAATTCACCACAGAGGCACAGAGGGCACAGAGAAAAACGTTATAATGTTAACAACGCCGTAGGCGTGGTTAACAAAGTAAAAACTCTGTGTACTGACTCGTGCCTCTGTGCCTCTGTGGTGAAATATCTTTTGTCTGCAGGTGTCGGGCTAGAATAAATTACTATTTAGCAATATATTTCTGTATCGTTTCAATCTTTCTTATTACAGGTTGCTGCATATCGATATATCCTGGCATAGACCCAAGGGCAGACATTGCCTGTTGTCGAGTTGCATAACTACCTGACAGTAGAACATATTTAACAGCACCTTTTTCGCTGGCCTTAAAATAAGACAGAGAATCTTTCAGCTGAAAATTATAACGTTGTGCTATTTCATACAAAGTATCTTTATTGTCTGCATAAGCCAGTTGCACGGTAAAGTTTTCCTGCGGCAACCCAGCAATCCACTGTTGACCATGAATAACATTATCATTACCGATCCGGCTATAGGGAGATGATTGATTTAACCTGCCATCAACACTTTCAACAAGGTCCTGCATAGTTTTCATTTCATCATTTGTCTGTTGAATTTTGCTTTCCAGCATGGCCAGAGAATTATTTGTAATTGCATTAGAAACTGCCTGCACTTGCTGAAGATCAGTTATTTGTTCGCTTTGTTCAACAATCTTTGTTTCATTAAAATAAAATTGATTTTGCTGCGAGAAATAAATAGCCGCTGTAACAACAAGCAAAATAATTAAACCCGCTGTGACAAATTTAAAATGCCTGCTTTCACGACCTGAAAGCGCGATCAGTTTATTGCTGATATCAGCGCCTGTTTTATGCAGGCCATCAATCAGTGAACCATGACTATGTGTTAATTCTTCAAGTGCGCCTGTACGCTCTCTTAATGCTTTTATGCCGCTTGCTAAAACGTCTGAACTTATTTGTAATTGCTCAACAGATGAATCCAGGTACTGCCCTTTGGCTGTTAATTCAGCAGCCGTTACTTCAAGTGCTGATGCACGCCTGATTATAGCTTCATCAACGGACTGTAATTTCAAAATCCTTGCGCTGTTATGATCAACTGCCTTTTCTATTGTCTGCGTTTTATCTTTTGTTGTACTGGAAAGGCTTTCAATTTGTGCGATAACACTTTTTTCAATCTGCAACATTTTCTCTGTGCTTGAATGAACACTCTGCCGCATCACTTCATTGGTCAATTTTGATGTTTCTATCAGGTGGTTTACTTTGGATACAACCTGCCTGTTTTTTTGTGCAAATTCTTTTGACTGCGTAAGAGTCGAATTCTCCAGGCTTTTAATACCTGTTGCAGACTGTTCAGCAACATTACTTACATCGCCATTTAATTTGTTTATATCAGAATCTATACGTGATGATATTTCCAGCAATGCCTTATATGCATTGTCAATTTCACCTAAACGTTTATATGTTTCAGAAACCTTGGCTGTTAAATCTGTATCCTTATCACTTAAACGGTCAATACCTTCTTCAACACTGCCGTTTATGATTTCCAGTTCAGCACGCAATTGCGTAAGGTCTGTGTCTAACGACGTAATTTTTTTATTAATGTCCTTACCGGTAGTAACCGTATTATTTTCATCAAACTCCAGCAGCTTCGAATCGCTGCCCTCAGATGCAATATCATTAACATCAACCGCTGTATCAACCTGTATGTTCCTGGAATTCATTTATTTGCTCAACCTCTGTAATAATACTGGGTAATGGCGCGGAATGGCCAACCAGTAAAATGTGCAATTATATCGCATTAGGAAATACTTATATAGCATCACGTTCCGCCTTCTCTCAATAAACCGGGGAATACTATTAAGTCGTTGAATAATTCATCACATCAACTATCAGGATTGATCATTGCAGGCTGGACTGTTATGGCTGACTTCCTAGCCAGCGGTTGATAAAACCCGCCACCTCTTTTGGCAAATTTAAATTTAGCAATGGTAAATCACCTGTTTCCAGATACTCATCGGAAGCAATCGCAATCACCGATTTATCTTTTGGAAATATAAGTTTTTTACCTGTTGATGGTCGATGCAGTTCAATCTTTGCAAATGGCAAATGCCTGAAACCTTCAACCATAATTAAATCTAAATTTTCCAGATCCAGTTGTTCTATTAAATAACCAGGTTCAGGATCTGACTGGACCTGGTATTCTGTCATTAAAGCGGAGCGTTTATCGGAAGCAATTAATACCTGATCAGCGCCGGCTTTTCTTAATTCAAAACTATCTTTTCCTGGCTTATCGATATCAAAGTCATGGTGTGTCTGTTTGATCACGGCAACGCGTAGACCCTGCATTTTCATTAAGGGTATTAACTTAAGTAATAAGGTCGTTTTCCCTGCTCCAGAATATGCAGCGAAACCTAATACAGGTTTTGGAAAGTGCATCACTACATCTTTATGCTCTCTACTATTAACTCTTGCCATGAAACAACTCCCTCAAAAACCGCTTAAAACCTTTAAAATAGAAGTAGTTTTGCCGTGAATGATGTAATTACTTATAAGCCTGAAATACTTTTATCTAAAATTTTGTTGCCAGGGTACTTTGGTAGATGGCTTTATGCACATCCCCCATACTCACCATTCCAACCAGTTCGTCACCCACCGCAACAGGAATTCGGCGGAACTTTCTGCCAACCATCATCGATGCCGCCTGCAGGATGTGCATATCCGGTTTGACCGAAATAACCACCGGTGTCATCACGTCCTTAACCGAAATAGTGACTACATCGCTGTACTGGTTCATCTGTTCATCATAATCAACCGATGACATGCCGCCCATCAGGTCTTCCAGTTTCGGAAACATTTTCCCCAGTACATCACTCTCTGACACAGTGCCTACCAGTTTGCCATCATCAACCACCGGTATGCCACTGTATCGATAAATACACATAAGCGAAACCACTTCACCCAGTTTTCTATCTGATGTTATCGTGCGCACATTCGTTGTCATAATGTCTTTTACTTTCATTTCGTTAACCTCGTTGAACTATGAATAATGGTATTTTACCGCACAGATATTTTTTTTTGTCATTTTACCACCGGGAATGATCTTTTACTCCATAAGATTAAGGCGCCCCGGCAAATGATCCTGCACTGTTCTAATGCCATCTATGCATGTATAGACATGCAGACACATCACCTTGTAGCATGACAAATCTTTCTTGACCTATTACTATATAATTTTTACATCAATACATTGTAATGGAGATAGTCAGCGCTGCATATCTGCGTTAGCAGAACCGCTGTATATCTAGCTGAAATCAGAGGTATTGCAGCACTGTATATTTAAATGTTGAGGATGCACACCCCCTTACTTTGATTTGTCATAAAATCATAAGACGGTATAAGAAATTTATAAATTTTAATAGGGGCAGTTAATATTGGCAAAAATAAAGAACAGCTTTACAAAAAAAAGTAGAAAGTTTATTCGGGATGTTGTTATACATACTCCGATTTTAAAGATGACCTTTTTGCTGATTGTTTTGTGGGCTTTATTTTCTGCCGGTTTAT
>CAVYHW010000036.1:0-23231 GCA_963768215.1 uncultured Gammaproteobacteria bacterium
TTAAGGAAAACGAAGTAAATGCTGTGTCGCTATTTAAACCCCAGAACATTGTATTGCCTGAATCCAAGTATGGTGGGCTTGATAATATTTCTATATTGTCGCCGAGGTTATTTTGGAGTGATATAACTCCACTTGTTTCACCTGCATCAGTTAAGTCAAAACCGACGGCTAATATATTTGAAATGCCATATCAAAGAAAATCAAGCCTAAATCCATCTCCAGTATCTGATCCAGCAATTAATGAATTGTTACCATCTGTAGGAGTCGCACCTGCTCTACCAATATAAATATACGATGTGCCATTATTTAACGGAGTTGAATCAACAGTGAAATTGTCTGTGGCAATGCTTGTTTGGTGTGCAATTCCAGTTTCCATAGATTCAAAGTTTTCAAAAACAGTTGATCCGACTGCATTCAAAAACTGTGTTTCATCTGAATATGTTATTTCTGTAGCATTCGCATTAAAAGATACAACTGCTAGACAGGCGCATATAGCACCAACAATAGATTTATTAACCATTTTTCCCTTCCCCTATATTTTATTCATTTAATTAGCCACAAAGAATGCACGCAACATTCATGCAGATATTGAAATACAACGGTAACGCTGGCACTTAGAGATAGTATTGATTTATATCAATCTTGTAGGGTAAAGCCTGACAGTGGGGATTCAAGATTATTTGCAGATTAGAGTTAGAGTGTTAAGCAAGACAGGAATGGTATTACAAGTGGTGCTGTGAAACGAAAATCTATTCGGTTCGTATGCGGGCTATCAGAAAGCATACCGTGCCACCGGCAAATCCACCCCCGGGTCTTTAGTTGTAAGTTAATACTTACACTTGTTTGCGTAATTACCCGATAACAATGTAAACCGTAAGGCAGTAGTATTGATTTGTGCTGACTATGGATGTCAGGGGACGCCCGACAAAGGAAGTTAGCATATAGCACCCTAATCAGTGGATGGTTATGGGTGCTTTTTTATTTATGAAACTTCAATCTGAATTGATAGCGGACACTCAGAAAACATAGCTGATAGGGCAAAGACGACCCCGTGCGGACTGTCGTGTATCTGTAAAGAATATTGCCCCCCTGAATAGATACGCTTCTCAAACATTGATACAAATCAAGATTGTTTCTAAGTAGCCGTACTACCCTCATACTTCAATATCTGCATGGATGTAGCGTACATTCTTTGTGGCTAATTAAATGAATAAAAATATAGGAGAGGGAAATGAATAAATCACGTCTGTTGTGTGCAACATGCTGTCTTTTTCTAGCAATAATTGAAGTAGTAATTAGTCCAGCTTATGCGGTTGACAAGTTCTGGATAAGTGGAAGCGGTGATTGGAGTGATACTAGTAAATGGGTTGGCGGTCAGCTACCACAGAATGGAAATTCCGTTTATTTAGGTTCAGCATCAACAAGTGATCAAATAATTAATTATGATATTTCATCTATTGATCTAGGATCATTTTTTGTAGGTGGAAGATTTGAACAAATTTCCGGAATTTTAAATGCAGATAGTGTCGAGGTTGGTTACGCGAATCGCGCAGAATATTTATTGCAGAATAGTAGTCAACATATAATAAATGACCTTAAAATTATTAATGGTTTATATAATATCAGAACTGGCGGAAACCTTACTGTAGGTGGTAATTTGTATAACAGTGGTAGGATATTTATTGGTCCAGGGACTTTATCAGTATCGGGAGAGATATTTAATACAGGGCAGTTAGATATATTTTCGGTGGGAAATACTTTTAATACAATAAATAACACCGGTGGATCAATGCATCTTTATGAAGACCTGACCTTAGGAACTTCAACAACATTAAATAACTCAGGTGGCTCACTGTATCTCTGGGGTGGAACATTAACAAATGCAGCAGGGCATACGCTAGAAAACCTTGATATATTTGCAAATTATTCAAACTTTGTAAACGCGGGTCATTTTGTACAATCAGGGACGCTAGGCTGCGCGACATGCACTGGAGACTTTACACTGGCAGCAGGTGGCACGATGAATACGGCTGGGGCAACAGCAATTAATGACGAGGGAACAAGATATATTTTATATGAAAATGTAAATATGGCAGAGCAAGCAACTAATTTATTTGCTGGATACCATGTATATTTTGAAAATAATGCAACTTTAACAATACCTAATAACATAGTGACTTTAATCTCCAACCTTAATAACAAGGGAAATATAATTAATGAAGGCGTACTAAATCTCGATTCCGATATCCATGGTGAACTTAACTACGGAAATATTGTTAATAATGGAATACTTGAATATAGCGACGATTCATTTGGCTCTATTAACCTATCTGGCGAAATGAGTGGGATTGGTGTCTACAGTCAACAAGGTGGAATTTTGAACCTTTCAGGGGAAGTTAGCCAGCAAACCGTTGAGTTTTATGATGCTGACATTCTTTTTGGAATAGGTGGGAATGCAGATGGTGAGTTCGGAAATATTATTGCGTCAGATTCAATTCTGTTTAGCAATACTGGCATTGAAGTTGAATTTATCGATCTTGGCAGTGGTATTTTTAATCCAAGCGCAGGTGATAGCTTTGATATTTTAATTGCAGAGACTATCTCCGGAATTAACGGGATAACATTACCTACACTGAATGACGGGCTTGCATGGGATGTGGATTATTTGTTTGATGATTTTGGCACTGATATCGTCCGTTTAAACGTGACTTCTACAGTGCCAATCCCTACAGCTGTATGGCTCTTTGGTTCTGGTCTTATCGGTTTGATCGGAGTCGCAAGGAGGAAAGCACGCGCTTAATACTGAACAAGACATTACTCAATTTAGCCCCGCCATCGTGCGGGGTTTTGTTTGTCTGACAGTCCGGCTTTGTGCCGTATTCGCTCTGCCAGTGATATATATCGACAGTCCGCTATCTGGCTATGAGAATATTCACTACGGGTGATGATTTGGATTATTTGCATAGATGGACTATGGGACTCCAACATGCATAGCCCCGCCAGCGGCGTGACCTACCCCCATGCTTGATTTATTGCTTAGGTGAAAAACACCGCAAAAAGGCACTTTAATTCGTATAAAGGTCAAACCCTGTCCCTACTATTCCTAAACCTTTAATACCCCCGTGACGTACACCGTATAAAGCGTTTTAAGGGCATTGAAGGGCTGAACGCATAGCCTGACTGTCCGTGCCGGTAGTGCCTGGCGTCCAAGTCGGCATGAGGTGAATCATAGCTTTATATTAAGGACCTTATCTATCAGACATACAGCATATTGTTTATAGGATAAAGGCTACAAGTTGCCCCATATGTGCCCCAATACTGGACAATGGCAATTAACATAAAGCTGATTTTACAGGTAAGCTATTGAATTAAATGGTGGTCATGGGTGGACTTGAACCACCGACCCCGGCATTATGAATGCCGTGCTCTAACCAGCTGAGCTACATGACCTTTTTATTTTTCAGTGCTGAGTGCTGGGTCAATTATGGTCAAAAAAATTTGAACCGACCCACTTTATCCAGAAGAAAACCTCAACATTTTCTCTTCCTTCTTTTTGACCATGACCCATTCCTTATGAATGCTGTGCTCTAACCGACTGAGCTACATAGCCAATATAGGATCATCAATATAAAGTTCGCCCGGATGGGCTGTTATTGAACCTTTTATGAAGGGCGCAGATTTTCCCGTTTTATTGCCTTATTGTCAATATTTACAGGGCCACAGTCGCGGGCCACAGTCACGGCGTATCATGCAAAATGGTCGCTATTGCTCCCCCGATAAACTCTGCATTGCAATGAAATATCCGGGTTAACCGTTTTGATTCAACCAGTTGCGCAGTTTCTCCCTCGATACCTGAATGTCTGTTTCAGCAAAAGCATTACGATAATTATTTTTTTATGTTGGCAAAAGCCGCTGCCATCGCAGTAACTGGTTGTTCAACTTTCGGCTTATGATGGCCACGGCTTCTGTTCTGATCGGTGTTGCGTCCCTGGTTTCGATTCTGATTATTTGGCTTGCCGGTTTTATGCTGCGCAGCTTTGTTAGCCTCTTTATTTATATGCTGATCCAGCTCGTCATCGAGTCGCATGCTTAAACCAATACGATTTCGTGCCACATCAACCTGCATCACTTTTACTTTTACCACTTCACCGGTTTTAACCACTTCACGCGGATCTTTAATAAATTTATTGGTGATTGCAGAAATGTGTACCAGGCCATCCTGGTGAACACCGACATCAACAAAAGCACCAAAGTTGGTGACGTTGGTGATAACACCTTGCAGAACCATTCCAGGTTTTAAATCCTTTATGGTTTCAACACCTTCCTTGAATTCAGCCGTCTTGAATTCGGGGCGGGGGTCCCGGCCCGGTTTCTCCAGCTCGCTAATAATGTCACGCACCGTAAATTCACCGAAGCCGGCACCGGTATAGTCATTGGCTGCCAGTGTTGTAAGAAATTTACTGTCGCCAATAATATTGTTGATGGTTTTATTATTTTGCTTAATAATCTTTTCAACCACCGGGTAGGCTTCAGGATGCACCGATGAAGCATCCAGTGGATTATCACCATTTTGAATACGCAAAAAACCGGCAGCCTGTTCGAATGCTTTAGCACCTAATCGAGGAACCTTTAGCAATTGCTGACGACTTTTAAAGACGCCATGTTGTTCACGGTATGCAACAATATTATTTGCCATGCTATCGCTAAGGCCAGAAACCCGGGTAAGCAACGGCGCCGAGGCGGTATTAATCTCTACACCGACCGCGTTTACGCAGTCTTCAATAATGGCATCCAGTTTACGTGCTAATTGATACTGATTAACATCATGTTGATACTGGCCAACACCGATGGCTTTCGGCTCTATTTTTACCAGCTCGGCCAATGGGTCCTGCAGTCTACGCGCAATAGAAACAGCGCCACGTATTGATACGTCCAGTTCAGGAAATTCTTTTGCCGCCAGTTCCGAGGCAGAATAAACCGATGCGCCAGCTTCACTGACCACGATACTGGTTAAACCTAATTTAGCATAACGCTGCATTAGTTCCTTAACCAGCTTGTCGGTTTCACGCGAGGCAGTACCGTTGCCAATACTGATCAAATCGACCTTATGGCGTTCACATAGCGCGGCTAAAATCTCGATGGACTGGTCCCATTGTCGCTTCGGTGCATGAGGATATATCGTCGCATGCTCCAGATATTTACCGGTTTCGTCTAATACCACCACTTTCACACCGGTACGCAAGCCGGGGTCCAGGCCCATGGTTGCACGTGTACCCGCAGGTGCAGCAAGTAACAGATCGCGCAGGTTATCACCGAACACACGAATCGCCTCCTGTTCAGCGCTTTCACGCAGCCTGTTATACAGTTCTGTTTCAAGTTGCATCGAAACTTTTACCCGCCAGCTCCAGCGCGCACTTTCCAGTAACCAGTCGTCAGCGGCCCTGCCCTCTGCAGACAGATTAAAATGACTGGCGACCATCGAATCGCAGATACCCATGTCGGTGAATTTTTCCAGGTCATCCTGGCCTTTAACAAACAGTTTTAAACGCAATACCGTTTCGCCGCGACCGCGAAACAGGGCCAGTATCCGGTGTGACGGGATTTTTTTCAAATCTTCCGTGTAGGCAAAATAATCTTTAAATTTACTGCCACTGCTCTTCCTGGCCATCGACCACGGTTGCAACAAGCTGTGCATTATTCCACACATGGTCGCGTAACTTACCGATCAGATCGGCCTGCTCAGCAACCCGTTCCAGAAAAATATTACGCGCACCTTCCAGTACCGAACTTTCATCAGCAAAACCGGCATCTTCATTAAGATAATCTTTCGCCGACACTTCCGGTGACAAGGCCGGGTTTTCCAGTAACGAATCAAGTAGCGGCTCAATACCTGCCTCACGGGCAATCTGTGCTTTGGTGCGCCGCCTGGGTTTGTACGGCGCATAAAGATCTTCCAGTCGCGTTTTTGTATCCGCTTGCGTCAAAGACAACTTTAACTCGTCAGTAAGTTTTCCCTGCTCTTCGATTGATTTAATAATCGCAGCACGGCGATCTTCCATGTCACGCAAATAAACCAGCCGCTCTTCCAGATTACGCAGCTGAGTATCATCAAGCCCCATCGTCACTTCTTTACGATAGCGCGCAATAAATGGAACCGTGGCGCCTTCATCAAGTAAAGTGATAGCGGCGTTGACCTGGGTTATTTTTGCGTTAATGTCTTCTGCAATACGACTGCTGATACGTTGTGTGATATTCATATATGTGATGCAACTTCTGGTTTAAGAGTAAAGGGAAAAGAAATAAACAACCGGAATAAAAGCTGGAACTAAGCTGTTAGAAAAGCGCAAGTGTAACCAAAAGTTGAAACCGTGGACAGTCTTGTATGTGCGCAAAAGTCGTGTTATTGGGGTAGCTATTGTGGACTAACATTGATACCGATGGCGAATAAATTCGCACCGACACGGAAAATCATGTATTCAGGGCGCTGGCAAATATAAACAGGCATGGGGTGATTTACTGAATCCTGTAAATAAATTTTCGTTTTGCTTGTTCATGGGTATAATCTGCGTAACCAGTTGCAATGGACCTGCAATTAATTAATGCTATCTATGCAGGTAAAAAATATGATCTTTGAAACATTTACTGAAAGTCTCTCCTTCTTTTTATGGTCGACATTTGCAATATCTATCATTCTTGGCGCTGTCGTTAATAAAACAAATTTCTGTACCATGGGTGCTGTTTCCGACATGGTAAATATCAATGATTACGGACGATTCAGAGCATGGCTACTCGCTATTGCAGTTGCCATCATCGGAGTCAGTGTTCTTGAATATACTGGACTGGTAAACGTGACTGAAACCTTTCCACCCTACCGCGCTAACCAGCTAATCTATATTGAGAATATACTTGGCGGAATTTTGTTTGGTATCGGCATGACCTATGCAAGTGGATGCGGTAATAAAACACTGATCCGTATCGGTGGCGGCAACATCAAATCCATATTAGTTTTTTCCGTTATCGCGCTTATCGCTTATTACATGACAACACCTTTTCCAGGTAGCGATAAAACCTTATACAGTGTTTTATTTTATGACTGGGTCAATCCTTTATCGATTTCACTGCAAAGCAACCAGGATATAGGCGCCTTAATCAGCAGTGACAATAAACAAACTATGCGACTCATTGCTGGTTTAATTGTTGCAGCAGGCCTGTTATTTTATATTTTTAAAGCCGCTGATTTTCGCAGCAGCAAGGACAATATTCTTGCTGGCCTGGTTATTGGGATAATTATTGTTACCGCCTGGTATACCAGCAGTAACATAAGCATAGCGGCTGACGATAGTAATTATTCAATGGCTGAATATTATGCAGAATGGGACATGCTGGCAGAAGATGATGAAGGCAAACCTGAAACAGGCCGCACCCTTAGTTCGCAGTCATTTACTTTTATCAACCCGATTGGACAAACCTATGGTTACATTAAAGATAGTTTCGATCCTGCTCTGTTAACCTTTGGCCTGGTTTCTGTGTTTGGCGTTATCCTGGGTTCGTTTGTATGGTCACGTATCAGTGGATCTTTTCGAGTTGAATGGTTTGTCGATTTTAAAGATTTTCTGAATCATTTTATTGGCGCCATACTGATGGGATTTGGCGGCGTGCTGGGTCTTGGCTGTACCATTGGCCAGGGAATTACCGGCGTATCAACCCTGGCCCTGGGTTCGATTATTACCTTCATATCGATCGTTTTCGGCAGCGCCATGACCATGAAAATACAGTATTACAAACTGGTCTATGAAGATGAAGCCAGTTTCACCAAGGCCTTTATCACTGCCCTTGTTGATATGAAGTTACTGCCAGCGTCGATGCGCCGGCTTGATGCTATCTAGGGCAACTCTGATTAATTATCATAAATTCTGGCGTTGCCCAACAACCTGAATCAAGGCATTGGTTTGAAAGCATATTGATTGTATGGTGAAAAGCAATAACGCAGAGTCAGGTTGTTGGGCACCCCCCCATAGGGCAGGCTTTCAAGCGCACATCTTCTGCGTTATGCTTCTTATGAAGGCAGTAAGCATTCATTGCGAAACAGTGCCTTGAATCTGTACGCTTGAAAGCCTGCAGAACTTTATGATAATTAATCAGAGTTGCCCTAGGGGATGCTGGCTAACAACTGAGCGCTATGGATTCAAAATCGTGGTTTGTTTACATACTGCGTTGCGCCGATAACACTCTGTATACCGGCGTAACAGTGGATGTAAACAAACGCATCAAGCAACACAATGGTTTTCTTAAAAACGGCGCCAAATATACACACAGCAGGCGACCGGTAAAGCTGGTCTACCAGGAAGCTTCAAATTCACGTTCCGAGGCATGCAAACGCGAATATGCCATCCGACGTTTAAATAAAGCTAAAAAAGAGCGCTTAGTCAGCCGAATGCCGGACTAAGCAATGTCTGTGTCAGGGCCTGTTAACAGGCCCTGGTATCATCCAATATCAATAACCATAAAAAATTGACTGTTAATTGATCTGAATCAAGTTAAAAAGCCTGGCTGATATTTAGTATATGTCTGTCGCAGGTTTTCATAGTTCCTGCGGCTATGCCTCTGCTAACTTCTTTCTCCTGGATGTTAGCCAAGCAGCGTGAGCTGGTTACTCACGCTGCTTTTTATTTTCCTGTGAATATTCCCCTGCCTGAATCGTCTCATTATGGATCGTCTAATACATTATTGTATATTTGAACCACACACGGAGTAACTGTATGCCTAAGCTACTGTTTTTCCTGCTAATTGTATACAGTCTTAGCAGTTCATCGGTGTTCGCCATTGATATAACAAACGCGCCCTGGGGAGTCGCCAGGGTCACTCATACCGAATATAAACCGCAAAAGGTTGTTTACGACGTCCACGTAAAAACCGTAAAAGCCGTTGAAAGCGTGCTGGATCGCGCCAGCTACCTGAGCACCATCACCGGCGCCGACCCGTTTGAGCAATCCATCGTTCTGGTATTACATGGCGCCGAACTGAGTTTTTTTGCTATTGAAAATTACAATAAATACAAAGCACTGATACAGCGTGCACAAAGCCTGGTGGAAAGTGAAGCAATCACCATCAAGATGTGTAAAATTGCAGCCCAGGGTCAGGGTTACTCCCCTGAAGATATTCACGGTTTTATCGAAATGGTACCCATGGGTGATGCCGAAATTATTCGCCTGCAAAATGAGGAAGCTCATGCTTACATGCAATAAAATAATATGCTTTGCGATTTTCGCACTGATCAGTCAATCGCTTTTTGCTGCTGAAAAATACCCGCCAGTTTCTGTCGAGATGGAAGTAAAAAAGGTTTCCGAACATGTTTATTACGTTGAAGGCAAAGCCGGCGTTGCTACCGATAACGAGGGATTTATTTCTAATGCCGGGTTCGTGATCACAGGTGATGGTGTGGTGGTATTTGATTCTCTCGGCACCCCTTCGCTGGCACACAAGCTGGTAGAAAAAATCAAAGGCATCACCAACCAGCCCATCAAGAAAGTTGTTGTCAGCCATTTCCATGCTGACCACATTTATGGTTTACAGGTATTTGAAGAATTAGGCGCCGAGATCATCGCGCCTTATGGCGCACAAAAATACATATATTCTGAAGCCGCTAAAGAACGCCTCGAAGAACGTCAATTCTCGCTTGACCCCTGGGTAAACGAACAGACACACCTGGTTTTACCAGATACAACCATTGAAAAATCGACCCGCTTTACCATGGGTGATTTAACTTTTACTATTAATTATATGGGTAAAGCACATTCCGATGGTGATATGACGATGCTGGTTGAGCCCGATAAAGTCTTATTTTCTGGCGACATCATTTTTCAGCAGCGGATTCCATTCGTTGGCAGCGCAGACTCTAAAAAATGGCTGGAAACATTAACCAGGCTTGAAACTGAAGGCTTAATTGCACTCATTCCAGGTCACGGCCCGGCATCAACAGACCCCAAAAATACCATTTCACTAACACGGCGTTACCTGGCTTATTTGCGCAAAGTGATAGGCGTGGGTGTAGAAGAATTCATTCCATTTGATGAGGTTTATGCTAACGCGGACTGGTCAGAATTTAAAGATCTGCCTGCCTTTGATGAAGGTAATCGTATTAATGCCTACCAGGTGTATATCTCAATGGAAGCGGAGTTGCTGGAGAAATAAGTTATTCTACAGTTTTTTCTATTTATCCTGATACACTGAAGCACTGTCAAAATAACAGGCCGCACATTTATCTTTCCCTAACCTTAGCAATCAACTCCTGTATATGTCCTGAATTTGCTGCAAAATCTGCACGAGTATAAGTCGAACGTGAGCTTGACTGTATATACAATGAGGACTGGTTCGCATCGACAGGCCTTACCTGAACATAGACATCATCTTCAAATAATATAATCGGTGAACGAACAACAAAATTCGCATTAAATGTATCACTATCGTGTGCAATAATTCCCCAGCCTAATACATTTGCACTGTTAATCACCTGGTGATAAAGCGTCTCTGTATCCATATCAAATACCGGGGTACGTAATTCTTTGAAAGGATGGTCATCCAAAGTTGATGCTGAATTAACGCTAAGAAAAACTGCCAGGCGCTTAACCATACCTGGTGGTTGAAGTAAATTGGCATCATTTCTAATCAGGGTAAAAAATACAATACTTACAGTCAATATAATGAATACCACTATCAGTTTCATTACCGCCATTTTGTAAACCTCATTTAAAACTGTCGCTGTGTAAAATAACCTTTTTATATTAACAGTTTAGCCAGACAAAAAGCTACATTAAACTCAATCCTGAGATGCATCAGACACTCCCAGTAATAACCATCACCCGCATGGATGATGGTGTTGAGCCACCATGGAGGGTTTCACGGCGTGTCATTGCCGGGTGTGCCTGATACATCTCTCTGGTAATTAATGGAGCGGCAGTGATGTTATTAATAAAAAATTGTTTGACACATAAAGCCAATTAAATCAGTATCAATCCATGATCAATAATTTATGTCAACTTTCCGCCACTCCTATGAGAGTCCGTTTTCACTGGAAACGAACACAGCGGCCTTTTGTCTATTTATATTGAATTAAAACACAAACAGATATCGTCAAAAGGCCACTGAAAAATCAGTGGCCTTTTTTATGTCCAGGGATGGACGGTATTCCCAAGGAGCCAGGAAGGCGGTGCGATTATGTCCATGGATGGACGGTATTCACAAGGAGTCAGGGATGACGGTGTGACGATGTCAAGGGACGAACGGTATATACCTCAAGGAACCAGGGATGGCGGTGTGACGCATTAAACCAACATATTTATAACAGCATTAAAAAGGAGGAAAACAAAAGTGTCAGTACCAATATCTTATCTCTCTGTCATACTGATCTGGAGCACAACACCATTGGCAATTCAATGGAGTGGTAATGATGTTGGTTTTCAGTTTGGTGTTGCAGCACGTATGGCTGTTGGATTAATTGCCTTGCTATTACTGCTGCATTTATTGAAAATCGAACTTCCCTGGCACAAAAAAGCACAGCGTATATACCTCATCAGTGGTTCGACACTTTATGTTGCGATGAGTTTTGTTTACTGGGCAGCACAACAAATCCCCAGTGGCTGGATATCTGTGGTTTTTGGTTTGTCACCAATAATCACCAGTGTGCTCGCAAATGTAATACTAAAGGACTCACATCTGTCAGGTACACGTTTGGCCGGAATGTTGACAGGTGTTTTCGGATTAATCGTTATCTTTATCGAAGGTATGTCTATTTCAGTCGTTGCTTTACTTGGCATAACAGCCACTGTTATCAGCGCCTCGACACAATCACTCGGCTCGGTATTACTTAAACAGCAACAACCCGAGCTTCACCCTATGTCAATAACCGCAGGCAGTATTGTAGTTGCACTGCCATTGTTTTTATTAAACTGTATAGTTGCTGGTGGCTGGCCCGACACTGTTCCAGTTCAATCTGCCTTATCCATTTTATACCTGGGATTGATTGGCTCAGCCGTTGGTTTCCCCCTGTATTTTTACTTACTGAAAAACCTGGCTCCAGAGCGGGTCGCCATAATAACGCTGATAACACCCGTGACCGCTTTGCTATTGGGCGCTTTTTTTAATGCTGAAATCATCAGCAGTAAAGTCTGGTTGGGAACAACATTGATCCTGGCAGGATTAACAATATATGAATATGGTAAATACCTGCCCCACGTAAAAAAATGGAAAATACGCTGGTTGCAAAAGCCACTGTGAAGCAGTGAATAACTAATAGTTAATAGTGAACTCATTGCTGTCCCGTTAACTTTTCTGAGAGGCCTACAAACCATTACTCTCTCTGGAAGAGTTTATATTTGTACTATCCGAGACATGAACTGGAAGCCGTCGCCTGAGACACGCTGTCCAGAAAGATAAAAACATGGCGTCCATGTACGTTCGGATGCCGCGTCCTTACGGCATACGGTCTCAGGCAACGGCTTCCAGTTCCATGCCTCTAACAGTTAACCGGACAGCAATGTAGGGAACTGTTAAAACTAAAAAACGCCAAACAGTTTTTTATCTTTTTCGTGTTCGTTAAATAACTCAATGATGGCTTCGTTTCCAGCCAGATCAATGGCTTTTTCACGCTTGTTATTTCTTAAATCGACATCAGCCCCGGCATCCAGTAACAGTTTTACAGCATCTTTATTATCAGCCAGCACTGAAAGAATCAGTGCTGTATTACCGACATTATTCTTGCCATTTACATCTGCACCCTGGGCAATTAAAACCTCGACTACTTTAGCATGTCCCCGACTTGCAGCCACCATTAATGGGGTATTGCCATCTGCTGCAGTAACATCAACAGCCGCCCTTTTTTCAATAAGCAGATAAACAACCACTGGATTGTTCGTCATCGCAGCCTGATGCAACAATGATAAACCATGTTTATCTTTTTTATTTACACTTGTATTATTGTCCATCAGGTATTGAGCAGTTGCTGTCTTAGCTGAGCCAATGGCATACCACAACGCATCATGGCCTGATGCATCCTCTACTGTTACATCAGCACCAGCATCAACCAGTCGTTTTACTGTCGATAGGGACATTGTTGAAACCGCCAGCATTAAATCATTTTTTCCTTCTAGCAGTGAGTTATCCGGCACCACTTTCTTGTCCAGTAGCATATTGCAAATGTTTTCATGTTTATTCAAAAGTGCATAGGACAAAGCTCGTCGATGATCTTTATCTGCTATATGCACTTTTGCGCCGGCTTTAAGCAGAGTTTCTACCGTTTTATCATGGCCTTGCTCTGCAGCCCACATTAAGGGGGTTTTTCCACTTTTTCCGGTCTTGTTAATATTGGCGCCAAATTTAATAAGCTGACTGACAATCTCATTGTATCCTTTTAGTGCCGCACGCGTTAGTGGTGTATGGCCTTCATGGTCCCGTTGATTAGGATCAGCGCCTTTTTTCAACAATGCAGCACTAACATCCTGCTGCCCTCTCCATACAGCTATCATTAACGGTTTCCAGTTCTCAAAAACACCCTTTGTGCTCTTGCTCATAACTGCCAGTTTTTGTTTTACAGTAAGGCTGTCTTTCTGTTTCGCAGGTAGTCTGGCGCCATGTTTCTGCAATAATTTTACTGTTGAGTCATGTTTGCCTTTTGCAGCAAGCATAATCGCCGTTTCACCATTGCGGTTTTTTGTTTTGACGGGAGATCTTTTTGCTATCAGCGCTTTTACTATTGCTTCATGCCCTTTTGCTGCCGCCAGCATTAATGGCGTGTTACCGTTTGCATCTTTATATGCTGTTTTTGCACGTTTACCTAGCAGTTTGCGAACCAGGCCCGTTTCACCTGCACTTGCTGCAAGATGCAATGGACGGTCTTTATACTTGTCAGCGGCATTAACATCGGCGCCATTTTTTATCAGCAAACTGGCAATTTCTAACTGTTTATTTGCAATGGCCTCAAATAGAACTGTGCGTTTATATTTGTCCCTGGTATTTACATTAACACCTTGTTTAAGGAGTTGTTTTACAACGTCAAGATCACCTGCATTAACCGCAAGCACAAGTGCTTCTTCTAAATTCTCGGCATTTTCTAACAGGGCAGATTGTGGACTGGCTGACTTGATTTTTTCTAAACGTTTTGCCGCATTTTCATGTCCCTGTTTTACCGCCGTACTGTACCAGTATATGGCCTTTTTCCTGTCACTTTTTATACCCACTCCATCTTCATAAAAAGTGCCCATTAGATACTGGGCGCGTTCGTAGCCCTGGGAAGCGGATTTGTGCATCCAGTAAGCCGCTTCTTTTGGGCTTTCACTTACACCCTGACCATTTCGGTATAATACAGCAAGCTGGTACTGCGCCTCCTTGTCGCCTTTTGTTGCCAGAGGTTTGAGGATATTTGCTGCTTTGGAGAAATTCTGAGAACGAATCGCTAATTTAGCATCGGACAGGGTTGCACTACGGGCAGTAGTTTCTGCAGTAAAAACCAGCAGAAAAGTTAAACACACTATCGTTATAAATCGTTTCACCAAACCACCTGACTTTATGCTGTTCCATATTTAGTATCGATATTTATACCAATGCTCTTTAAAAAACCTGTTGGTAAAATACCGCCGGCACATACAATAACAGCATCGTTTTCAATAGATAATTCTTCATTTTCAGTTTTAATCACTACTTTTTCAGGCTCAATATGTTTTACGTTCGATTTCATCAGTACACGCAAACGGCCGGCCTTTTCAGCATCTGCAATTTTAGTGCGATTTTTTTCCTTGGCGCGGGAGAATGCCTCACTTCGATAAGAAATTGAAACCGTCGTCCCTTCTTCCTCTGCGATACTGGTTGCTGCTTCAAGCGCACTATCACCACCACCAACCACCAGTACATGCTTATTTCGGTATTGCACAGGATCAATCAAACTATATACCACCTTGCTCTGTTCTTCTCCAGGAACGCCCAGTTTGCGCGGCGTACCACGCCGACCTATTGCCAGCAATATTGCCCGCGTATGATATTCAGTACTGCCAGTTTTGACATGAAACCCGGTGCTTTCAGCTTCAACACTTTCAACCCTCTCTCCATCTTTAATATCCAGGCCCACTTTAGCTACAATACTCTCCCAATATTCCATTAAGGTTTCCTTGGTTGTTTCCCTGAATTTCATTTTACCGACAAGGGGCAGTACTGCAGGCGCCGTCATTACAATTTTTCCTCTCGGATAATGCGCCACCGTGCCACCAAGCGATTCCTGCTCCAAAGTGACAAAGTTCAGCTTTTTTTCTTTCGCCGCCAGTGAAGCCGCTATGCCGGCTGGTCCAGCGCCGACGATAACAAGATCAATGATGCCTTTACCACCATTAGCTTTTTTAATGCCATCAAGCTTGCTAATAGATTCAACCGCCTCCACCCCCTGCCTGACAGCGTTGCGAATCAGACCCATACCGCCCAACTCGCCCGCAATAAAAATACCAGGTACATTTGTCTGAAAATCCGGGTTGACATGTGGAATATCAAGACCCCGTTTTTCTGTACCAAATACCAGCTCGATAGCATCAAATGGGCAGGCGGTTTTACACGCACCATGACCAATACAGTGGGTTGGATTAATAAGGTGCGCTTTACCATGAATTATGCCCATTACATTTTTACTTCTTTCCGGGCAGGCAGTAACACAACTGGCGCATCCAAGGCAGAGATTATGATTTACCACCGGATGAATCGATGCTGGCTCTGTCATACCGGAAGCAAACACTTCATCAAGAACGCGCTTGCTTTCCTGTTGTTTTTTTGATCGCTTGCGCAAATAGACATAAAAAATGATTACTAGCGGCAAGCCGTATAACCACATTATCGGCGACATTATAATAAAACCTCAACAGCGAATTTAAGTAACGAATTGAATAGTAAACGGGCAACAATCATGCTGAAGACAAGAGAAAAAAATCATTAGATTGAGTATATGTGTATCTGACAAATTAGTGACGAAAAACTGACAAAATTAGTATTTTTTATGATTCATCGCCTACAATAAAGCTAAAATAAAATCGTTCTAAATAATGAATATCCTGAAAAAGTATGTGGAGTTTAGGATAAATCTATTCTAAAAAAGTTCGTATACAAATTCGACAGCGTTGCGGCAAGGTGATCTGACCTTGTCTATATCAAATGTTACAAAATTAACCAGTGGCATACCTGTGATCAGGTATTTTTTTGTAATCTATTAGTTTGATAGAAACGTTATGTTATCCAAGCAAATTAACTCCCTGCACGCATCCACTTTTTTTTGTAACACTTTAAGAAGCACAACCATATGATGTTATTACAACATATACGTTCGAATTTATTATTAATCAGCACGGCCATTATACTTTTATATGGCTGGACTCTGCGCAATGATAATTACCTGTCAGCCGAAGAAGGAGCAGGTTATGTGCTGGGTATTGTGGGTGGTAGCCTGATGCTAATCATACTGTTATACCCACTCAGCAAGCGAGTTATGCTGCTAAATCATCTTATACCAGGCCGTTACTGGTTTGGCGTTCATATGTTTCTTGGTACTGTTGGCCCAGCGATGATTCTGTTTCATTCAAACTTTCAGATGGGTTCCACCAATAGTACGATCGCACTGATCTGTATGTTACTGTCTGCAGGAAGCGGGATTGTTGGCCGTTATTTCTATACCAGTATCCATCACGGTCTTTATGGAAAACGCAAAACGCTGATGGAGCATATAGCAAAAAACTGAAAAGGAGCATGCTGAATTACTCGTGCTTTTTGCAAAAGATGAGAAACTAAATAAACAACTGACAAACCTGGAGAGAACCGCCCTACTGCCATACCCGTCCCTTTCGAGAGGTGTTCTGCATGTTATTTACCTGGCCATCAACACTCCTCGGATAAGAAGAAAAGTATTACGCTTGCTGAAAAAAAGCTACGCTGAAGATAGTAATAGCAAAATGCTGCCGAGCAGCGAAGTCGTATCTCAATTAATTAAAAACTATACTCTTGCACTGCGGCAAATGGCTGCTTTCAAAGTATACGAACGCCTTTTCTCAAAGTGGCACGTGCTTCACCTGCCGCTATTTATCATGATGATTATCACAGCCATTATTCACATTTTTGCAGTACATCTGTACTAGCCGTTAGATTTCAAATGCTTAATAATATATTTCAATTATTTCAGTTCAGTATTCGACTTACTTTATTCACAGCAATGTTGTTTACTACTACCATCAAGGCTGATTCTATCGAATCTCTGATTATGCCCGGCCCGGTAATTAGTGCACATGAAAAATTCGAGCACGACTGTGACCAGTGCCATGATATGTCGTTCAAGGAAAAACAGGGCCAAATTTGCCTCAAGTGTCACGCACATGAAAATATTCTTGACGACATGGGCAACAAAACCGGCTTTCATGGGCGTCTACCTAAAGAGTCAAAATATGACTGCAAACATTGTCACACCGAACATGAAGGAAGGGACGCAAAAGTTGTTTTACTTAACGCTGCAACCTTTGATCATAAAAAAACAGACTTCCTGCTAAAAGGCGTACATAAAAAAACACAGTGTATCGCATGCCATAAAGCTGATAAAAAATATTCGGAAGCACCCGTTGATTGTTATGGCTGTCACAAGAAATCTGACGTACACAAAGGTAAACAGGGTAAAAAATGCGGCAATTGCCATAAAGCCACAAGCTGGAAAGAATCAAAGTTTGATCACGACAAAACGGATTTTCCATTAAAAGGCGCGCATGAGGATGCCCGCTGCGATGCCTGTCATATAAACAAGAAATACAAAGACACACCTACAGACTGTATTAGCTGCCACCAGATTAATGATGTTCATCACGGTGGTTATGGCAAGAAATGCAATACCTGTCATAACAGCGAAAAGTGGAAGGACATTCATTTTGACCATAACAAAGAAACAGATTATTCATTATATGGAAAGCATAAAAAAGCATCATGCAACAGCTGCCATAAGCCGAGTGATTTAAAGTCCAAAAAATCGAAGAAAAAAATACCAAAACAATGTTATGGCTGCCATAAAAATGACGACAGCCATAAAAGTCGATACGGTAAAAAATGTGACACCTGCCACACAACATCATCATGGCAGAAGCAGAAATTTGATCACGATAAAAAAACCAAATTCCCGTTACTTGGCAACCACAAAAAGGCAGCCTGCACACAATGCCACAAAGGTAATCTTTACAAGGACAAAACCAGCACTAAATGCATTGACTGCCACAAAGCAGATGATGCTCATAAAGGCAAGCAGGGAAACAAGTGCAACAGCTGTCACAATGAAAAAGGCTGGCACAATAATGTGTTCTTTGATCATGACCTGTCTCGCTTTCCACTAATCGGCATGCATGCGGCTACACAGTGTGAAGAATGCCATATTTCAGCCGTGTTTGGTGATGCCAAACTGGACTGTAATAATTGTCATGCAAACGATGACGTGCATAAAACCCGATTAGGTACAGACTGCGAATCATGTCACAACCCAAATTCATGGTTTACATGGCAGTTTGATCATGACAAAGCCACAGATTTCACCATCGATGGCGCGCATAAAAAACTCGGTTGTTACGATTGTCACCAGATAAAATCAACAGGAAAACTTAAAGCATCAAAAGACTGTATTTCCTGCCATCGCAGCCAGGATATTCATAATCGTCAGTTTGGAGGGCAGTGCGGGAACTGTCACAGTACGAAAAATTTCAGAGACACCAACATCAGGTAATGGCGAATATCATGCTATACACAACCGTGCTATATACAAACAATCATAAAACGACACAGTCAATGACCTTTCTTCGCCTGGCTCTGGTTTTGATCATTCTGGCGCTGTCCATCCCTGCCCAGGCAGCGGAACCAGCATCAGGGTTTGACCACTTTTCAACGGGTTTTCCATTAACCGGAAGACATGAATTTATCGATTGCTCCAGCTGCCACCTGGCCGGTCAATTTAAAGGCACGCCGATGGATTGCGGCTTATGCCATAATAATATCCGCGCACCCGGCAAACACATTCAGCATTTTCCCAGCAGTAATTTCTGCGATGATTGCCACACAGATGGTTCATGGAAAGGCGCAAGATTTGATCATGCTGATGTTCAGGGAGCATGCGAGAGCTGTCATAACAACAGTGTCGCAATAGGTAAATCACCATCACATATTCCGGTTACCGGGCTTTGTGATGATTGCCATAATACTATCACCTTCGACCGTGTCGCCAGAGTGGACCATGTATCCGTTATAGGTACTTGCAGTAGCTGCCATAACGGTATCATTGCAGCAGGCCAGCACCCGGAACATACGCCAACAAAAACATCTGAATGTGATATTTGTCATTTCTCCACAATTTCATGGCGCGGCGCCGTCTTTGATCACAACAACGTATCTCAACCCTGTAGTAGCTGTCACGATAACATCAGGGCAACTGGACAACCTCCGGGACATATAGCAACAACAGACGATTGTGCCACATGCCATACAACAACGAGCTGGTTACCGGCGCTACCCTGACTCATGCATATCGATGGTCAGTTAAGTGCGTCTCAGCATCGTGCAGGTAAAACAGCATGGTAATAAAACTATATAACTACTCTATAACTAATGTATAGCTACTATTCTACATCACCAACTTTGTTGCGCCATAGGCAACTTATAACAATTTTCTACACACTGTTATTGTTGTGTCAGCTATTCATACCTGCAAAAGTTGTGGCTGCAACTGCAGCTAACAGCTACTCCATTGTACTGGCATCGGCTCCGGGTAACATTCTAAAATGGAACCCTAACATTGGCTCTTTGTTCAAAGGCTATACGCTTTACGTTGAAAAGACATCAGTCAATGGCGCACCCTGGGAAAGGTTATGCCTCGGATATTTTGACAGCCGTAAACAGACATTTTCACTGATAAACAAAATACAGAAATCCTACCCTGGCGCCTGGGTACAGAAAACACCGAAAGATAATACTACTGTTAGAATCCTTAACCAGGGAACGACTAAACCACCAGCAAAACCAGCAGCTAAAAAAGTATCAGGACCGAATAAGCCTCCTAAGGTAAATAAATCCTCACTATCGGATGAGAAGCTGAAAAGCCTGATGGACAGGGCCAACACAGAGTTTAAAAACAAGAATTATTCCGCTGCAGTCCGCTATCTGACGGCAATCATAGCTGCCGGGACACATCAGTACAGTCGTGAAGCACTCGAACTTCTTGGCCTGGCAAGACAGCGCAAGGGGCAGAAATCACATGCCGTTGATATTTACGAAAAATATCTCGCGGCTTATCCGGAAGGTGAAGGTTCGGACAGGGTAAGACAGCGCCTTGCCGGACTGCTGACAGCAACCAGAGCAGGTAAAAAGAAAATTGACATGGAGACGGTTGAAATAAAAGATAAAATTTCCACATACGGCAGCTTATCTCAATATTATCGCAATAACAGGACCACAACGGATGATATCGGTACACTGACAACACTATCTCAGCTCATTACTTATGTTGATCTAACGACGACTCAGAAAACATCCACATTTGATCATCGTTACCAGTTTACTTCAGATCATGCCTATGACTTTGTTGACAGTCGTGATTCTAGCGAATTCCGCTTTATAGAAACCTATTACGAGTTAAATTACCGGAAAACGGGCACATCGGGCCGGTTTGGCCGGCAGTCACTTCGAATTGGCGGCATACTGAAAAGATTTGACGGCTTATCGGCAGGTTACCAGCTCACCCCGGATATGCGGTTAAATGCTCTTGCTGGTTTCCCTGTTGATATTGACAACAAAACTTCAATCAACAATAACAAAACCTTTTATGGCTTCATATTTGAAACCGGCACCTTTCTCGAACACTGGGATATGAATCTGTTTTATTTTGACCAGGAAGTTGACGGCCTGAAAGATCGCACCAGTGCTGGCGCCGATGTGCGTTATCGTGATAATAAATTATCATTATTCGGCATGATTGACTATGACCTGTTTTACAAGGAGGTAAATATTCTGCAGTTATATACAAACATCCTGTTTGATCATGGACGCACTGCATATATGAATGCTTTTATGCATAAGGCCCCGATACTGTCAACCAGTAATGCCTTGATCGGTCGGACAGAAAGGACAATTGAAGAATTGAAAAAGGTTTTAAATATCGAACAGATATACCAGCTTGCTGAAGACAATACCGCAAATAGCCAGACTATAACCATTGGTGGTTCACAGCCATTGAATAAAAAATTTCAGCTAACGGCAGATGTTACCTTTTCTCGAGTCGATGATACGGTGGCAACACCCGGCACCGGAACAGAATATTTCCTGAGCACACAACTGGTAGGAAGCAACCTGCTGATGAAAAGCGACACAGGAATACTTGGTTTACGTTATTATGATTTGGAAAACTCAAATACTATCTCATTGATTGCAAATACAAGGTTCCCCATCACTCGAAACTGGCGCATCAACCCTCGCCTGCAATATGATATCCGTAAATTTACAGACGGCAGTTCCCAGAAAAAACTCCGCGCCTTACTCAAAACAGACTACCGTTATCTAAACAAAGTACGCTTCGATTTCGAAGTCGGCTATGATGCGACCACAACCAATAAAGACCAGTCACTGGGTAACAATAATCTATTCTTCATGCTGGGTTATCGCTGGGATTTTTAAGCTGACTCTATAAAAACTACAAACATCTTGCCGCGAAGGACGCGAAGAGCGCAAAGAAAAGCTTTTATTTAGTTTTTACAATTTGCGTATTTTGCGTCCTTTGCGGCAAAAGTAGTCTCCTGCTTCTTCACAAACATATTCATTACCCCAAAATTTTTTTATTTCGATAAACCCTAATATTCTAACAGTCTGTTTTACTTAAATAATAAGTCATGGAAATACTTAAAAAAAACTGACTTATCCACAGTTTTTCCTATACAACCTCACCGATATATACACAATATATTGTGCTTGACTTCATACCTGACCACATTCTATAGTACCCCGCATAAAACAGCAGCATCATAATAAAGCAAAACATTAGTGGGAAAATTAATGCAAACAAACACACCAGATCATGAAAAAGCAGCCTTACAATCGTCAACCAGAAAGCTGGATATTACAACGACAGCAACGGATTCAACCAGTATCGCAGCCACTGCGCCAGGTCAGTTCCGCGTTATAAGGCGCAATGGAAAAGTCACCGCATTTAACGACGAAAAAATTTCAATTGCGATGACAAAAGCCTTTCTGGCCGTTGAAGGTGGCAACGCGGCCGCCAGTAGCCGCATTCATGAAATAGTTGAAAATCTGACTGAGCAGGTAAGCAGTGCATTGACCCGTCGTATTCCCGATGGCGGCACTTTCCATATTGAAGATATCCAGGATCAGGTTGAACTGGCGCTGATGCGTGGTGGACATCAACAGATTTCACGTGCATATGTCATTTACCGTGAACAACATGCCCAGGCTCGTGCGCTGGAACGTGCGCAGGAACAGAACGAATCGGCAATAGCAGCTAATACCATCAACGTTAAACTGGAAGACGGCACACTTCAGCCACTGGACAGCAAACGTTTACATGCCATTGTCAACGAAGCCTGTGATGGTCTTACAGACGTAGATGCGCAGGCCATTTTAAAGGATACCGAACGTAACCTGTTTGATGGCGTACCCGATAAAGACGTATCACGCATGTTAGTCATGAGTGCGCGCACCTTAATCGAAAAACAGCCTGATTACAGTTATGCGGCATCACGTTTATTACTTGATGATTTACGCACCGAAGCACTTAGCTTTGTATATAACAAACCTTGCAGAGCTACACAGGCTGAAATTAAAACGCAGTATGCGGGTTACTTTTCCGAGTATATTAAACGTGCGATTGATCTTGAACTGCTTGATCCGCGCCTGGGTGAATATAACCTTGAATTTCTCGGCAAACAACTGGACGCCTCACGTGACCATCAGTTTACTTACCTGGGTTTGCAGACACTGTATGACCGTTACTTCATCCACTCTGAAGATATCCGTTTTGAATTACCACAGGCATTTTTCATGCGTGTCGCCATGGGCCTGGCGATAAACGAAATCGACCGTGAACAAAGTACTATTGAGTTCTATCGTCTGTTATCTTCGTTTGATTTCATGAGTTCAACACCAACACTGTTTAACTCCGGTACGTTACGTCCTCAGCTTTCCAGCTGCTC
>CAVYHW010000037.1:0-53525 GCA_963768215.1 uncultured Gammaproteobacteria bacterium
ATCGATGCCCTGGCGCAATGTGGTTTTGGTTTTATTGAAGTGGGCACGGTAACGCCATTGGCACAGCCGGGTAATGACAGACCGCGCCTGTTTCGTCTGCAGGCAGATAACGCAATTATCAATCGTATGGGATTTAATAATGCAGGGGTTGAGGCTTTAGTTAACAGCCTCAAACAAAGTCACTGGTTTAAACAGCAAAATGGGCGCTGTGTACTCGGTATTAATATCGGTAAAAACAAGGATACACCGCTTGAAAATGCAGTTGATGATTACCTTGCCTGTATGCAGCAGGTTTATTGTTATGCAGATTATATTGCTATCAATATATCTTCACCCAATACGCCGGGTTTAAGGGAATTGCAGCATGGTGAAGGTTTAACTTCGCTGCTAACTCAGTTAAAAACCAAACAGGCCGAGTTGCAGCAGTTACACCAACGTTATGTCCCACTGGCAGTGAAAATCGCCCCTGACCTGGAAACAGATGAAATTAAGGATATTGCCGGCAGGTTATTAGCAGCGGAAATTGATGCGGTGATAGCAACCAATACCACGAACAGTCGTCCTTCTTCATTGATTTGCCAGAAGCTTGCTGGTGAGACAGGCGGCCTCAGCGGTCAGCCGGTTTTTGAGTTATCAACCGAGGTGCTTAAGCAGTTAGTCTCCGCACTTGATAATAAAATACCGGTGATAGCAGTGGGTGGTATTTCATCTGCTGATGATGCAGTGGAAAAAATAAAAGCGGGAGCCAGTCTGGTGCAGATTTATACCGGGTTTATCTATTCTGGTCCCGGATTAATTCATGATTGTGCCAGGGCTTTAAAAAAACTTTAATTCAATAAAACTACACATAAATACGTCGTGTCTGGGTATCCGGCAAACTTTGTTCCCATGCTTTATTAAAGAAGTAGAGCAGTTTACCCACGCGCTGGGGCGACATAAAATTAACACTGGCCTTATAGTTTCTATTGCGTGCTACATGACGATGTAGATAGCCGAGATGATCAACTAGCATAAAGGCGCTTTGTTCATGTTTATGCTCAGGTGATGGATTATGTATAAATACAGAACTTGATAAAGTCTGTGCAAGCCTTATAAGGCAATGCCCGTTTTGTACGGCTTTTCTTGAGTCCTGTAACAGTATACGAATCTGTGTACTGGTATGCCTTTTTACCAGGTTAACGATTGACTGCTCAAATTCTTTATTATTGTATATCTCTGCATCCAGGTCCTGCGTAAAAATATCAATGCTGTAACGGGCCTGTTTCGCCAGACAGATAGACGCGTTTTTATATTCATCAGCGCTATCAATATGAATTTCTGTTTTTGTTTTGCCAAGTATGTAATGCCTGGGGCATTCTTCATTCATGGCCTGTGCAGGTGTTTTTTGCATGATGCGTACTCACAGTCATTATTCTCTTTATTTGGTAGTTTTAGCAAAAATTTAGTGACATTTCACGATGAGGAATATTTGCCTCATAAAAAATGTCACCAGTAGCGGTAAATCCCAGTTTTTCATAAAAGGCAATGGCACTAACCTGTGCATGCAGATAGACCTGCTTAAGGCCCAAACTGACTGCATGTTGCAATACAAACTTTAGAAGTTTGTTGCCAATACCCTGGTTGCGATATTCAGCCAAAACAGCCATACGGCCTATCTGCCCATTGGCTGTTAGACGTGCTGTTGCAACAGCCTTATTGTCAATGGTTACAATAAAATGTGTTGATGTATTATCGTCTTCATCCCATTCGAGTTCTTCGGGTACATGCTGTTCTTCAATGAATACGAGTCGGCGAATATTTGTCAGACATACGTTATCGTTATTCCAGTCGGCGATATGGATTTTTATAATATTTTTAGACATATTTGCATTCTTTGCGACCTTAGCGGCAAAAAATGTTTAAGCGTTTTCTGCGACTATAACAGCGCCGTTATTGTATAACAACAGCAACACTTCTTTATCGCCAGCTGACATAATCGACTGAAGTTGCTGGAAGTCAATCTGATCATCTTCACATAGTCGTTCAGCAAACAGTTTACTCACATCGTAACTTTCTCCATTAACAAACAATAATGCAGCCTGATTAGTGTAACTAAACAGGAATTTGAAATAGGGTGACTGGATTAAGCCGGACGCTGCAGCGATAGCTGATAGTTCATCATAATCAACTTCGTCCTGCTCACTGTAAAATTCTTCAAAGGATTTGTTATCACTGCGATACTTGCCTAACCAGCGCTTTACCAGTTCAGGCTCCAGGGTAAGTCCTTGCCTCAGGTAGTCAATAAACTGTGACACGGTATCTTCAGATATTTCAGCGTGGTGTGCAGGTTTAACAGGGGAGCGGTCGATAAAACGTGTTGCTGTATGAACGTTTTCATTTAGAAAATTGATGTAGTCGCTGGTGATGGTTTTTAATGACGGCGCCCTGAAGCCAACGGAAGCTGTCATGCAGTTATCTTTATGGTGCTGGCCGACACCATGGTGGGCCACGTTCGGTGGCAGGTACAACATGTCACCGGGATTGCATAACCACTCCTGTTCGGCGGTGAAGTTTTTTAAGATTCGAAGATCAACATCTTCAAGCGTTTCATTAGAAAAATGCTCGGAGATTTTCCATAAACGCTGGCCGCTAAGCTGTACCAGGAAAACATCATAATCATCAACGTGTGGACCGACAGATCCGCCTGTGGGTGCATAACTGATCATTAAATCATCCAGCCGCCAGTCGGGTAGAAATCGAAAGGCTTTTACTAATGATTTTGTTTCAGGTAAATATTTTTCTACATCACTGATCAGTAGTGACCAGTGTGTCTCAGGCAGCTCAGTAAATCGAGATTCTTCAAAGGGACCGTATTCCGCCTGCCAGGGGTAGTCACCATCTTTTTCCAGCACAAGCCTGGCGTTAATGCCTGCTTCGCAGGACAGACCGGCGAGTTCTTCAGCCGTTAACGGTGATTGAATGCCAGCAAAGGCATTTCTGATTAACAGTGGTTTTTTTTGCCAGTATTGAGTTAAAAATTCTTCAACACTGATTTCTCCCAGTATATTATTATCTGGATTAAGTATGTTATATAAATCCATGATAGATATAGATGTTTATAGGGATTTTGTCTGTTCAATCGCATTACCGATATAGTTTAGCGGTGTTAGTTTTAACAGTTTATTGCGGGCATCTTTCGGTATGTCCAGCGATTGAATAAATTCTTTAAAAGCCTGCTGTGTAATGGCTTTTCCACGTGTCAGTTCTTTTAGTTTTTCGTACGGGTTTTCTATACCGTAACGCCGCATGACCGTCTGTATCGGTTCAGCCAGAACTTCCCAGCTGGCATTAAGATCGGCTTCGATAACCTCGGCATTAACTTCCAGTTTGTTAAGGCCTTTTAATAGTGACTGATAGGCAATCAAACTATGCGCAAAACCAACCCCCAGGTTTCGAAGTACGGTAGAGTCTGTAAGGTCACGCTGCCAGCGGGAGATCGGCAGCTTAAGGCTTAAATGATTTAACAGCGCATTAGCGATTCCCAGGTTGCCTTCAGCATTTTCAAAATCAATCGGGTTTACCTTGTGCGGCATGGTGGAAGAGCCAACTTCACCTGCCACTGTTTTCTGCTTGAAATAAGCAATTGAGATGTAAGACCAGATATCACGGCTTAAATCGATCAGGATAGTATTGAAACGGCTGATAGCGTCAAACATTTCCGCCATGTAATCGTGCGGTTCAATCTGAATGGTGAAAGGATTTATTTCCATACCGAGAGATTCAATAAACTGCTGGGAAAATTTCGGCCAGTCGATTTCAGGGTAGGCGCTGATATGTGCGTTATAGTTACCCACCGCACCGTTGGCTTTGCCATATATTTGTGTGCGGGCGACCTGGTCTCGTTGTTTGCGTAGGCGATAAACCACATTGGCCAGTTCTTTACCCACTGTTGTCGGCGAGGCGGTCTGACCATGCGTACGGCTGAGCATGGGTTGTGCGGCAAATTGCTGTGACTGTTTTGTCAGGACATCAATGACTTCATCCATTGCCGGTAATAATACGTTATCTCGTCCGGCTTTTAACATCAGGCCGTGGGACAGGTTGTTAATGTCCTCGGATGTGCAGGCAAAATGGATAAATTCATTACAGGCGTCGAGCGAGGCATTGCCCTGGATCTTCTCCTTGAGAAAATATTCAACGGCCTTTACATCATGATTGGTAGTGCGTTCTATGGTTTTGATGCGCTTTGCATCCGTTAATGAAAAATCATCAACAATACGATTGAGAACACTTTGCGCTTGACTGTCCAGTTCAGGCACTTCAGTAATTTCACTGTGACTGGCCAGCGCTTGAAACCAGCGTACTTCGACCAGTACACGGTGCCTGATTAATCCGTATTCACTAAACAGGTCTCTGAATGCTGCGGTTTTAGAACCATAACGGCCATCAACTGGGGAGATTGCGGTAAGTTCGCTTAATTCCATCATAATGCAAATTCAAATTTGTTGTTTAAAAACGGGTATTATATCATTGCTTGCTAATGTGAGGCGATGCCAGAGTAGAGTCAGGAGCAGATGTTACATGAGTGCATATAGAACTGAAAAAGACAGTATGGGAGAGTTGCAGGTGCCTGCACAGGCTGCTTATGGCGCGCAAACTCAACGTGCAGTTGATAATTTTCCTATAAGTGGTATCACCTTGCCGAAAGCATTTATTCAGGCGCTGGGTCTGGTTAAGCAGGCCTGTGCAAATGCCAACCATGATTTAGGCGGGCTGGATGAAAACCGTCGTCTTGCAATCTCATCAATTTGTGATGACATTATCAATGGCAAATTAATGGAGCAGTTTCCGCTGGATGTATTCCAGACCGGTTCGGCAACCAGTACCAATATGAATGCCAATGAAGTGATCGCTAATCTGGCATCCAGGCAAGCAGGGGACGTGATACACCCGAATGACCATGTCAATATGAGCCAGAGTTCAAATGATGTTATCCCGACAACCATCCATGTCAGTGCGGCGCTAAGCTGTCACCAGCAACTAATACCGGCAATCAGGCACCTTATTTCGGTTATTGATGAAAAAGCTGAATCGCTTGAGGGTATTGTAACAACGGGGCGCACGCACTTAATGGATGCTATGCCGGTGAGTTTAGGGCAGGAGTTATCGGGCTGGTCGGCACAGCTTCAATCGGCATTATTGCATATAGAAAATACGCTGCCGGAAATTCATCAGCTGGCCATTGGTGGTACGGCTGTGGGGACAGGCATCAATGCAGATAAATCTTTTGGTGGACTGGTTGCCGAGCAATTATCGAATGCGACGGGTCTGTCATTTAAGGTGGCGTCTAACCGTTTTGCTTCATTGAGTTCACAGGATGCTGCCGTTGCACTAAGTGGCCAGCTAAAAACCCTGGCTACTTCCTTAATGAAAATTTCCAATGATTTGCGCTGGATGAACAGCGGGCCGTTGGCGGGCATTGGTGAAATTGCCCTGCCAGCATTACAGCCGGGCAGCAGTATCATGCCGGGAAAAGTGAACCCGGTGATCCCGGAAGCAACAGCCATGGTGTGTGCACAGGTAATCGGTAATGATACAACAATAACCATTGCCGGGCAGTCAGGTAATTTCCAGTTAAATGTCATGCTGCCGCTGGTGGCTTTGAATCTACTGCAAAGCATCGAAATATTATCGAACGCTTCTCGTTTACTGGCGGACAAAGCCATCGCTGGATTTACTGTGAATGAAGATAATATTAATTCAGCACTGGCAAAAAATCCGATACTGGTAACGGCATTAAATACCGTGATTGGCTACGAGCTCGGTGCTAAGATTGCCAAGACGGCCTACGCCGAGGGACGTGCGGTCATTGATGTGGCCGTAGAAATGACTGATTTATCACGTCAGCAACTGGAAAAATTACTCGACCCGAAAACACTTATTGGTTAGATAGTACTACTTAAAGCCGTATTACTCTATCATTGACATAGTATTTTGTGCATATGTCAGTGCGTTAAAATAACACTCACGTAATTCTGCCGCATTAATGTTATCTATCTGACTGGCGCCTTCCCAGTCTGAATTTTCATAGGCAATTGAACACTGCAGAAGCTTGCCGATATCACCCGTGTAAAAGAGCAAAGCATCCTGTATTTCTTCTGACAAAGGCAGCGTTTTTAAAATTTCGCTCATCGGCGTGCCAAGTAAAGTTTCAAGGGTTGATAACAGGCCAACAGAAAAGTAACGTTTTGTATCAGTTTTCCCTGTGATTTCAGCAATTTGTTCACACATATATGCTCTTATTATGGCCTGTTGCATTACTTCGGTTGATTGGTCATTTAAGTTTGACATTACAATCAGCGATGCCCATTGTCTGAGTTTATTAAGACCAACATAAATAATGGCTTCTCGAATGGATTCCACCTTATGGGCGAGTGAATAGTATGCGGAGTTTATATGTCTGAGAATTTTGTAACACAAAGCAACATCAATCGAGATGTCTTCAACGAGCTGATCAATTTTAATTTCACTGTTATTTAGATCAGACAGCAGCGAGATCATTTTAATCTTGTTTGGCGAAATAGTTTTTCCTGATAGTACTTCGGGTCTGGAAAAAAAATAGCCCTGAAAATAATCAAATCCACATTGGTGAAGAAATGCATACTCCTCTTTGGATTCAACTTTTTCAGCAAGAAGTTTTACATTATATTTTTTTAATCGGGCAACATGTTCCTGGATTTCTTCATTTGTTAACGCTGGAATTTCGACCTTGATATAATCAATAAGGGGCAGCACAGGCTCCCATACAGGTGAATAGATGAAATCATCAAGAGCAAGTGAAAAGCCTTTTTTGGAGAGATTTTTTAATCCTTCGATAAGCTCTTCATCAACAACAATGTCCTCCAGTACCTCTAAAACTACTTTATTATTTGGCAGGGGTAATGGTATTTTGTCGGTTAGAAAGTCTTTGCTGAGATTGATAAAAGCAGTATTATTACCGGTTACATTGTCAAAACCGAAATCGGTTATTAAGTTAATAATAACTTCGGATGTTGACAGGTTCTGATTACTAACTAACGCTCTATTTTCATTAGAGTTACGGTACAGTAACTCATAGGCAAACAGTGTCATATCCCTGTCAAAAATTGGCTGGCGACCAATAAATATGTTTGGGCTGTCTGATACTTCTATGCTTTGAGCAATAGCCATTATTTGAATTCCTTGAATTATATTTTATATAGCGTTATGTCGGCTAATTCCCGTAAAACTTAAGGTTTTTTTTGCTTTGCATGTTGTTTCTATGGCTCATGGCCTCTATGGCCTATGACTTCTATTGCCCATGGCATACGGCTCAAGGCTAGACGTAAATAAATGTAATATAACCAGCCGAGATAATACTGGACCTAAGCAGCGCGACAAACATAAACAATTTGATTTATAATCTATTTTGGGTATCTGTTGTAGAGGTTCCAGACTGTTAAATAATTCAAAACCGCGATCGTTAAATTTGATGGGCGAGGGTCAAAGAAATGCAATCTCCAGATGACCGGTACAAACTAAAAGAAAAATCAAATATTGAATTACATGAATGGGTTGCTGCGTATAAGCCGGGTACGGATGAATATCTTGCAGGCATTCAGGAATCGATGAGAAGAGTCGCAAACCTTGAAGAATTAATAGAAAAAGGTGAAGCGCCATGCCAGGAAACGTGAAATGATTGCCCTGGGTATAGCTATTCTGGCCCTGGTAATAGCTATCATTGCCATATCGCTTTCGTATTAGTAATGTGTGATTTATATCTCCGACAAAAATAACAGGCCCTAACAACTTAACCATGACTGCCGCTTTGTTCTGTAACGTCAATATATAACTTCAGGCGTTGTCCCGGCTGCAGGTATTTTCCTTTTATTGTGTTCCAGCGATGCAGGTCATTGACACTGACACGATATTTGCTGGCAATCCGCGATAAAGAGTCGCCATTTCTCACGGTGTAATGAATTGATCTGACCGTGCTGTTCGGATTATGTGTTTTTACTGTAGTCGTGTTTTTGTTTTTAGACCAGACCACCAGTTTTTGTCCCTGTTTTAAGGGGTCTTTTATTGCCATGCCATTCCACCTGGCGAGTTTGTGCATGCTCACATTGTATTTTCTGGCTATTTCCCAGAAACTCTCACCATTTTGAACGATATGCTCAATGCGAGTACTTCCGCTGCCACGTTTTGTGTTTTGAATGGTTTTTAATCTTTGTGTTGAAGACAGGGAGTAACTGCTACTGTTTTTACTGGAATGGGGGATGAGAAGGTATTTACCTTCGCGGATATTATTGCCAGTTATATTATTAACTTTTTTTAAATGCCTGACCGAGGTGTTATATTTCAGCGCGATCTGGCTTAAGGTTTCACCGGATTTGATTTTATGGCGACTCCAGCGTAAATGTTTGTCCTCTGGAAGTTCAGCGTAATTATCTTCAAACTGTTCTGCCGAGTTGACCGGAAATAACAGAGTATGCGGACCTTCAGGGGCAGTCGCCCAGCGATTGAATGCCGGGTTATACATGTACAGTGTTTCCAGGTCTACCTCGGCCAGTTCAGCGGCCAGCGCCAGGTCAAGTTGCGCCCTGGTTTTTACCTGTTTGAATCCGGGCGCATCTGGAATACAACGAAGACTAATGTCATATTCTTCAGGGTTGGCGATAATTTCTTTTAGCGCCAGCAGTTTTGGCACATAAGCACGTGTTTCTTTTGGTAATTTCAAGTTCCAGAAATCTGTCGGGCGTTTTAAGCGTTTGTTGCGTTTTATGGCGCGCTGCACCGTACCGGAACCGGAGTTGTATGCCGCCAGCGCCAGCAGCCAGTCACCATCAAACTGCTTGTGCATATTCTCAAGATAATTTAAAGCGGCCTGAGTTGAAGCATAAATATCACGCCGGCCGTCATACCACCAGTTTTGTTTTAATCCATATAAACGACCGGTTGATGGTATAAATTGCCAGATACCTGCGGCGCGGCCATGAGAATAGGCAAAAGGCTGATAAGCGCTTTCAACAATCGGTAATAAAACCAGTTCTGTGGGTAAATTCCGTTTTTCAATTTCTTCCACTATGTAATGCAAAAACGGGTCTGCACGTTGCAAAACGCGTTGTATATATTCGGGATGTTTAGCAAACCATGCAATTTCTGTTTCCAGAGATTTATGCTGAATATCTAAAGGTAACTGAAAACCTGCATAAATACGTGGCCAGATACTTGCTGTCGCATCGCTTCTCAGGTAGAGATTTTCAAATTGATCAAATTCAATATTGTATGCTGATGTACTGGCCAGAAATGCATTATCCAGAGATGCTGTTGTTATAGTTGAACTGTTTATCTGGCTATTTGACGTGACATCCTGTGATGCGGCTGCTGTCAGCCCGGAACCCTGGATGGACCGGGTTTCATTACAGGCGGTTAGTAAAAGTATGCTGGCCAATATAAAAACTGGTATAAAAACTGATCTTATATTGAAGGTTAATTTGGGAGTATCGAGAAATAAGTTATTCAATGTCATAGTACTTTGTGGTTTTTATTATTATTGTTGTTCTCTGATAAATAGTAATGACAAAAGTTTTATCCAGGAATACATCAGCAGATATATTGTTAGATTTTACTCAGGAAATTTACTCTTCCAATTTAATACTGCTGCATCCGTCATTATCAGGTTGATAGAGTACTAGTTTTATAAGACACAGCACTATAATATTGCAGCGTAAATTCCTATTTTTTCAAAGATACATTTATCCGTACGATTAATTGTACAGCATCAGCAAGAAAATTGGCCCTATGAGTACAAAAATTGTTGAAATATATACTGATGGCGCCTGTCGCGGAAATCCCGGTCCTGGCGGCTGGGGGACCAGTTTGCGTTATAATGGACAGCAAAAAGACCTTTATGGTTCCGAAGCTATCACAACCAATAATCGCATGGAACTTATGGCTGTTATTCAGGGACTGGAGGCCTTGACCCGACCCCATGCAGTAAAAATATATACGGATTCTAAATATGTGCTTGAGGGTTTGACCAAATGGCTGCCAAACTGGAAGAAGAATGGCTGGAAGACAGCAGCACGGAAACCGGTAAAAAATGTCGAATTATGGCAGCGACTGGATGCTTTAGTCCAGATTAACGAGGTCACCTGGCAATGGGTGAAAGGGCATTCCGGACATGATGGTAACGAGTATGCGGACCTGCTGGCAAATCGGGCCATTGATGAAATGTTAAAAAAATAAGATGGCAGTTGGCAGTTACTGTAAAATGATAACTGCCAACTGCCAACTGCCAACTTTAAACTATGCGCCAGATTGTTCTTGATACAGAAACCACCGGTTTAGATCCCAGACAGGGCCACAAAATTATTGAAATTGGTTGCGTCGAAATGATTAACCGGCGTTTGACCGGTAATAATTACCACCAGTATTTACAGCCGGAGCGAGAAATTGATGAGGGCGCACAGGCGGTCCACGGTATCAGCAATGAATTCCTTGTGGATAAACCCCGGTTTTCAGATATTGTTAAAGACTTCATTGAATACGTCGACGGCGCTGAGTTAATTATCCATAATGCACCGTTTGACGTTGGTTTTCTGGACCATGAATTAAAGCAGGCAGGGTCCGAGTATGGCAAGGTAAGCACCTATTGCTCTGTCATTGATACCCTGGCGATGGCGCGAAAAATGCGCCCGGGTAAGAAAAATAACCTGGATATGCTGTGTAAAGAATACGAAGTCAATAATGCGCATCGTGAGTTACACGGCGCCTTACTTGACTCCGAGCTGTTAGCAGAAGTTTATTTGCACATGACAGGCGGACAGACCCTTCTGTCATTGGAAAGTGAAGACACCACCGTTTCCACAAGCGGTGCGCCAGTAACAAAAAAAATATCAGCTGACAGAAAACCCATCAAGATAATCGCAGCAAGTACTGAAGAGTTCCAGGCGCATCAGGCAATTATTGAAAAAATGGAATCTGCGTTGTGGTGAAACCCACACCACAAGTCGTTTGTCTTTAGTCTTTTGTCGTTGGTCAAGAAACTAAAGACAAAAGACAAACAACAAACGACTATCTAATCTTCAAAGTCCTGGCTTTCTCCCTCTGCCAGTCACGGTCTTTAATCGCGGCGCGCTTATCGTGTTCTTTTTTGCCTTTGGCCAGGCCGATGTCAATTTTTACCCTGCCATTCTTTTTCCAGAACAGGGCAAGTGGCACCAGGGTATAACCTTTGCGTTCAATTTGGCCAATCAGGCGATCAATTTCATAGCGATGCATCAATAATTTTCGAGAACGCGTCGGGCTGGCATGAATATGGGTGGAGGTAGTAATTAAAGGGGTGATAGTGCCCCCGACCCATTCAAGCTCACCATTTTTGGCAAAAATATAACTGTCATCGATTTGTACTTTACCAGCACGCAGGCTTTTTACTTCCCAGCCTTCCAGCACAAGGCCGGCCTCAAAATTTGATTCAATAGTAAAATCAAAGCGGGCTTTTCTATTACGCGCGATGGTGTTGTCGTTCGGTCTTTTTTTTGGTTTTTTGGCCATTATGTGCTGCTATTACAGGCAGGTGAAAATCAGACTGGCAAGTATAGGGTAGATTTATCATGCTGTCATTGTTGAAAATTATGGTAGGGTTAGCATATCTTTTGTACTTATGACTGTTATCGATAGTTGAAATTATGCATGGAAAAATAAGGCAATGTTCACGCTGGCGAGGATATTTTTAAAAATAGCTTGAGTCAGTGCTATAAAGCAAACAACAAAAAATAAAAAAAGAGAGCATGCTCCTTAGAACGAGGGGCCTTAACATTATGGCTGAACAACGTGTATCTATTCATGGTCAATGGACCAACCGCACTGTTTTTATCCTGGCTGCCACCGGTTCTGCTGTCGGGCTGGGTAATATCTGGAAATTTCCCTATATCGCGGGTGAGAATGGCGGCGGCACTTTTGTTTTAGTTTATCTATTGTGCATCGCGCTTATTGGTATCCCCATCATGATGGCAGAAATCATGCTTGGTCGTCGAGGTAAACAAAGTCCGATTAACACCATGGCCGCTCTGGCCAAAGGCGAAGGCCGCAATCCCCGCTGGGTCTGGCTGGGATGGATGGGCGTATTGGCGGGCTTTCTCATTTTGTCCTACTACAGTGTGATTGCCGGTTGGGCGATGTCTTATATATTTCGCACTGCTGGAGGCATGTTTCTGGGAGTAACAGCGGATGGCGCAAACAGTATATTCACCGATCTGGTGAGCGATCCGGAACGTTTACTGGCATGGCATACTCTTTTTATGGTGATGACCATGATTGTGGTGGCCAGAGGCGTTAAACAGGGCCTTGAGAAAGCTGTTACTTACCTGATGCCGCTGCTGTTTGGGTTACTGATTGTGATCGTAATTTATGCGATGACAACGGGTTATTTTTTAGAGGGCCTCAGGTTTTTATTTACCCCTGGTTATATAAGCGGCAAAGGAATACTCATTGCTATGGGCCACGCCTTTTTTACTTTAAGTCTGGGTATGGGCGCGATTATGGTTTATGGCTCTTATTTAAGTGATGAGCACTCAATTACCCAGGCGTCTATGCTTATTGCCCTGGCTGATACCGTGGTGGCTTTGCTGGCAGGCATGGCGATTTTTCCCATTGTGTTTGCTAATGGCCTGGAACCTGGTGCTGGCCCTGGATTGATCTTTCAGACTCTGCCTATTGCCTTTGGTCATATGCAGGGCGGAACCCTGGTGGGTGTACTGTTTTTCATATTGCTGCTGTTTGCCGCATGGACTTCAGCCATATCTTTGATTGAGCCTGCCGTTGCCTATCTGGTAGAGAATAAAGGTGTTAACCGTATCTACGCGTCCGTGTGGATTGGCGGATTGACCTGGTTTGTTGGTTTAGGTACCGTATTTTCTTTTAATATCTGGGAAGACAGAACAATTAGCGTTCCATTCATTTTTGAAGAATTAACATTTTTTGATACACTTGATTTCCTCACAGCCAACATTATGTTACCGTTAGGCGGACTGTTTATTGCACTTTTTGCAGGCTGGATTATGCGAGAAGAATCAACGCGTGAAGAAATATATACCCATGCTGCAATTTACAAATCCTGGCGGTTTTTAACTCGATATATTGCGCCTGTTGCCGTGATTGTTGTGTTTTTGAAAGCCGTTGCCGTTATCTAGTTTCTTTATTGAAATAGCTTTATGTCTCACATTCAACGTAGCGCACTGGTGCGTTATTCACCTGCTGAAATGTATCAACTGGTCAATAATGTTGCTGACTATGCTTCATTTCTGCCCTGGTGCCGCTCATCTGAAGTAATAAGTGAATCTGAAACAGAAATAACGGCTTCGATAGAAATTGCCAAAGGCGTGTTAAATAAAACCTTTACTACGCACAATAAGTTAAGCAAAGACAGGCGCATAGAATTACAGCTGGTTGATGGTCCATTTAAAAAATTATCGGGTTACTGGCAGTTTGATACACTTAAAACTGAAAATGCCTGTAAAGTAAACCTTGAACTTGATTTTGAGTTTGATAACGCCATGATGTCAATTGCGGCCAAGCCAGTGTTTACACAAATTGCTAATTCACTGGTTGATTCTTTTTGCAAGCGTGCCGTCGAGGTTTATGGCAAACGAGACTAGTACTCTGTCAATATAGCCTTGACAGAGTACCAGGTGATGAGCAGATGGTAACAAAAAGCATTAATGTTGAAGTGGCCTACGCCACGCCGGAAAAACAGATAATTCGTGCAATAAATGTTGACCAGGGCACCACCATCGGTGCGGCCATTGTACGCTCCGGTATAATGATAGATTTTCCTGAACTTGATAACGATCTAGAAAACGCCGCTGTCGGTATTTTTGGAAAAGTCGCAGCGATGACAACGGTATTAAATGATGGCGATCGTGTTGAAATTTATCGGCCCTTAATTGCAGATCCTAAAGAAGTCAGGCGAAAACGTGCTGCTGAGGGCAAGGTGATGAAGAAGGGCGGTTGATTTAACGTAAAAGAGAGAATAGTCCACAGATAAAGTAGTGAATACAGATAAAAGCTTGAATGGTTTTATAAGAAAATTTACGGTATATGGTCATTACAATGGCGGTAACAGGTTAATGCTAGATAAAAAATATTTTTTTCAGTTTTTTATCTTGTTCACTCTATTGTGCACTAACATTGTTTTCTAAGGTTCTACATACTGCGAATCATCAATTTTTACCAGCATATCATCTTCAAAATACAGTGTCAGTAATGACTTTCTTTCAAATCCTTTATTTGGAATAAAACGGTAGATATAGTCCCAGCGTTGATTATGGAACGGGTCTGCCAACATTGGCGTGCCCATAATTTTGCGTACTTCAGCTTTTGTCATGCCAATTTTGATGCTTTCCAACTGTTCCAGCTTGACGGTGTTTCCCTGTTGTAAGTCAAGACGGTGTACTTCTGGCATCCACTGTGCGCATGCACTAACAGCAACCAGGCCGTATAACACTAGTACTGGCATGGTATTTTGAAAAAATAATTGGAAAATTCGCCAAATGAGAGTGGTTCTCAGTAACATAAACGTGTTTAAATGGTTTTGTCTAAAATGGACTGAAATACTACCGTATATGTGTGCGAGAAGCAGTAGAAATTTATGCAATCAAGTGATTTAAAAAAAGTAGGTCTTAAAGTAACACTTCCTAGAATGAAGATTTTAAAATTTCTTGAGGAGTCAAAAGTGCGCCATCACAGTGCTGAAAGTATTTATAAGGCTTTATCGAATGAAGGTGAAGAAATCGGGCTGGCAACAGTTTATCGCGTATTAACACAATTTGAAAATAAAGGTCTTGTTGAACGTCATCGTTTTGAGGGTGATAACCAGGTCAGTAACCAGTCCGTATTCGAATTAAACAAAAAAGGTCATCATGATCACATTGTCTGTTCCTCCTGTCACAAAGTTGAAGAGTTTTACGACGAGATGATAGAAACCCGGCAGAATGAAGTGGCGGCAGCCAAAGGCTATGAGGTAACAGGCCACAGTCTGACGTTGTATGGTATATGCCCGGCCTGTAAAAAATCGCAGGCATAGGACGGCGAATTATAAAATCACAGCTGAATATATTCAGGACTACCTGGTCAGGTTTTATCTGTTTTTTTCTCACTCATCACGATTTTAATCTAAACTTTCTAGTCGATGCCCAGACTAATCTAAATATGCAACTTAGCTGTATTTCACAATATAAATAACATTAATAAATGCATAAGACACGCAACTTTAACCAGGTAACCACAGACTTCACAATCGATAAGTATTTACATCAACTGGTTGGTTATGATGTGGATGAGAACAGTCTGCTGCGCCTTGCCTGTGAAAAAGTCTGGGACCTGCCTATTGAAGGTTCATTACCTAACAGCCTGGATGTCGCCTTATTGTTAAGTGAACTGGGTACGGATGAAACCACACTGACTGTTGCCCTGTTAAGCAGTACGCAGTTAATGAGATCAGCGGATGTTGACCAGCTTGAGAAACAGTTTGGTGATGACATCATGAAGCTGGTGAAGAGCGTGGTCCAGTTGCACGAATTTCAGAGTGAGCGCGATGATTCCTCACCAGAACAGGTTGAGCGTTTACGCCGCATGCTGTTATCGATGGTGGATGATGTTCGGGCCGTGTTAATAAAACTCGCTTTTCGTGTGCAGCGTTTAAGACAGTTGAGCCTTGCGTCCGAAGATGAACAGCAGGACATCGCGCATGAATGTCTGGAAATTTATGCACCGATTGCTAATCGCCTTGGTATTGGTCAGTTGAAATGGGAACTGGAAGACCTGTCATTTCGTTATCTTGAGCCCAGCACCTACAAACAAATTGCAAAACATCTTGATGAAAGGCGAGAAGAACGAGAGCAATTTATAGTTGATGTTGTTGAAAAAATAAAACAGATAACAAAAGAAGAAAATATATCGGCAGAAGTATATGGCCGTGCTAAGCATATTTACAGTATCTGGAAGAAAATGACCTCAAAACACCGGGGGTTTGATGAACTGTTTGACGTCCGCGCGGTTAGAATAATTGTTAACAGCATTGCAGACTGCTATGTCGTACTGGGTATGGTGCATGCCCAATGGCGACATATCAATAAAGAGTTTGACGATTACATCGCCAATCCAAAAGAAAACGGTTACCAGTCATTGCATACAGCAGTTTATGGCCCGCATGGTAAACCGGTTGAAATCCAGATTCGCACAAAACAGATGCATGAATTTGCAGAGTTCGGTGTGGCTGCACACTGGCGTTATAAAGAAGCGGATAGCAAGAATAATTTACAGTCCGGTATTGATTCATTAAGAAAATTACTCGATTCGACAAAAACGAACGATGAAGACTTAATGGAAAGCTTCCGCACGGAAATGTTCCGTGATCGTGTTTTTGTGCTAACACCGGAAGGACGTGTAATCGATTTGCCTGAAGGCGCGACACCACTTGATTTTGCTTATGCTGTACACACGGAAATTGGGCACCGTTGCCGTGGCGCAAAAGTTAATGGACGTATTGTGCAGTTAACATACCAGTTAAAAAATGGTGAACGAGTTGAAATATTAACCACAAAAGAGGCCTTACCCAGACGTGACTGGATGGTGTCTCATTTAGGCTATATTAAAACATCCCGGGCCAGGAACCGGATCCGTAACTGGTTTAGAAAACAGGACCAGGAAAAAAATTATAACGAAGGTAAAACACTGTGCGATCGTGAGTTAAAACGCCATGGTATAAAACCGGACATCGATAAAGTTGTTAAACACTTTAAGCTGGATTCCGTAGATGATTTATACATTCACCTGGGACGGGGTGATATTAGTGTCGCGCAGATGTCAGCTATGTTGCTGGAGTTTAATGAAAGTCAGAAAGATAAAGACAGTCAGAATGATCAGCACACTATTCCATTACATGCGATAAAATACAAACCGGTTAAAAAATCGGACAGCAGTATTAATGTTTTAGGTGTAGGTAATCTATTAACAACCATTGCTAACTGCTGTATGCCTGTTCCGCATGATGAAATCATTGGTTTCATTACCAAGGACAGAGGGGTGAGCGTTCATCGAAAGGACTGTAAAAACATTATCTACCTGAAGGAAAAAGATCAGGCGCGTTTGATAGAAGTTGAATGGGGTGATACCGATGTACAAAATTACCCGGTGACTATATTAATCCAGGCAAATGATCGTCATGGTTTATTAAGTGATATTACCAGAACATTATCTGACGACAAGGTGAATGTGATCGCTGTAAATACCATATCAAATAAAAGCGATCAGACTGCGCGTATGTCTGTGACAGTTGAGATTCGTGATTTGCAGCAGTTGACACGAATAATGGATAAAATCTCTCAGTTGAGGAATGTGCTTGAAGTTAGCCGTGGCGCTAGTGGAGATATTGCTTTCCAGTAAACCAGGGCCTGTTTTTTGCCTGGCCTTCTACAGAAAACAGGTAAATATCTATTATTTCTAAAACCAGCGCTGCCTGCATGGGTACAGCCTGGCTACTTTGGGATATTCAACAAGACTCTTCTTGCAAAAATTTAAATTTCCATGTAAAAATGCCGCCTGGTTAGTATGGCAGAGCAACTTCCGCAGACAGGCGGACTTTTTCTGTGGTTTTATCTATCCTGAATTAGATATATTCTATCTAACATGACTGACACAGTAATCGAACTTTTAAGTTAAATCAAATGTATGTTTTATTCTCATATTTTTTTATGATTACAGCTACAAATTCGATTTACCTTTAGCATTTTTTAACAGACCTTAAGGTCACAACGGAGTCTAATCCATGAAAAACAAAACATTTATCTTACTTTCGCTGTTGTTATCAGCATCACTATCTACACCGGTGGTTTTTGCAGACGACTCAGGCAAGGATGAATACGAAGCAAAAGTAGAGCAAATGAAAAAAGAGCATGAAGCTGCAATTCGTGAACATGAGCAAAAGAGAGAAGAAAGAAGAAAACAACTAGATGCTGAATGGGCAGCAAGGGACAAACAGCGTGAAGCTGAAAGAGCACAGTGGAAGAGTCGCGCAGGCATGAGTAGTGATGACCGAAACAAACTATATGACGCTGAAATGGAAGATAGAAGAAAGCAGTATGATGCAGAAATGGACCAAAGAAGAAAGCAGCATGATGCAGAAATGGAAGCTAGAAGAAAGCAATTTGATGCAGAAATAGAAGCAAGAAGAAAAGAGTTTGAGAAAGGAAGAGATTAATAAAATCTAACGAAAAATTCAAAAAAAGGCCGGCATACATGTTACTAGTGACATGTATGCCGGCCTTTTTTATGAGCATATTAATAAGATGAACTATTGTGTATAAAGAGCTTCTCGGTGCAGTTGCGATTGCACTGACCTTTATAGCATTTTTCCCATATATTCATTCAATCCTGAAAGGGAAAACTAAACCACATGTGTTTTCCTGGGTGATCTGGGGCTCCACCACATTTGTTGTTTTCCTGGCGCAACTGGCAGATAAGGGCGGGGCGGGTGCCTGGCCGATAGGTGTATCAGGACTTATCACAATATACGTTGCGTTTCTGGCATATATAAAAAAGTCTGACAGCACCATCAGCAGAACAGACTGGATGTTTTTTATTGCTGCCATGTCATCCCTGCCGCTATGGTATCTTACATCTGACCCGTTATGGGCGGTGGTGGTGCTTACACTGGTCGATATGACAGGCTTTGCTCCTAGTTTCAGAAAGGCCTATATTTATCCCTTTGAGGAACAGCGGACATTTTTTGTGATCATGGCAGTGCGCAACCTTGTCTCTATCCTGGCCCTGGCGCATTACTCATTAACGACCATTTTATTTCCTTTGATTATAGCGATAGCATGTTTGGTGTTTGTGCTGATGGTGACGTACAGGCGGCGGGTGTTAGCGGCTTGATACTGCTACGGCAATACAGGAAATCGTAGATAGTTGACTATTGCCGCTGATTTTAGGAATCGCTAATTAATTTTCAAATAAACCAAGATATTTTTCATAACCTTCCTTTTCCAAATTCTCTTTTGGGATGAATTTTAACGAGGCTGAGTTTATGCAATAACGTAACCCCGTTGGTTCTGGCCCATCATCAAATAAATGTCCTAAATGTGAATCAGCATTTTTACTGCGCACTTCAGTGCGTGGAAATATAAGCAGGTAATCTTTTTTTTCTGTAATGTTTGCCGGCTCAATCGGTTGATAGAAACTTGGCCAGCCGGTACCGGATTTGTATTTATGGGTAGATGAAAACAGTGCTTCACCACTAACCACATCAACATAAATACCCTGTCGTTTTTCATTCCAGAATTCGTTATTAAATGGGCGTTCGGTGTCATCGTTCTGGGTGACAGAATATTGCAGTGGCGTGAGGCGTTGCTTTAATTCGTCATCTGTCGGTTTAACATATCCAGAGGCATTTTCTGATGAGGTATTGCCACCACTGAAAACCGCAGACATAGAAAATATCGCCGTTATACATGCAATTACGAGAAATGTTTTTTTCATTAATACACCTGAAAGAATTAACTGATAATGTGACCGTGTTTCAGCAATAAAGTTTCCGGATGAGAGCTTAACCCGGATATTTCATAGGAACGCTACAAATTCCACTTAACATTATAATTATAAAATGAAATACAGGAATATTAGAAAAGCACACTATATCCGACAACGCTATGCAGATTTTGGGAAAATATCAGCGGCCCCGTGATTACTTTATTTGGGCACGATTCCCCTGTAACCATAGCTATGGCTATGCCCATAACGTCATCTTGGGGAGAATCGTACAAACTGACTCACTGATATTTCCCCAAAATTCTGCATTCCCATGAAATATCCGGGTTAAAGGTGAGATCTTGAGTTATAAGTGGATAATATTTGTTTTTTCTATGCAAGCAGAGTTGCCCTGAATAATCTGGGGTTATAACAATGTAATGATATGTTCCATACAATATTTAAAACTTTGCTAGACTATTGATTATCGAAAATGCACCATGAGAAAGAAATTTATGAAGATTGAATCATCATGGCTTTGATTATTTCGCTGTGGGTATTTATCTTCATTTTTTTCAGTGCAGTCATGAGTGACAGCTAACGGATAGAAAATGTCAATAAAACATGCTCTTATTGTAGATGACTCTAAATCAGCACGCGCAGTTCTTAAACGTATGCTTGAAGAGTTCAGTCTTGAAGTGAATGCTGTTGAATCTGCAGATGACGCCATTAGTTATTTGAAAAACACTCATCCAGATGTCATCTTTATGGACCACATGTTGCCGGGCATGGATGGTTTTGAAGCAGTTAAACATATAAAAAATAATCCACAGACTGCTGTTATTCCAATTTTGATGTATACCTCAAGAGGTGGTGATGTATACCTTAGCCAGGCGCGTGCACTTGGTGCTGTTGGCATTATTCCCAAAACCATTTCTCCTGTTGGTCTAAAAGAGTCCCTGTTCAAATTAGGATTGATCGATGATCGCCGCAAAGCTGCACCCAAACTGGATGAAGCTGCTTTAGATAAAACAGGTATAGATTCAATTGATAAACAGGTAACTGAAGATGAGGAATCTGTTAAAAGGAAATATGACCACGATGCTTATCTGAAAGACCTTAACAGGTTAATGGATGACCAGACCATTGAACTGCACAAAAGTATGTGGCTTGGTATTGAATCAGTCAGTAATGAAATTTTCAATAGATTAAATACTGACCTGGAAGCGCAATTTGAAAAACTGCAGTCAGCAACTTCAGATAAAAATAAAATCTCATGGCCACTTTATGTTGTAAGCAGCCTGCTTCTTCTATCTATCGTTTTTAATGTTTTATTGCTCTCTGGAATGGACCATCTTGAAAATAAATTAATAGCTCATGATGAAAAACAGACTATTTTTTCTGAAGAAAATACAGTTATAGATAACGCCGAAAACACAGAAAAAAAACCGGCTGTAAATCAGGACGACAGCCTGCTGTTTATTAAATGGGCGCAGAACAAAACGATAGAATATCCGTATGATGAACTGGCGCTAAATGATAACCGTTTGACTGACATTGAAGACCTGTTCAAAAGAGCAATCGAAACAGGATTTAGCGGGAGTATTATTCTGCAAACACATGTTGGCCGGTTTTGTTTGAGCAGAGACCATGATGGCGACTATAAACTAGCAGACGATAATATGCCTGTTACCTTGTGTGAATATATAGGCAATCACATTCAACCGATTGATCTGCCTTCAACACATCAATCGTTGAGTTTTGCAAACTACCTGTCTGATACGGGTTTTCAGAATGAAAAAGGTATTATGATTGAAGTGACCAATGTAGCTCGCACCACAGAAATATCAAAATATCCTGATTATATTCCACAAACAACAGTGAAAGACTGGAACCTCGCTGCACAGGCTAATAATCGTATCACTGTTAAGCTGAAATCTGCATCAGTTGACTCACTAACTGACACGCAACAGATATATGTTGAATAATGCGGTTGTTCCGTTAATTGCCTGAAACATGAATCAGACACATGCATCAGACACGCCCAGCAATGACGCGCCGTGAAACCATCCATGGTGGCTCAACACCCGCATCCATGCGGGTGTTGGTCATTGCTGGGCGTGTCTGATGCATGTGTCTGCCCAGGTAACTGGAAAGCAATGATTGAATAATTATTTTTTAAGCGCAGGACTGGTTGTATGAAGATGATGAAAGCTTTGGTAAAAAAGCATGCAGAAAAAGGCCTGTGGCTGGAAGAAGTACCGGTTCCTGAAGTCGGGAACAATGACGTTCTGATAAAAATTCATAAAACAGCTATTTGTGGCACGGATGTGCATATTTATAACTGGGATGAATGGGCGCAGAAAACCATTCCGGTACCGATGACTATCGGCCATGAGTTTGCAGGTGAGATTGCTGAAATGGGATCGAATGTCACGGGTCTGGCTATTGGTGATATTGTTTCCGGCGAAGGGCATATTGTCTGCGAACGTTGTCGTAACTGCCTGGCGGGTCGGCGTCACCTTTGCCCGAATACGATTGGTGTGGGTGTTAACCGTACGGGCGCTTTTGCCGAGTATTTGTCCATTCCAGCAAAAAATGTATATAAGCCCAGTCGCGTCATGTCTACCGATCTTCTGGCCTGTTTTGATCCATTTGGCAACGCGGTGCATACGGCGTTGTCGTTTAATATGGTCGGTGAAGATGTATTGATTACAGGCGCAGGACCTATCGGAATTATGGCGGCCATGGTGGCCGCGCATTGTGGTGCGCGCAATATTGTGATTACTGATCTAAATCAGTATCGACTGGAGCTGGCGAAAAAAATTGTACCCAGGGCGATTCCTCTGAATGTGAATGATGGGCCTATCAGTCGAAAATTTATGCATAAGCTGGGTATCTTCGAAGGGTTTGATGTTGGCCTGGAAATGTCCGGCTCACCACATGCATTTAAAGACATGCTCAGCTTGATGATCAATGGCGGCAGTATTGCCATGCTTGCCATCATGCCCGATGGCACCGGCATCGACTGGAACCAGGTGGTTTTCAAAGGCCTGTTTATAAAAGGTATCTATGGCCGTGAAATTTTTGAAACCTGGTACAAGGCAACCATGATGGTGCAAACCGGTATCCCACTGGAAAAAATCATTACACATCATTTTCACTACACTGATTTTCAGCAAGGCTTTGATGTGATGTGTTCGGGGCAGTCGGGGAAGGTCATTCTCAACTGGGAAAGAAGTGAATAGATAATAGTGAGCAGTGAACAGTAAACAGAAACAGTAAATTATGAGTTTTAAAACTGCAAAAGAAAGTTTGGCAAAAGATTTAGCTGAAATAAAACAGGCGGGTTTATGGAAGACAGAACGCATTATCGCTTCTCAGCAGAAAAATGATATTACCCTGGCTGATGGTCGCGAGGTGATTAATATGTGCGCCAATAATTACCTGGGGCTGGCAAACAATCCTGAAGTAATACAGGCGGCAAAAGACAGTTATGACCAGTGGGGATTCGGGCTTTCTTCAGTACGGTTTATCTGTGGCACTCAAACCATACATAAAACACTTGAGGATAAAGTAACGAACTTTCTGGGCATGGAAGATACCATCCTTTATGCAGCCTGTTTTGACGCCAATACGGGGCTGTTCGAAACCATACTAACTAACGAAGATGCAGTGATTTCTGATGAATTGAATCATGCTTCGATTATTGATGGAGTACGTTTATGTAAAGCGATGCGTTTTCGTTATAAAAATAACAATATGCTGGACCTGGAAGACAGATTAAAACAGGCAAAGGCGGCTGGTGCACGTCGTATATTAATTACAACCGATGGCGTATTTTCAATGGACGGCACCATTGCGCAACTGGATAAAATATGTGACCTGGCAGATAAATACGATGCCATGGTCCATCATGATGATTGCCATGCTGTTGGCTTTATGGGTAAAACGGGCCGAGGTATTCACGAATACTGTGGAGTAATGGACCGTGTTGATATTATTACCGGAACCTTTGGCAAAGCATTAGGTGGCGCTTCCGGTGGTTACACATCCGGGCGTAAAGAAATTATCGACATGCTGCGTCAGCGCTCTCGTCCCTACCTGTTTTCTAATAGCGTGGCGCCGGCAATTTGTGCGGCGACAATCAAAGTGCTGGATATGCTTTCAAACTCGACTGCGCTGCGCGATCATCTGCAGGAGAATACGCACTATTTTAGAAAAGGCATGCAGGCGGCGGGTTTTCAGGTAGAAGAGGGTGACCATCCAATCATACCCGTTATGCTGGGTGATGCTGTGCTGGCACAGAAAATGTCACAAAAATTACTTGAGCGCGGCGTATATGCCATAGGTTTCTTCTTCCCTGTGGTGCCAGAAGGCAAAGCCAGAATCCGTACCCAAATTTCTGCGGCACACACAAAAGAAGACCTGGATACAGCCATTAACGCTTTTGCTGAAACTTATGCTGAATTTACAGCTTGAATTATAAGTAAATCTCTCGCCAAGGCGCAAAGTTTGCAAAGGGAGGCAGTGATATTATTGAATTTCTTCGCGTTCTTCGCGCCTTGGCGAGAATTTTAATTAGCGCAGTGATGATGAAATTCATTCCATACTCATTGAGTCGATAGCTTTTACATATTTTAATTTGCGGAAATTAATATACGTTCATTAACGTGCTGATAATATTTTTCATAACGATCAGCAAGTTTGCTGAGCCAGATTTTACGTGCGTGGTTGGCTTCCTGTTTCTCCAGTTGCATGGCAAGGTGACTTATTACAGGTAAGACTTTTAGCTGGCTAAGCAGTAAGTTTTTTTCAAAGTTATCAATATCAAACAGAAATTCTTTTGCGCTTGCCATTCGTAGTGAATCAAAAGTTGCTTTAGCGATTGTGTCATCTGAAAAGTCTTCGAATACAATGTGCGGTTTTGCTTTTTCAAGCTTGTCGAGATCTGCAAGCGCCTGTTCTGATGAGTCAGCTATATCATCAATCAGCGTGCTTGATGTGTCGCTGATATCTGAAAAAGTAAAAACTATTTTTACACGCCTGATCAATGTTAAATGCTGCTCATCTTCAAGGAAAAGTTTGAGCGCGCTGTAGCCATATTTCATGGCATCTGCTTGATTGTTTGTATCAACGATAGCAGCGTTGCTGATATTAAGAATACCAATCAGGCCGCTAATAAAAATTAACCTGTACAGGGAAATCATAAACTGAGAAGTCATAAATCAAGCTGAATTATTATAAAGCAGTATATCTTTCCGCTTCTACACTCATACACAGGTTTACCTTGTCATTGACCATCGATGGCAGCGCATTCATACCAAATTCAGAACGCTGTACTGTTGTTGTTGCTTTAACAAGGATGTTATTAGAATCCGTTAGATCGCCGTCAATTTCTGTAATCTCAACATAAAATGCGACAGGTTTAGTTATACCGTGCATGCTTAGTTCACCTTTAAGAACAGCCCTGGTATTACTTATCCATTCAAAACCTGTGCTAACAAACAGCAGCTCAGGGTAGTTTTCAACATTAAAAAAGTCATCACTTTTCAGTATGCTTTTAATAAATGACGCGCTCGTATCCAGGCTATCGACATCAATTGAAAGCATCGCACGAGTATCTTCACCCTTAAGAGCGATACCACCCTGAAAGTTTTTAAACTGGCCCTTTACCACACCGATGGAGCTTTCTACACAAAAACCCATCTTTGAGCTGTTAGCTTTTACCTGGTACAGATGGCCATCTTTTGCTGCTTTCAGCATATTTGTAATCAATGACTGGTCGATTTCTGCATTTTTGAAGGGGGTGCACAGTTCATTATTAACTGCATAAGCTGATTGCATAATAAGAAGCAACGGCAGTAGTACTGCAACCCAAACTTGATAAATTTTTCTATTAATAAACATAATCTAAAACCACTAATCTATATAAGAGAATACTAATATAGATGGCTGGTGTTGTCAACTGGAAATCCTGCTGCCTGTAACGGTAAGTTATTAGTAATTATGGGCAGATGTTTTGTGGTTAATATCAGATATGTTTTATAAATTGACAGTTAATATGTGTGTGAAACAATTTTGAAAAACTGGATGTGGACATTAAGACTGGGCATGGGTAGGTGAGGCAAATATATGTAGAGGCTGAAGTTGCACGATTATTAATAAAATGAGTGGCGATTCAGTATAGTTCGTGCATGTTAATACAATTTTATTGCGTTTTTTCTTTATTTTCACTCTCGCTGTAATCGGCTTTACTTCTTTTAATTTTGGCTAAAAATCGCGGGTTAAATGCACCACAGCTCATTGCCTGGTATTCATTCTCCGCATTTGCACGTAACTGCTCGTCTTGAGTAAGTTGCTCGTTTAATATTTGTATTCCCTTTTTAAGTAAATTAATCATTGTCATGGTATTGACCTTTTATATGACTAAAATTCCCTTAAGAAACAGGTATACAAGACCAAAGAAAAATACCCACTCAACTATCTCTACAATTATCGATTCTCGCTGATTATCTTTTTCGGATGACATTGTGATGATACCTTTTCAAATTGTGGTTGTTGATACACAATCTGCAAAACCCGTGCCATACACATAACACCATGATATATATATGTATATTCCAATAAGGTAATTTTATAACTGTAAATAGTATGGACACCTTTGCATTGAATGTGAGCAGTAAATGGACTTTATTGAGAGTTAGCTTTTCATAGAAAGCCGATGTACGGGGGTTTCATAGGCATATTGACTATCGATTGCTACTGTAAATGTTTGTGACATCTGTGCGATGCCAGATACGTGTCGCTTACCGCCTATGTCTACCACATACCACAGGCAAGAACGTCTGTTTAAAGAGGGGCTGAATAAGGGTATTTCTATTTATTATCCCAAATCGATAGTAAAAACTAGGCACTTTAGTGCAAGGCAATAGCAATGAAACATATCTGCAGACTTTAGAGATGACTTTCAGTCATGAAAGCAACCTATAGACCTTCAGTCCATAGTCGTTGAGTCTTGTTATTAATATAAAAGTACCAGAGTCACTGTCGATAGAATCAGGTTTTCTTTTGCAGGGTATTTATAAATTGCTTTGAATCAATATGGCCTATTGAAATTAGAGGTTTTTCTCTTTAGGCAGGTCTGCACGGCGTTTTAAGCGTATACTGAGACCATAATGCATCTTTCCAGATTGTGCTGGGGGTAGTGTTGCCTCACCGATCATCTTGTCGCCATCTCGTTTGGCTTTTACAACCACGCAGACCTGTTCGTTCTTTTGTCCAAACAGGGCTCGTTTATCTCCGTACTGATTGATTTCGATATGAAATTCAGCGCCTTTATCCTTCGTTTTGTAAATGCCTGTGGAATAATGGTTTCGACCACCACCCAATATATGACCATCTTTAAGAAACAGGGTGCCTATCGCTTCCCAGCCATAGGCGCCGCCTAATTCGATGCTCCAGATTCCGTTTAAATTCATAGCGCTTCGTCTCGTACCTGCCTAAATTGCCCAATGATACATGAAATTGTTTTTTTTATAAGGAAATAAAATACTCACATAACAGACAATATCTGTTTTTTCTGGGATGACTAATTATTCCACTAGAAAATAACCAATTCTGCCATTACGGCATTCCAGTAATACATTGCCGTTTTTGTTTTTTTGTAGAATTTCTTGCAGTTCATTTAATGAGTGAATTTCATGCTCGTTTGCCTTTATGATCAGCTCACCCACCGGCCACTCCATTTTATCTGCCTGTGTTCCCTGGTGAATGTGGGTAACTGCCAGCAATGGTTTCTCGTCATCAATCGTTTGTAACATGTCAATGCGTGCATTGGCATCTATCTCATTCATGGCTTCGATGATTTCAAAACTCAACTCCTGAATGATCATGCCAAATACTTCAAGATATGTTCTTTCGTTTATGATGGGATGTGAAACAACACCCTTTTCCGGGTTGCGTATTGCACTGGCATGGGCGGTATTGACGTCGCCATTTCTGAGATAATTTATGTTAACTTCCTGACCAATCGGGATTAATCTCATTACATCAAAAATATTTTTATGCCTGTAAAGGCCTTCCTTGCCTATGACGATGCCATGTCGGTCAAATTCAATATCGTTGATTGAAATAATTACGTCACGCGGCATAATGCCTGCGGCTTCAAGAAAACCGCCTTTTAGTATTTTTGCTACTATTACTCCCTTTGGAGCAGACTGTTTTAAAAAGGCGTTAAAGTTGACAGTGTTTTTTTGTAGCTTGCCGCCAATGCCGGCGAACAGTGGCTCATTTTGTTGCAGAAGGTTGTCGATAATAATTTTGACGAAACCTGCTGGCGTAATAAAGCCAATATTATCAGCACCAACTATCACGGCGGTATTCAATCCAACCACCTTGCCATCTTTATTGATACTGGGGCCGCCGGAATTTCCCGGATTTATGGCTGCATCTGTTACATACCTTTCAGTTGTATATTCCGATCCTGATACGAAGTTAGTAATTTCGCCGCCTGATATATTAGGTTCTACCATGCCCATCGGGTAGCCGATTGCCTTGATTCCTTCACCACGTGACAGGCCTGAACCTTCTGCAAGCTCCAGATGCTCAATCTCTCTGATGGCGAGCATTTTAAAGCGCTGTAGTTCGTTATCGGTAAGTTTGATTAGCGCGACATCCGGCTCAAGCTGTTTTACCAGTCCAACGACATCGGCTTCGAACTTTTCTTCACTGGTCAGCATTGAGCTAATTTGAACTTTAACCGCATTTCTTATAACGTGAGCATTGGTAACGATATGACCTTCAAGATTTTTATATTTAATGAAAAAACCTGAACCTGACCAGTTGCCGGTCCTTTTGACCGCCGGGTTCATCACCGTCTGAATGTCTTCTTCCAGGTAGCCTTCTACATGAATTTGTACAACGCCGCTCATCATCCGGCGTGCAACCTGTTTAAGATTGATTTTTCTTTTTGACATGGTTTTGATTATATATCCATTGTGCAATGAAGGAAGTATTTAACTGTTAAAATGGATCATTAAAATATGTAAATAGCGGCCTGGTATGAGATATAGTAACCGTCATTAAGGTAATACCCTGTCAATAACAGATAATGAAAAGAATCGGTAAAGTTTGCAGCGCTTTATTAGTCATGGTTCTACTATCTATTTCAGATATGGCCAATGTGCTGGTTGCAGATGCGGCGGCCAACAATCTTATCGTTCCGAACGAAGTTATCTGGTATGAAAAGGATGTAAATGAGCAGCCTGTTATTCATTTATATTTCTTCTGGTCAAAAAAATGCCCGCATTGCCTGAAAGCACAGCCTGATATTATGCAGATGAACAATGAATATCCCTGGCTAAAAGTACATTCGCTTGAACTGGTAAACCATCAGGAAAATATCCAGCGTTATATCAATATGGCCACGATGCTGGGTAAAGATGCACGTAGCGTGCCTGCATTTATGTTCTGTGGAAATATGCTAACTGGTTATGAAGATAAAAAATCAACAGGGCAATTGTTAAAATATTATTTAAAGGAATGTTATCAATTTGCCAGAGAAAATAGTCCGGACAATGCCACTGTCTTTAATTTAGATATAAACAGGTCAGCATCAGTAGATATTCCGTTTTTGGGCAGCATATCCATAGATGATTATTCTCTACCCATGTTGACCATTTTTATTGCGGCTATGGATGCCTTTAACCCATGTGCATTTTTTGTCCTGCTGTTTTTACTTAGCATGATGGTGCACACTCGAAGCAGGGGCAGAATGGCGCTAATAGGCAGCATATTTGTATTTATTTCTGGTCTTGTATATTTCCTGTTTATGACAGCATGGTTAAACTTATTTATCTATCTTGGTGAACTGCGTTTAATTACATTAATTGCGGGCTGTGTAGCGGTACTTATTGCGTTAATAAATATCAAGGACTACTTCTGGTTTAACAAAGGTTTCTCATTAAGTATTTCTGATAATAAAAAACCAGAATTATTTGATCATATGCGCCATTTGTTGCGTCTGGATTCGATAGTCACTGTAATCTTTGCTACCGTCATTCTAGCTATAGTAGCGAATAGTTATGAACTGTTATGTACTGCTGGATTTCCAATGATATATACAAGAATTTTAACTTTAGAATCATTGTCAGTAGAAAGTTATTACTTATATCTTGTGTTGTACAATCTGATTTATATTTTGCCTTTACTGATCATTGTTGTTGTGTTCACTATAAAACTCGGTTCACGAAAACTATCCGAGCAGGAAGGCATGGTGCTGAAGTTATTATCTGGTGTGATGATGTTAATGCTGGGTTTGTTGCTGCTTATATCGCCACAAATTTTAAATAATGTTGTGGCGGCGGCAGCCATATTGATATTAGCTATTGGAATTACCTGGGGTATTGATAAAGTAATGAACAAAAAGGGGGCGATATGATTGAAATTTCACAGGCTGATATTACCACTCTTGCTGTTGATGCCATAGTCAATGCAGCAAACAATTCTTTACTTGGCGGTGGAGGTGTGGATGGCGCTATTCATTATGCAGCTGGTGCTGAATTACTGGAAGGCTGTCGCCCGCTTGGCGGTTGCAAGACCGGCGATGCTAAAATCACTCCCGGTTTTAATTTGCCAGCTAAATATGTCATTCACACCGTCGGTCCAGTCTGGCATGGCGGGGAACAGGGTGAAGCCGCTTTACTTGAAAGCGCTTACCGGCGCTCATTTGAAGTTGCACTGGAAAATAACATTAGCAGTATCGCTTTTCCTGCAATTAGTACAGGTGTTTATGGTTATCCCAAACAACAGGCCGCTGAAATAGCATTGAAGGTAATGCAGCAATACAGCCCTCAGTTCAACACAATTATTGTTGCCTGTTTTAGTGCTGCTGATACAGAAATATATAAAAGTTTGATTTAGCGGAACATGCCTATATCAACAGATGGGAAAACATACTTCCTGCTATAATGTTGCGTTTACTTCCTTTATAAAGCAGTGGTATTGCTATACCAGTAGACAAGAAAATTGATATTCGTTTTGAATATGTGATACGTGATCATATTGATTCATTACAGGCTAATATCGTTATAAAACAATAGTTAAAACCTCAATAAAGGCATGTTCACCACAGAGGCACAGAGGACACAGAGAAAAGCACATCATTTTTTTATAGCTTCTACGCTTAGCGTAGGAATAAGGTAGTTCCTGAGTGACTTATATTTTTACAGTAGTTTGATATGTTTTAACAGCAAAAAGGTTTTTCTCTGTGTCCTCTGTGCCTCTGTGGTGAATATCTTTTAAGGTTTTAGTCACTATAAAGAGTTGACTTCAGCAGCTTGTATTAAGGCAAACTATTGCTTTCTATTGTGCTTTTATTTACTGGTTCATCCTTGAATAACTCATCATCTTTAAATAAATTTTCGTCATTAAAAAGATCATCTTCGTTAAAATCCACTGGTGGATTACCATCATAAATTAAATATTTACGTCGTTGCAGCCAGGCATCGCGTATGAATGAATATTTATCCGGTACGGTATCATCCAGAATATTGCTTGCCTTTAACAGCCCGGCGCGTATGTCTATGTATTTAATCGTTAACGTAACCAGGCTTTGTTGCAGAGTTTGACGATTGAAGATTGGATCAAAGTATGTCCAGTCAACAGCCAGGCCAGCACTATCACGTATCGTTTGTGGGCCGATAAAAGGCAACACCAGATAGGGTCCACTATCAACACCCCAGACGGCGAGTGTCTGTCCAAAGTCCTCGTTGTGTTTTGGCAGATCCATATCGCTGGCAACATCGATTAAACCTAATAAACCAAAGGTAGTGTTAAACACAAAACGCGCTGAGGTAGCAGTGGCTTCGGCGAATTTGAATTGCAGAATCTGGTTGAAGAACACAACGATGTCATCTACGTTGCTGAAAAAGTTGCTGACTCCCTTGCTGGCGAAACTGGGCATAATGAAGTTATAAGTTTTTGCCGCAGGTTTAAAAGCGTATTTATCAACACCTTCATTAAATTCAAACATGCTGCGGTTGAAAGCTTCTAAAGGATCATCCGGGTTAGCAGGACCTTCCATAGTCGCGCATCCACTACTAAATACAAAAGTAATGCATAGCAGGCAGTAAGCTAATATTTTATTTTTATTATTCACTTGTATGGTGATGTTTTTATATGCGTAGCATTACTACGCAGCATTTATTTGTTTTTCATTTTGGTATTAGGCATCAATGTGTTTCGGTTAAAGCTAACTCATCATGTCATGTGCGAGTTTAGCGACATTTTTAGAGCCATTGCCATCACCTAACTGCTGACGTAATAAGGATAGTTCATGTTGTATCGTTTCGTAGTATTTTTTATCGTTAAGTAACTTAAGGGTTTCTTGTGCAATGTTTGCGGGTTTGGCCTGGTGTTGAACAAACTCTTTCACAACTTCCCTGCCAGAGATTATATTGACCAGGCCAAGGTGTTTAATACTTACCAGTTTGCTTAGCGTGAAATAACTAAATGCAGCAACTTTGTAAACAATCACCATGGGGACTTCAAGTAATCCTATTTCAAGGGTTGCCGTTCCCGATGCGGTAAGAATGACGTCGCAGCTTTGAATTACATCATAAAAAGGTTCTTTAGTTGTAGTTACAGCCAGTTCTTTTAATGAGGATTGAAAAGGTATAAGGTCCTGCTGTTTAATGGTATTGGCAACAGGCAGTACGAACTGAATGTCCGGCTGCTGCTTGATGATTAATTTTGCGCTGTCCAGCAATATTGGAAGCACCCGTTTTATTTCGCCACTGCGACTGCCTGGAAATAATCCAACGGTGGTTTTATTTTCAAATTTTAACTGGGCCCGCGCCTGTTCTCTGGTTTTGTCAGCAACGACTTCATCTGTTAGCGGGTGTCCGGTAAAGGTAACAGGCACATTGGCGTCTTCATACAGCTTTTTTTCAAACGGTAAAATGACCGCCATGTGATCGACAATTTTGCCCATCTTGTAGACGCGTTTTGGTCGCCATGCCCAGACCTGCGGGCCAATATAAAACAGAACCTTAATGCCAATACTTTTGGCATAAGCGGCCAGGCGCTGATTAAATTCCTGGTAATCCACCAGAATTAACAGGTCGGGCGGCTCTTCAGTAATATTTCGTTTTAGCTTATTTAACTGCGCTTTTATAAAATTATATTTCAAAAGTACTTCCACAATGCCGACAACGGCGAGCTCTGTCATATCGATAAAAATATCAACACCGGCCTGTCGTAAATTATCACCACCCATGCCGCGAACAACAACGCAAGAATCAAGTTTTTTTAGCTCTGTAACCAGGCGGGCCGCATGTGCATCGCCTGATGCTTCGCCAGCAACGATAACAACATTTTTAGGTTTTTCTTTTATTGCTTGATTGGGCATCAGGGAGTGGGCATTATGTGTCGTGGAATTGTGTTTTGTTATTATACAGGCTGGGTTGCCCGGAATTTTAAAAAAGAATAATACAATAATGAAAATAACATTGCAGGAAGAATTACCCATAATCAATGGTTTACTGGCAGGAACTGATGAAGCAGGGCGTGGGCCGCTGGCGGGCAATGTGGTTGCGGCTGCGGTTATACTCAGCCCGGAAACCCCGATTTATGGTCTGGATGACTCTAAAAAGCTGTCAGAGAAAAAGCGGCGGTTACTGTCCGATGAGATAAAGCAAAAGGCCCTGTCGTGGTCAGTGGTTAGTATTTCGCCACAGCAAATTGACGAGATGAATATTTTACAGGCATCACTGTTAGCGATGAAAACAGCGGCTGAAAATCTGCATGTGGCGCCAGATCACTTATTTGTTGATGGCAATAAAACACTGCCTGACTGTTTTTGTGGCAATACGGCGATTATTAAAGGCGATTCACGTGTCGCCGAGATAAGTGCGGCATCCATCCTGGCAAAAGTAGAGCGCGATGCACAAATGCTGGAACTGCACAAGTTGTACCCCGCGTATGGCTTTGATAAACACAAAGGTTATCCTACCAAAGCGCACCGCGAAATTTTAAATTCGATTGGGCCCTGTCCACAACACCGCCGTAGTTATGCACCGGTACGTGACGCTTTGGCAAGGTAGTTTTATTATTTCACCACAGAGGCACAGAGGGCACAGAGAAAAACGTTTAAGATGTATTGTTAGCCGCGCCGCAGGCGCGACTAACAATAAAAACGCTTCCTCTGTGCCTGTGGTGAAAAATAATTTTATACCCGACACTAATTTACTGTATCCCCAAGGTTGATTTGATAGACTAAGATGCTTTACTAATTAGAGGTCCATAAGTGCCACCCCACGTGACAGCCCAGCCAAGTTTTATTCACCTGAGAGTACATACGGAATACTCACTGGTTGATGGTGTGGTGCGTGTTAAACCCCTGATGCAGGCGCTCGCTGAGGACAATATGCCTGCGGTGGCGCTGACCGATCAGAGCAACCTGTTTGCCATGGTCAAGTTTACCCGCGCTGCACTTGGTTCTGGTATCAAACCCATCATAGGCGTGGATGCGCTGGTGTCTCACGGCGAAAACCAGGAAGCGCCATTTCAGATGGTATTACTGGCGCAGAATAAACAGGGTTATCTCAACCTGTCCGAACTTATTTCCAGAAGTTATCTTGTCGGCCAGCATCGTGGTCAGCCGATTATGCAGGCAGAATGGATTGTGCAGCATGCAGAAGGCATTATTGCCCTGTCCGGTGGACGCAATGGTGATATTGGTCGCGCCCTGCTTAACGGTCAACTTGAGCTGGCAAAACAGAGACTCAATGACTGGTCGGCCTGTTTTCAGGACCGTTTTTATATTGAACTGCAACGCACAGGTCGTGAAAACGAAGAGCTGTATATTGCCGAAGCCGTTGATCTTGCAATTGAATACGATATACCGGTGGTGGCGACCAATGATGTGCGTTTTCTAAAAGCTGATGAATTCGAGGCGCATGAGGCCCGTGTCTGTATTCATGATGGACGCACCCTGGACGACCCGCGTCGTCCGAAAAATTACAGTGAGCAGCAATACCTGCGTTCAGCTGAAGAAATGCAGGCGCTGTTTGCTGATATTCCTGAGGCACTGGCCAATACGGTTGAGATTGCCAAACGCTGTAATCTTGAAATTAAGTTAGGCGAAAGTTTTTTACCGCAGTTCCCAATTCCTGAGGGCGAAACAGAAACCAGTTATTTCTGCCGTGTATCTCAGGAAGGCCTGGAACAGCGGCTGAAGGTACTGCTTGATGAAAATGCCGAAGATTATGCTGAACAACGCAAGAAGTACGAACAGCGTTTACAGGTTGAATTAGACGTAATCAATAACATGGGTTTCCCCGGTTACTTTTTAATTGTTGCCGACTTTATCCAGTGGTCAAAAGATAATGGTATCCCGGTGGGGCCGGGACGTGGTTCGGGCGCGGGTTCGCTGGTTGCTTATGCGTTAAAAATTACAGATCTTGATCCGCTGCAATTCGATTTACTGTTTGAACGTTTCCTGAACCCGGAACGTGTCTCGCTGCCGGATTTCGATGTCGATTTCTGCATGGAAGGCCGTGACCGGGTGATCGATTACGTGGCGCAGAAATACGGCCGCGACAGTGTCTCTCAGATTATTACTTATGGCACCATGGCAGCGAAAGCGGTGGTGCGAGATGTTGGCCGCGTAATGGGACAGCCTTATGGTTTTGTCGATCGTCTCGCCAAGATGGTGCCTTTCGAACTGGGAATGACGCTGTCCAAAGCGCTGGAAGAGTCTGAAGACCTTAAAACAGCCTACGACACCGATGAAGAAGTTGCTTTGATACTTGATATGGCATTATCACTGGAAGGCCTGGCGAGAAATGCCGGTAAACATGCCGGTGGCGTGGTCATTTCACCCACGGTGTTAACCGACTTTAGCCCACTTTACTGTGAGGAAGGCGGCCAGAGTATTGTAACCCAGTTTGATAAAGATGATGTTGAAGCGGTAGGTCTGGTGAAGTTTGACTTCCTGGGGCTGCGTACTTTGACCATCATCGACTGGGCAGTGAAACATGTTAACCGCCGTCGCAAAGCAGGTGAAGACTTATTAAAAATAGAGCATTTACCGTTAGACGATAAGGCGACTTTTGACTTATTGCAGGCGGCCAATACCACCGCGGTGTTCCAGCTTGAGTCCCGAGGTATGAAGGACCTGATTACCCGCCTGCAACCGGATAGTTTTGAAGATATTGTGGCGCTGGTGGCGCTGTTTCGTCCCGGTCCTTTGCAATCAGGCATGGTTGATGATTTCATTAATCGTAAACATGGCCGTGCCGAAGTGGATTATTTTCACCCTGATCTTGAGCAGGTATTAACGCCAACTTACGGTGTGATTTTGTACCAGGAACAGGTGATGCAAATCGCACAGGTACTGGCGAATTACACCCTGGGCGGCGCCGATATGCTGCGCCGCGCCATGGGTAAGAAAAAACCAGAAGTAATGGCGCAGCAGCGTGAGCTGTTTATGAACGGCGCAGTAGCGCGTGGTGTGGATGTAAAACTTGCTACCCACATTTTCGATTTGATGGAAAAATTTGCCGGTTACGGATTTAATAAATCGCACTCCGCCGCCTACGCATTACTGTCTTACCAGACGGCCTGGCTGAAGGCGCATTACCCGGCAGAGTTTATGGCGGCGGTATTGTCTGCTGATATGGACAATACCGATAAAGTTGTGTCTTTAATAAAAGACTGCCATGACCAGGGGCTAGAAGTATTATCGCCTGATATTAACCGTTCGATTTATCAGTTTAGTGTGCCGGATGAAAAGTCTGTGCTTTATGGTCTGGGCGCTTTAAAAGGGGTGGGCGAAGCTGCACTGGAAGGCATCATAACCGAACGTGATGCTAACGGTGAGTTTGCTGATTTATACGATTTCTGTCGTCGCAGTGATACCCGCAAGGTGAACCGACGTGTGATGGAGGCTTTAATCAAATCCGGCGCCATGGATTCGCTGGGCCCCAATCGCGCCAGTTTAATTGCCAGCCTGAGTAATGCGGTACAACTGGCAGAGCAGAACCAGAAAAATGCCAGCGTTGGTCAGCATGACATGTTTGGTTCTTCAGACGAACCCGATGTGCACGCCAATGTACATATTGTTGAAGTTGAAGACTGGGATGATGCAATACGCCTTTCAAATGAGAAAGAAACACTGGGTTTATACCTGACCGGTCACCCAATAACACGTTACGAAGAAGAATTAAAACGTTTTACCGAATGCCGGTTTTATAAAGTCCCAGATCTGGTGCCTGAAGCTGAACGCGGCGGAGGTTATGGGCGTTACGGTAAAAAAGATAAAAGACAATATTGTCTTGCCGGTTTGTTAATTGGCATGCGCGTGCGCAAAACCAAGACCGGCAGCAAAATTGTTACCGGCGAACTTGATGACAGTACCGCACGTATCGAAATGGTTTTATATGAGGACGTTTATGAACAATACAGCCACACCCTGGTAAAAGACAAGGTGTGTGTTGTCGTAGGCAGCGTAAGTTATGATGACTTTAATGCGACCTATTCAGTCAATGCTAATGCAATTTACACCATGTCACAGGCCAGGGAAAAGTTTTCGCGAGGAGTGCAAATCAAACTGGACAGAAGCAAAGCCAATGGTAGCTGGTCCGATGCCCTGATGACTCAACAACTGACGGAAGTCTTACATACCTATAGAGACGGTCATTGTCCGGTTAATATTGAATATAATACCGGTTCAGACATTTCACAATTTGTACTGGGCGAAGAATGGAATGTTTTGCCTTCGGATGAATTATTGAGCCGATTAGATAAAGTGTTTGGCGCAGAACATATAGAAATCATGTACTGATAAAGCAGTGAATAACTGAATAGTGAATAGTGAACAGTTAATGGCAGAGCAAAAAGCTCGTGATTAAATTAGCTGATAGTTTAAAATTCACTATTCACTATTCACTATTCACTATTCACTATTCACTGATCACTGATCACTAATGCGTCATCACGTCCATAAATTAAAATACCATTTATTCAAGCCCCAGGCCTGGCGTACTAACCTGGTTTTCTGGGGTGGCGCCATACTGGTCGGTCTGGTTGCGGCGACTTTTGCTTTACTGGCAGAGCAGGGTGATCAGGTTTTTCGACGAATCATTGCATACAATCAATACCTGCCACTGTTGATAACGCCAGCCGGTTTTGTATTGACGGTTTATTTGACCCGTAAAAGTTTTCAGTGGCGCCGAGGGCAGTGGCATACCGCAAACATTAATCGCGCTGGCGGACCCAGGAAGCAGTTTAAGCAATCGTCTGTTATCGATGCGTATAGTGGTTGGTAAAGTGCTAATGGCCGTGCTGGCGCTATGCAGTGGCGCCTCATTAGGCAGGGAAGGGCCGACTGTTCATTTAGGTGCGGCGATTTTACATTCGCTTGGAAAATATGCGCACCTGCCAACACGTTATTATGAGCGCGGTTTAATTCTAACGGGTGGTGGCGCCGGTATTGCTGCCGCATTTAATACACCACTCGCGGGTATTATTTTTGCCATTGAAGAAATGGCGCGTTCTTATGATCGCCGCAACAGTGGCATGATGCTGGTCGGTGTTGTGCTTGCAGGTATGACCGCCATTGTTGTTCATCAGAGAAATTACAGTTATTACGGCACTATACCGGCGACGTTGAATCTAACCTCGGTCTGGTTAGGCGTTGTTATTTGCGGTGTAGTCGGTGGTTTTGCGGGCGGTCTTTTTAGCCAGATATTGATTTCTGCTTCAAAAAAATTACGGCCATACATGCATTCAAACTGGCTGTTGGTTGTTATGGTCTGTGGTTTAATTGTGGCACTGTTAAGTATTTTAAGTGGTGGTGCGGCAAACGGTACCGGCTATCATGAAGCGAAACAGATAGTGAGTTGCGCCGGTCTGGAAAACTGCAATGCAGATTTCGGATTGATGTACCCGATATATAAAATACTGGCGACAGCGGCCACCTATCTAACAACCATCCCCGGTGGGCTGTTTGCACCTTCGTTGGCAAGCGGCGCCGGTTTAGGCGCAGACCTGGCATTACTGTTCCCCGTTGAAATGGCTTCAACCATCGTTATCCTTGGCATGATCGGTTATTTTACCGGTGTCGTACAAACCCCGATCACCGCCTTCGTCATCGTTATGGAAATGACCGATAACCATGAACTGGTACTGGCAATGATGGCAACCGCACTGATTTCTTCAGGTATTTCCAAGTTAGTGTGCAAAAAACCGATATATGAGGCTCTGGCAGAGAACCTGCTGGCGATGATGTCGGATGAGAAAAGCCATCTAAAGTCAGCCAACAAATTGTAGGGATTTTTTATCCTCAACACTTTTCATGTTGCCATGTTTCTTATTGAAACTCTAATGGTCGATTCGTCGTAAATTGCATTAACTAACCAGGTTCCATACGGCCATGGCCAGTAGCACGGCCGCAATCGAGGTAAGCAATATGCTGGTGCAACTGCCAATCAGGTACAAACTTCGTAGTAATAAATTGCGGCCCCATCTCTGTCTGACCTGGTTCCTGAAGTTTGAAGATAGCAGATAACGCCAACCGTAAAAATAATCTATTTGATAACTTCTATGGTATACCGACATTGTCATTGCCCTATATAGTTAAATCTATTTAAAAATATAGACCATGAAGATTGCGTTAGTGTTACAGAGATATTACGATTTTATTGCAATATACTGAGCTGAATGCCAAGGTAGGTATATTTCTAAAAATATGTCATGATGTGCTTGTTTTCTAATGAGGGGATATTGCTATGAAAAGAAATTTATTTCATCCAGTTCTTTTACTCAGCATTTTAATCCTCAGTACATTTGTTACTGAGGCCAAAGAAAACTCTTTATCACAAGTTCCGCCACAAACCTCCAATACTCAACAATACAAGGAGTGTGTTGCTGTTTCACTATTCACCAAAGAGGGCAATGAAATTAATTCAATCGCTAAAAATAACAGGACGATAGAAGGTACAAATAGGATACCTGAAGGCTGGTCAGTGGTTGGGGTAACGACAAAAAAAGAAGCCCTTGTTACATCACCGTACCTGGTTATTTGTCATTAAGAGTCAGATAAAGAAATATTCACCACAGAGACACAGAGTACACAGAGGTTTTTATGGTTTTCGCCTGTGACGAATTTATACTATAAAAGTTTTTCTCTGTGCACTCTGTGTCTCTGTGGTGAATAATTTTTATTGTCTTCGGACTTTGACTATTGAACTCAGGACTTTATCAACTCATTCCAGTCTTCTGTGTTTTTAGTAATAAGTTGGTTGATGAAACTTATTGCCTGCTTGAGGTTCTGATTCGCCTTGTTTGATATAGCTAAACCCAAATCAAACTGGTAACCCCGAACCGAAAGCATAAAAGCGGGTGGCGCTGACTGTTTGTTAATTTTTTCATAGACGGACAGCAGAGAGTCGGGACTCATTGCGTGGGTGGTGTAACTATCATCCTGTAAGGCTTTTAAACGATAGAATTCAAAAGGTGCTGTTGCCGAAATACTGGCGTCAATAAACAGGATACGTTGCCGGTTTTCAAGGTCAACAGCATGTTCTATCTGAAGCTGAAAATCAGTAAGTAAATCGACATCATTCAATAATTCTTTCTGCAGCAGCTCGTATATTTGTGGGCCAAGTGCATCATCACCACGGGACGGGTTGCCCCAGGTGAAAATCAGTGTGGGAGATGGGTTGCTATTCATGCCTCTCTATGAACCTTTTCCATGGGGGTAAATTGCTTTTGTAATGTGACTGCTCAGTATATTATTTTCTGAGGGTATAGCTTATTACCAAATTTTCTGAGTAGTTACATTGTCCTTTCAATATAACCGGTAGCACGTTTTTCAAGACGATCAACAAGTTCTTCGTTTTCATTGAGCAGGCTGATCTCCAGCGGCATTTTACCCATGGCGTGGGTTGCGCATGACAGACAGGGGTCGTATGCGCGTATAGCAACTTCAATCTGATTTAGTAAGGGTTCGGTCAACTGGTTGCCGTCAAGGTACTGACTGGCAACCTGGCGAATGGAATCGTTCATCGCCTGATTATTGTTGGTAGTTGAAACAATCAGGTTAGCTTTGGTAATGATGCCATCATCGTCGATTTCATAGTGATGGAACAAGGTGCCACGTGGCGCTTCAATAACACCGATACCGGTGCTGTGCATTTCACCTTTATTTATAAGATCATTGCCGGATATATCCGGATCATGTAACAGTTCTTTTATTGCCTCGGCGCAGTGAAGCAGTTCGATCAGTCTGGCCCAGTGATAGGCGAGTGATGACTGTACCGGCTTACCGTTGCCAACAGCCTTAAATTCGATACGTTCTTTTTCAGCCAGTGGTGTGGTAAAGAAATCGCAGTTATTGACACGCGCCAATGGTCCAACACGATACCAGCCATTTTCGGCGCCAATGGAGTCGATGAATGGAAACTTCATATAGCTCCAGTTTTTTACTCCTTCCTTGATGTAATCGTTATATTTAGTGTAATCGACATGGTCAAAGATAGTGTTGCCGGCCTTGTCGCGGGCGCGCAAACCGCCATGATAGATATCAAACGCACCGTCACTGCCAACCATGCCGAGCATATTGCTGTCGATGGTTGCGAATGCCATGTGATAGTCTAACTGTTCAAAAAAGATGCGTTTTATCAGTGCAACAGCATCAACACTCCAGCTGATGATCTGCTCGATATCTTTCAACAGGAAATCAACTTCTTCACGGCTCAGTGATTTGTTGACGCCGCCGGGAATCGCACCGGTGCCGTGAATGCGTTTGCCAGCAGTTAGACGAATCACTTCCTGACCATACTTGCGCAACAGCACGCCCTGCTTGGCGATTTCCGGGTAGTCCTCAATGACACCGACAATGTTGCGATGACGTACTTCATCATCAAAGCCGAATAGCAGGTCGGGTGAGCATAAATGAAAGAAGTGCAGGGCGTGTGATTGCAATGTCTGGCCAAAATGCATCAAGCGGCGTATTTTTTCTGCCGTAGGAGTTAGCTGCTGTGCACCGACAAGCATGTCCGTCGCTTTGGCTGCGGCCAGGTGGTGACTTACCGGGCAGATGCCGCACAGGCGTTGAACCAGTACCGGAACTTCCCAGTAGGGGCGACCCTGAATAAACTTTTCAAAACCCCGAAACTCGACAATATGCAAACGCGCCTGTTTGATATGTTTGTTTGCATCCTGCAGCAGGGTGACCTTGCCGTGTCCTTCGACACGGGTTACCGGCTCGATAACTATACGTTCGAGATTCTCGGGGTGTTTTGCAGTTTCCAGTTCGCCGGACATTAGTCTTCCTCTATACAGTATTATTTGTTGCTAATCGTGTAACCACTTATGGTGTCTAAGTGTATAGTTATTGATTTATCAGGACGCATAAATACATCCATAACTATACCCTCAACCCCGCTTATTGAGTAGTACCCTAATCATAATGAATTTGTTCATAAGGAAAACTGATTGGTTTACCCTCTATCAGTTCCGTCAAAAAGGTCCATATCGTATCACCCGATGGTGGGCAGCCGGGCAGGAAGTAATCAATTTTCACTACTTCGTGAATCGGGTGCACTTTGTTAAGTAACATCGGTATTTCCGGATCACACGGTATCATCGGGTTATCAATACCGATGCCATCGATATAAGATTCTTCAAGACATTCCTTTAGTGTAAAACTGTTGCGCATGGCCGGTATACCACCGTTGATCGCGCAGGCGCCGATGGCTACCAGAATTTTGCATTGTTTACGAAATTCGTGCAGTACTTCAACGTTCTCTGCATTGGCAACACCGCCTTCAATTATGCCGACATCGCACTCACCGACTGTCTTGATGTCGGTTATCGGGGAGCGGTCGAACTCCACCAGTGTTACCAGTTCAAGGATACGTTCATCAATATCAAGAATCGACATGTGGCATCCGAAACAGCCACACAGTGAAGTGGTGGCCAGTTTTATTTTTGTTGGCGCTGTTTTTTCATCCATTATGGTATCTGTCATGGTTATATATTCTCGTCCTGTTCATGTGCCGCAACATCACCAACAATACTGACTGGCTGTTTGTCATACAGGCGTTGGCCGATGGGTTTGTCGTATGCTTTGTGTTTGGGCAGGATGGCGCCAACCGGACACACGTGCGCTGCCTTATCATTTGCAGAAAATGCGCTGTCGCCGAGTTTGCCAGTGTGCGAATTAATCACCAGGTGAGTATTTATACCACGCCCGTCGAGGGCAAAAATATTTTTATGGTCTGCATCCCGACTGGCGCGCACACACAGTTCACACAGGATACAGCGGTCGAAATCTATCGCCATATCTGGATGAGAAGCATCAATTGAACGCTTAGGAAAGAAGTGAGTGAAATGTGATGACAGCATGTTGCAGTAGTAGGCCACAGCCTGCAACTGGCATGCGCCGCTTTTTTCACAGGCCGGGCATACGTGATTGCCTTCAACAAACAGCATTTGCAGTATGGCGCGTCGCTCATTCATTATTGCATCTGATGAGTTATCGACTTCACTGTTTTCTATAGCTGGCTGCGTGCAGGCAGAAACCTGTTTACAGTTAAGGTTAACAATACATACACGGCAGCTGCCGTGCGGAGTAAATTCCGGGTTATGACACAGGTGAGGAATATACTCTCCGGCCCTTAATGCCGCATCCATGATGGTATCACTATCTTCAAATTCTATGATTTTTCCGTCGAGTTTAAATGTTTTTTTATTGTTCATGGTTCCTGTCTCATAGCCCCTGGTTCATGATTCTGTTGCTATATGCGCACCGGCATCATCACGCCCGCTAATATCGCGTGCATCCTGTAACGCCGCATCCAGGTCAAAAGCAGGTTCAAAACTGCTATGTTTCAGCTGTGTTTGATAGATATGCGGGAATTTATTGAGTGTATCCAGTACCGATGTCGGTGCGCTTGTGCCCAGTCCGCAGTGGCTGCTTGTTTGCATCAATTCAGCAATCTTGCGTATCTCATCCAGGTCATACTGGCTGGCATGGCCTGTGTGGACTTTATCAAGCAGGTCTTTCAACAGTGAGCAGCCGACACGGCAGGGTGTGCAAAAACCGCAGCTTTCATGGGCGAAGAAATGGCTAAAGTTCTGCACCATGTCCAGCAGGTTGCGTTGTTTGTTGAATATCATAAATGAACCGCCGGTGGCCAGGTCTTCAAACGAAATAGTACGCTCAAATTCCTGTGCTGGAATCGTTGAACCGGCAGCGCCACTGAGTTGTACCGCCTGAGTATCTTTTGCACCACAGTCATGAAGAATCTGCTGTATTGAAACACCAAATGGATATTCATAAATACCTGGCCGCTCACAGTCGCCGCTGATACTTAGCAGCTTGGTGCCTGTAGAAAATTCTGTTCCGCAGCAGTGGAAGCAGTCTGAACCATGAACTGCAATTTTTGCAGCAGCCATGAATGTTTCAACATTATTAACCACGGTTGGCTGATTTTGATAACCCTGTGTGACCGGGAAAGGCGGGCGCTTGCGCGGTATACCGCGTTTACCTTCCAGGGATTCAATCAGTGACGATTCTTCGCCGCAGACATAGGCGCCAGCGCCCATGTGGATTTCAATATCAAAATCAAAGCCGCTTTTACCGAGAATATTATTCCCAAGCAGGCCGGCTTTACGTCGCTTCTGCAGGACTTCTTCAAGTGACTGGCGCAGATAGCGGTATTCACCGCGTAAGTAAAGAAAGCCTTGCGATGCGCCAATAATACCTGCGCAAAGGGTCATGCCTTCAAATACCCTGTCTGCGTAAGAGTTCAGTAGTATGCGGTCTTTGAATGTGCCCGGTTCGCCTTCGTCGGCATTGCATACGACATAGCGCTGCTCCGCTTCAGCCTGTTTGCAGAAACGCCATTTCATACCGGTTTTAAAACCGGCGCCACCGCGACCGCGCAGATCCGACAGTTCTATTTGTTGAAGAGCCGCCTCGGCGCCGCATTCGATAAGTGTTTGCAGTGCATTACAGTCGGTAGACTCGTCAGAAAGTAAAATGCCATGTTGTTGTATATTGTCATCAACATGAAAAAACTCCGCTGGCCACTGTTTTATATCGGTTTCTGATTCAACCAGTTTGGCTATGGTTTCAATTCTATTTTCATCCAGCCTGGTAATCGTCCAGCCATTCACCAGCATGGCGGGGCCCTGGTCACACATGCCTGTACAGGATGTGGTATCAACGGTGACACGTCCATCTTTACGGGGTATTCCTGGTGAAACACCAAGTTTGTTGCACAGGCTGTGCAGTAACTCACGGCTACCAGACATCTGGTCGGTGATGTTGTCGCTAAACAGGATGTCGTAGCTGCCGCGTGGGGTACCATGCAGGAAGGAATAAAAGCCGATTACGCCATGAATATGTGCTTCACTTAATGCCAGTTTTTCGGACAGCAGCTGTATCGCCTGTTGTGAAATACAGGAGTATCGATACTGGATTTCATAGAGATACTGCAACAAACGGTCAGGATGACTAGCCTGTTGAAGCAGTGATGCTGGATATAAATTCTATCAATGTCCATGCATATATCCTGTCTGATTAATTACAGCAGTAGCGTAGTGATTGTAGTCTGTTATTATTGTGTTTTTTATTATACGCCCTTCAAAAAATTATAGAACAAAATAAGTAAATTTGCTTACTGAGAAATAATATAAAATATAATGTTTTTAGTTGGCTGTGAATAAAAATTGAGGTGTTGGCGTCGGTTTTTTCGACTCCAATACGAATGGTATTACTTAAGAAAAATTAGCTGTTCTATTGTCATTGCGAGGAACGAAGCACTAATATTTCCAGGAGAAAAATTGAACGCATCTTTTACGGCCCGAAGGGTGAATTACAGGACGTAATTCATAATCTCTGGCAGATTGGCGCCAGACATAACTAGATTGCAGCGCTACCGCTAGCAATTGATATGAAATCTAACTTAAGTAATAAGCACCATTTGACTCCAATACATTATACGTACGGCACTTCTCAGTATAAGGCTATAAGGTATCAGAGTCAGTAAAGCGCTGACTCCAACACTTCTCATTATGTGCGTGCATAAATAAAAAAACCTCCGGCTTATGCTGGAGGTTTTTTTAATGTAACAGTGCTGCGTTTTATTAACTAACTGTGTAGATTTGATTGATTGCAGCTTCCGCCTGTATCCAGTCTCCCTCTGGACTGACTGTATCGTGAGTCCGCTCCAGTGATATGTAATAGGCCGCTTCACAAACCATCTTGTAGTGCTGTTCCTGTGTTACTTTGATCTTACTGGTTCCGGCAGATGGTTTTTTTGCTGCTTTCTTTGCTGGTGCTTTCTTGACCGGTGCTTTCTTTGCTGGTGCTTTTTTTGCAGGCGCTTTCTTTTTAACTGTTTTAGGTTTAACAGCTGCTTTCGGCGCTGCTTTTGTTGTTTTTTTGGTGGTAGCCATGTTCATTTCTCGTTGTGGTAGGTTGAGTAAAATTGCAACGGCGGATTTTAGAGCAATAATCAATAAAGAAACTTGTCTTATGTCAAAATTAACAAATTAAAAACACCCGAAAGCGCTTTATTTGCATCCAGTAATGCAAAACAGGTGTAACGGGTAGTTACCAGGCAGCATCAGAAGTATTGTTTTGTAATTAATCTGAGTACAGAGAAGGGTAAGCCATAACGTGGTGGCCATCGATATATTTGGTATTAAGCACATCGCAGATAGCGTTGACAGCAACCCGGCTGCAGTCAATTTCTACCATGGCAAAAGCTTTATCAGAATGCTCATTTTTTAGCACATGAATGCTCTTGATTAACTGTGTGTGCTGGCACAGGGAATCTATTTTTTCCTGTGTAATATCCCTGGGGAGATTATTAAGTTGTATAAGCATTTTTCACCCTTATTTTTACACACTTACTTAAAATCACAATAAAACATCTCAGGGCAATAGTAAAGTAGATAAATAAAGAGAAATCTTAAGATAAACTTAAATAATGCTTATAAAATCATAATATCTAAAATTCATATTCACTGGAATGCAATTTTGATTTTACGGTGTCGGAGTCATGGTTTTTACTGCCTCTGATACCGTGCAACCACTAGATTATTTGGGGATGTTTGCCAGTTAAAGTATCGGAGTCGAAAAATGCCGGCTCCGATGCCCGTTGTCTCAGTGCAGGCGAATTACAATCTTTGTGTCTGAAAGATAAACGCCATCACACTGTAGTAATAGAACTCTAAAAGTATTGTGTGAAAACTAGGGCAACTCTGATTAATTATCATAAAGTTCTGCGGGCTTTCAAGCGTACCCAAAAATATCATATTTTGGCAAGGCATGTTTCGCAATGAATGCCCATAAAAGTTAATCATGGGCCTTTATAAGAAGCATAACGCGGAAGATGTGCGCTTAAAGCCTGCCCTATGTGGCGTTGCCCAATAACCTGACTCAGCGTTATTGCTTTTCACCATCAAAAAGTATGCTTTCAAACCAATGTCTTGATTCAGGTTATTGGGCAACGCGCAGAAATTTATGATAATTAATCAGAGTTGCCCTAGATTAAACCGTGTTTTATTTTACTATCGTTTTCCTGTTTTCTGAATTGCAGGAATCTTGGTAAAAACTTCTCCCAGTCGATGATGTGTGCATCCAGTTCTGGACCATCGATACAGGCATGCTTGCGTACCATCTTGCCGTCAATAGTTACCGGTACCATACAGGCGCCGCACATACCGGTTGCATCGACCATGATAGAGTTAAGACTGGCAACCGTTTTTACACCGTAGGACTTAGTCAGATTGCTAACGGCCATCATCATCATCGGTGGTCCGATAGTAACGACCTCACCGATCACACGACCGCTGCCATCCTTCATATTATTCAACATTTCTTCGAGTGGCCCGGTGACAAAACCATTGACTCCAAAACTGCCATCATTGGTGGTATAGATAACATCAAGCAGATCTGGGTATTTAGTCTGTAACTGTCCGATACGCTCATCGAGTTGATCCCAGAACATCAGATCTTTGTTTCGGAAACCTGAAATAAGCGTTACGTGATTACCCATACGAAGATGCTCGCGCATGATCGGATAAACCGGTGGCAGACCGACACCGCCGGCAGTAAACACGACAGTCTCGCCATTGTCATAATGATGTAACTGGCTGGGTAGTCCGAGTGGACCTGCGATACCGGCAAAGGCATCACCAACTTCCATCTGGTTGATCTTCATCGAGCTGCTACCCAGTCCCTGGATGACAAGATCGATGGTGCCCTGTTCTTCATCCCAGTCTGCAAGTGTCAGTGGAATAAGTTCGCCTTTCTCCCAGGCAAGCACGCGCACGAACTGACCGGCACGAGCTGATTTTGCAATCAATGGTGAATAAACAACCAGCTCGACGATACCTTCAGCCAGTTCAATTTTCTTCAGTATCTTCTGTGCTGCCTGACCCTGTGCGGTATAAGCTTCCGCACTAGCTACCAGAGATTTAATTTCGCTTTCGGTGAAAGGGATATTGCTTGCGATCTCTTTAGCCGCTTCCATGCCATCACCAGCTGCCTTAATGGCAGTGGAACCACCGCGATTGGCATCGCCGCCGGTATAAACATCATCGATAGAAGTCTCGTGTGAATCTTTAGAGCGTATTTCGATGGTTCCCCATTTACTGGTTTTCAGTTCAGGTTCTGCATCTTTGACGATTGGATTAGACGCATTACCAAGTGCCATAATAACAAGATCAACCTGCATCTTTTCTGTTTCACCAGTGGCAATAGGGCGTCTGCGACCGGAAGCATCCGGCTCTCCTAGATCCATAACATCAAGGATTGCATGGGTGACAAAGTGGGTCTTATCGTTGCCGATAAACTCACAGGGGGCGCGTAAGACTTTCAACTGGATATCTTCTTCGGTGGCGTGATGCAGTTCTTCTACACGTACAGGCATCTCTTCCTGTGTGCGCCGGTAGACGATGGTAACTTTACCGCCAAGGCGACGTGCAGTACGCGCTGCGTCCATCGCAGTATTACCACCACCGATAACAATAATCTGTTTACCTTTGACTTCAGGTAAAGGTGTTTCGTAATCTTCCAGGTGCGCTTTCATCAGGTTGACGCGGGTAAGGAACTCATTCGCCGACATGATGCCGTTCATATGTTCGCCGGGTACGTTCATAAAACGAGGCAGACCGGCGCCAGTGCCGATAAAAACTTTCCAGAAGCCGGCACGTTTCAGGGCTTCCAGAGTCGTTGTTTTACCGACGATAAAGTTGGTAACAAACTTGCCGCCCAGTTGCCTGATCTTTTTCTCAACATCATCGATCAGTTCGTTAGGCAGCCGGAACTCAGGAATACCATAACGCAGTACACCGCCCAGTTCATGGAAGGCCTCGAATACTGTGACCGGGTAACCTTCTTTTGAAAGCAGGTAGGCATTAATCATACCGGCAGGGCCGGAACCAACCACTGCAATGGGTGGTTTATCCGCTTTCGCCCACGGATTTTCAAAGCCTTTGATATCAAAATTAGCATCCGGATTGAGAATTTTTTCACTCTGTGGCAAATACCATTCCAGCTGGCCGATTTCGATGGGACGTTTGTTAAGCGTACATACGCCCTGGCACTGGATTTCCTGAGGACAGACGCGACCGGTAACATTAGGTAGCGGATTTGATTCCTTGATCAGTTCAAAGGCTTTTTTGAATTTACCTTCGCCCATCAGATGGATCATTTCAGGAATATGAATCTTGACCGGGCAGCCGCCTTCATTTTCGCCGCCATCAATTTTCGGGTGTCCCAGTTCACACGGCCGGTCGTCACATTGTTTATCGCGCAGCACTTCCAGCCAGACCAGCATCTCGACTTCACGAAAACTGTAACCAAGGCCCATGTAACCGATATAACCCTGGTTCACCAGGTCAAAGTCCTGGTTACGTTCATTCGGTGGGCGGATATATGGCGGGATGTTGTTTTCACCCGGCCAGCCTACAGACAGTCCCTTGAACATTGGGTAACGCTCAGACAGGTGTTTGTCGATGGCTCGAATGAATTTGCGTTTGAGTTTGAGAGGGATGTTCCAGATATAGCGTATTAACAGCATGCTCATATCATCGTTTTTAAGCAGCAGGCTCCACAGGGTATGAGTAAATGTTTCGCTCAGTTCCTCCTGCTGAAATTCCCAGACGATGGCACTGGTGCCTTCGTTGATGAACATCTGTTGAAAATATTGCGGATCATTGACCAGTCGCTTCTGTAGTAGCCCGACCTGTTTTTCGAACAGTTCAACAGCTTTGCTGTGCTGCAGTTCAGCGATCTGTTCTTTCTTGTCTTCGATGTGGTGGCGGTTGTTCTCTATCTCCAGGTTTGCCTGGTAGTAACGAGCGACGTCTTCATAGTTAAAGCCATAATCCTGAGTAACATCAGCATCTGATAGCTGCACGGTCTCTTCAATATGCTGTGACATAGTTGGGTTGCCTCTTGGTCTTTAAGTTGTTCATATAAAACCCATGTTTAATCAACATGGATGAGGTTCCAGGGTTTAACCTGTAGAACCGGGTTACAGGATTGATGGTGTTATCCATCATTTCAATGCATTAATGTTGCAAGTTATAGTTTTGTCCTTGCAGTGATGCCAACATTGATTCCTGTGCTTTCTCCTGTCTATAAAAAACGGCTTTTGCCTGTCAGCCCTGATCTATTATTGTCCTGATTAATTATCAATAATGTATCCGGGCTGGCAAGCTTTTTAGTTCGTTTTAGGCAGGTGGATGAAAGCGAATAATTTCTACGTCGCAGTCATTTGCCACCCTTTCTGCACGCTGAACCAGTTCAGGAGTAATCTCGATCTTGTCGAATATTCCCGGTATGACACGGCTCACTTCTTTTGCTGTGCCATCGACAACGATTTTTGTCTTCTCGAACAGTTCGCCCAGATCCTGGTAACAGGTCTTGCAGTTAGTGCATTTTGACCTGTCCTCATCAGTGATCTCAACCAGTTCGCCACTGCTGCTTACCTCGCCAACTGGTGCTGTCTCAGTTGCATTTGCGCTGATAACAGAAACCGGTATTGCCTTTTCGACCGGTATCGCGGGTGCCCCGGATGAACTGGCGAGTTCGGCCATGCCTCTGGCGATAGAATCGATAGATGACTCTCTTGCAACATTGGATTCCTGGTATTTCTGCTGCCAGTTTTCCAGTTGATGAAGATGTGCTGATTCCATGCGGTCAATGTGCAGGCCACTGAGGTATTCCAGCATGCGCCAGTTTCTACGGCGTTCTTCGGTGAGTTCGACCAAAGAAGATGACATCGTTAGTTTGATCAGTTTGCCAGCAGGCGTAGTCGACCAGATAAAGGGGACTTTGCCATAACGGTTGGTCTCGTTCAAATCAATGTATTCATGAATCGGTACCGGGCTTTCATCTTCACCGACGGGTTTGAAATGTTTCTTGAAGCGACCTTCGTGCAATGCGAAATCGGCTGCAGTAAATGGTATCTCCAGTAATTGTGCATTACCATTATCATCGATATAGTCCAGCGTTGTAGTAATCCAGTCTTTACCAATTTCAGGGTTACCTTCCAGAGAAAATCGTGCAGCCAGGGTGTCGCCACGACGTGGATCGTGTACGAATACAGGAAACATACGGCTTTCCACGGCCAGGATTGCACGTCTGCTGCCAGCATCGTCAGCAATACCATGTTCCGGCTGGCAGGTAGTGTAGGTATCAAATACCGCTGGCGATTCGTTATAGGTAAGGAAGTTCATCACATTTTTCATGAAATGACTCTGTAACGCCGCACTGGTCTGTATCACCAGCACTTTCGGGTGGAAAGCAGCAATCAGGCCCAGTTCTTTACGGCCTTCATGTTTACCGCTATGCGCACCGCCAAAACGTGTCAGATCGGAATCCTGTGCAGTATAACTGGCGGTTGAAGTCTGTCCGCCTGTGTTTGAATAGGCGCCGGTATTGAGCACCACTACCTTGACCGGTGTTTCTGAAACCAGCAGACGTGACAGTGCGCCAAAGCCGATATCATAAGTTGCGCCATCTCCACCCATACTGATAACAGCAGGCATCATGGCAAACTCGTCTTCAGAGAAATAATGCCAGTTGAAACATCTGAATAGTTTGTCATGTGTTTCCGGATCGTAGTGATCTTTCAGATCGAGCTTGGCGGTACGCAGTGCGGTAAAATCTTCGACGGCAGTTGCGCATATACCTTCAAAGATACCTTTGGCGACAGCCGGGGTATCCTGGAACAGGCTGTTTACCCAGGGATCTTTATATGGATTTGAAGGGAAGGTTGAAGCATACACGCTGCTACAACCGGTCGCGTTGGCAAAGGTTGCAAACGATGGTCCATTACCGGAAGGACCGCTCTCGAACAGGTAGAGACGTTTTTCCAGTATAGCAATGGTCTTTTGCATCCGTTGCAGACGGTCAGGATCGGTTTCATCAGGCTGTAGTGTTGCCAGTTTGGCATTCAGTTTTCCGATCAGCTCATCCAGCTCTTTGATGTGAGATTTGCGTTTTTTCTCGTGGATTGCTTTGTTGGTGGCGGTCAGCATACGAATAGCTGTAACTTCACCACAACCGCGACAGGCGCCATGTCCACCGGTCATAGCGTAATAATTTTCGTGGTCGAGGATCAGTCGCTTACTATCACCACCTGGCTGGATGGCGTTTTCAGTAAAGCGGGCAGCGGTATTTGGCATCTTACTGAGGAACTCGAAGTTCTTGCTCATGCTGGCCTGTAATTTACTGCTCTGTTTTTCCGCACTCAATGCACCGGGTCCACAGACATCGACGCATTCCAGACAACCGGTGCATTTCCATGGGTCAATATTGACTGAATATAGACCGCCGGAGCCGGCTGCCTGTTTCTCCATGGCATCGAAGAACGGGCGAGTTTTGGCGACGGGGAAACACTCGAGCAGCAGCGCCATTTTTTCGAAATCACGTTTCAGGCTGGCATTGTCTGTTTCCAGGCTGGAAATAGACTGGGCGACAACATCGCTAAACGGCGTGTTATCCTTGCTCGGCATATTGCGATAGATTTCACGGATCTTTTTGGTTAGCGGAAACACCTGGCTGGACATCTGTGTTTTATGCTGTTCAGTGATATCCAGTTTATTGATGGCGGTCAGCAGCAGATCATGGATGTCATGAACTGTGTTGGGAATGGCCGCATCCGGACACACCACTGCACATTCCATACAGCCGGTACATAGGTGCGCGGTATATTTAGGTACATCCAGACGGAACATACCTTTGTCTTTCCAGGCGGCGCTGGCAACCGGTATAAACATGCCGGTTCCAGGCATGACCGGCGCTTCACCGATACTGCCATCTTTAATACGGTCAGATAGAATGTCATCGTAATATGTTTTATCGAATAAACCGTTGCTGACAGTATTTCCGGTAGCCTTGGACATGGCCGCTGAAACTTCGACACCAGGTCCACTTACCACCACGGCAAGTTTTTCAGCATCGCTAAATTCTTTGGTGCTGTAATCGATTTTATAGGTCGCCTGCAGGCCATCACGTACCACGTGCATATTGCCGTCAACCACGGCTTTACCTTTGGCGCCGAATTTTTTTGTTACCTGCGCTTCGACTTTTTCCAGGATAGCCTCTTCTGATTTTCCTGCCGCAATACGGTCAACGTGTCCGCAGATCGCTCCGATGAAGGCGATGCCCATCATGCGGATTTCCAGTTCTGGTACCGGTGCATGTTTCTTGGCAACACCAAAAGCATCAACCACGTAAAAGTTGATGCTCTTATCACGGATCGTCTTGCGTGCGTGTGCCGGCAGTTCTTTCCACACTTCGACAGGAGTGTGATGTGACTGCATGATCAATGTGCCATTTTCTACCAGGCCGAGTAAGGGGTTGGTATGGCTGAACACTTTATGATCTGGTGAAATAACGATCTCGACATCTTCAAGTTCGGCATTGGTGATCTTGATCGGCTCTGGACTTAGCGAGATAT
>CAVYHW010000038.1:0-13373 GCA_963768215.1 uncultured Gammaproteobacteria bacterium
TTGTTGCTGGACTTCGACGTATTGCTCGGCGCAAATCGTATGTTTGCCGCTGCCGTGCTGTTGGCCGGATCAATTATGTTTCCACGCCTGTTACTCGAGATAGCAGTGGTCAACCAGGACTTGATGCGCAATATCGCCGTGCCGCTTGTGGCCATGGGTATAACCGGCTTTGCGTTGGCAGGTTGGCTGTTCTACCGCTCACGGGATGCCAATGTGGTTTCCGAAGCAGTCAAGTTCGACAACCCCTTCAGCCTCAAGTCGGCGGTTAGTTTCGCCCTGATATTCGCCGTTATCCTGATGTTTACCCGGCTCGCCACCAGCTACCTGGGCAACAGCTGGCTGCCGGCAGTGGCGATTGTTAGCGGTCTCACTGATGCTGACGCCATTGCGTTTTCGCTCAGCAATTTGCAGCACAGCGGCCTGGTCAGCCTGGACTGGGCAAGCTTCAACCTGGTGCTGGGCGCTATCTCCAATACCTTTATGAAACTGTTCCTGGTGTTCAGCTTCGGCCATCGTGGACTGTTTCGCCAGCTGCTGCTGTCATTTCTGGTAGTTGGGATAGTGGGCATAGTGAGCATGTTTCTATACTACGATCTGGACGCGGCACTGGTTTGACACTACCGCCTTTAACTTAGTGGCATTGGTCTAATGAATTTTTGTTATTGTTCAGCTGGATTATGCTATCTTTACCGCAAAACAGAATATAGAAAAAAATTGTGACTTTTACGCGGAAGTTTCACTCTAATAGTTGTCTTCTGTTTAAATCAGCATTAAATATAGTTTCACTTATCGTATCAATAATAAACGTGAGGAATCGTTAATAATGAAATTACATAATTATGTTTTAATCCTGGCCATTGCCAGCTTGCCAGCGTGTACATGGGTAGAGCCCACAAAGGAAAGCAGTGAAGTGACACTGGTAAAAGCCTTTAATGTTAAAGCCTGCAAAAAACTTACAACGATCACCTCAACGGTAAAACATAAAGTGGGACCTGTTATCCGCGATGAAGAACAAGTACTTGAAGAACTTATTACACTCGCAAAGAACAGGGCGGCCGCATTGGGCGGTGACTCCATCGTCGCCAAAGAAACTATTGCGACTGATGGCGTAATGAGTTTTGATGTTTTCAAATGTGCCGAGTGATTGTGCTGTCAATAAAACCAGCGGGTTAGTCTACGGGGTTGTTTATTACCCGCAGTTTGTTGCGAATACTATATCCAGGCATGCATAAGTGAAACGTTGCAGGCACAGCCAAACCATGCCGGGAACGGCAAAGACCTTATTCCTGTCTACATAGTAGATTAATATTGATACCCCGGCCGCCTGTGGTGGGGTAGTTTATTAGCAGCAAGGCCAATAGTATTACTACAATAAAAAGAAATTAGTGCAATCACTTATTTGCCTTTATTTACCTGCAACTATTGCCGGGTGTGTTTGATTCATGTTTCGATTGTGATTAATGCTGATTTTGTCAGCTGCATCAACATCCGTAGACAATGATAATTAAAGTTAACGCGACAGCAGTGTCCTGCAAATATTTTGATATTTACGACCTGGTGATTTGTTACACAAGAAGGTGACGGGGGCGTTAAATTCTAACCATCTTGTTTTTTTATTTTGATGATCTTTAGTACGGGTTCATTCATAAATTCATCATCATTAAAACCTGAGACAAGTAACACCGAGCTCCCCGCTTTTGTCAGTTTACAGCGCCTGCCAATATATTCACTTAATAACCTCCAGTCATGAATTTCCTGTTCCACTAAGTAAGGAATAATACCCCAGTGTAATGAGAGTTTCTGGCAGGTCAATCTATTGATAGATGCACCTATTAGTGGGGATGGTGGACGGCATGCTGACAACACCGCGGCAGTAAGCCCGTTAGTTGTCGGTATAATAATGCCCTGTAATTTTAATTCGTAGGCTAAAGCAGTCGCAGCATGTGCTACTGCATTTCGTGATGATGGTATTTCTTCATCAGCATTCAAAGCGTCGCCAAATATTCCAGTAGTACACTGGTGTCCCTCTATTTCACGCAATATTTTATCCATCATTTTTACTGTGTTTAGCGGATATTTACCTACGGCCGTTTCTGCTGAGAGCATAACAGCATCGGCGCTCGACATTGCCGCGTTTGCAACATCGCCAACTTCAGCCCTGGTAGGTCTTGCACTTGTAATCATAGATTCCATCATTTGTGTCGCTACGATTACCGGGCGTTGATTTAATTTTGCTTTATTTATAATGGTTTTCTGAATTAATGGCACCTCTTCTGCCGGCAACTCAATACCTAAATCGCCCCTGGCGATCATAATGCCATAAGATGAACAGATGATTTTATCTATGTTTAATACTGCTTCAGGCCTTTCAATTTTTGCGATTACAGGAAGTTCTTTATCCGTGCGGCGCATATACCTTTTTAAACCTTCTATGTCCCTGGCTGTGCGAACAAAACTTAAAGCAACAAAATCTGCCTGTAACTCCATCGCTAACTGAACATCTTTTTTATCTTTATCGGTAAAGCTTGAGACGGAAACTGCAGAGTCCGGCAGGTTTAAACCTTTGTTGTTTTTTAGCTCGCCACCATAAATCACTTTACAGTGAACATCTTTACCCTTGACACCTTCAACGCGGCATTCAAGGTTGCCATCATCGAGCAAAATTCTTTCACCTTTTTTTACGTCCTTATATAGCTGTTTGTACTGAGAGATAATTAATCCGTCACTGCCAATGCCATTATTGCAACTGATGATGACTTTGGCGTTTCTAGTTAACTGAATACTATCGTTTTCAAATGTGCCTACACGTATTTTCGGGCCGCACAGGTCCATCAATATCGCCGCATGTGAATTCAGCTGTTTGACGCAACGCCGTATTCTGTTAAATATCATACGGTGATATTTATGATCACCATGTGACATATTCAGGCGGAAAACATTTACCCCGGATTTAATTAATTCTTTAATCGCTTTAGTTGTGCTTGTTGCCGGGCCAATGGTGGCAATAATCTTGGTCCGTCGCCAGCGCAAGGAAGTGTTTTTTCTAGTTCTTGTTTTGTTAACAGTTGGCACAGTGATTCCCTTTTTTATTTTATGTATATATAGCAGTATCCTGTTATAACGCCACACTCTTTTTGATCAGGCTGATTTACCAGCAGGCGCTAATCATAAGTTTCTGGTTGTCATATCTTTAGTCTCGCTAAGAGGTAAAGCTCACTAAGAATTGTAGGGTTTTAGGGAATAAACTATTCAAAGATGAAAACGAACATATACTTCAACGCCATACAGGGTCACTACCCGGAGGTGGAGACTATCGAAGTGTTGAGTTCCATAAACATCGGAGCTAGACTGTTATGTGATTTCAATCGAACCTAACGTTTTTGGTTTTAGGTTGCATTTCTTTTCACTGCTCTACCAACAATTTCCCCCATTAGATCGAAGCCTGAGCGCCACACAAAGGTCCGGCTAATGTAACTAAGAATGCTAGATTAATGAGCGGTGGGGCATATAATTCCGACAAATGATCTTTCTGTGTAAGTCTTGCCCCCCGTATCTTTTTTTAACCCGATCTTGAATCTTTAATCGCGGCTAAAATATTTTCAGTCGTTGCTTTTGTCTTTATCCCTGGAACATCAAACGGTGATGTAGTCCTGGTTTTTTTTGAAGTTAATGAAAATATAGTTCCATCCCTTCTACGAATTTCCACTTCTTCTTTTTGCGCAAGCATCAGGAGTTTCGATAGATTTTGACGTGCTTCTGAATAAGTAAATACTTTCATTTTATTACTCCAAAATTTGAATATTAAGTTCTTTAGCCACTTTATTCATTGATTTATCCAGTGTAAGTATTGGGCATGACTGGTTTATTGCACACTGTAAAAAATATGCATCATAAGCATAGATGTTGAAATCTATTGCTAATTTTAGCGCCAGGGAAATATCAATACTCATTAACCTCACTGGTATGTCATTTAGTGATTTTTGCGCATTCAATGCATCTTTTTGTGTTATCTGCTTCCTTTTAATCATTGCAGACAATGCATTACCAACTTCATACGGCAATATTTCTGGCGCTATAGCTTCATTTCCTGATGTAAGCTGAATAATATTATCCTTTTCTGGTTCATTAAAAATGACGGCTAAAAAGATGTTTGTGTCTGATACAATCTTCATGTAGACAATTGTACAATTTGTATGCTGTTTTGCAAGGGCTGATAGTCAGATTATAGGATCGATGGCCCTAGAATCTATAAATGGGTAGGCCTTGAGAAACGTTTTACCATATAATTCGCATACTCTGATTTCACTTCATTGGCACAAATGTATTTTATTGAGTTACCGTTCGCTGTTGTTAATCAACGGGTATCAGAGAAAAAAACTGCCAACTGCCAACTGCTAACTAATAACTATTTATAACTATGAGCTCACAATCAGAACTAGAATTTGAAGGTATAGAAAAACTCCCGCTCTCTGAGTTTACCGAAAAAGCCTACCTGGATTATTCCATGTATGTGATTTTGGACCGCGCCCTGCCATTTATTGGTGATGGCCTGAAACCGGTGCAGCGTCGTATTGTTTATGCCATGTCTGAGTTAGGTTTAAACTCATCATCCAAACATAAAAAATCTGCGCGTACGGTGGGTGATGTTTTAGGTAAGTACCATCCGCATGGCGACAGCGCCTGTTATGAAGCCATGGTATTGATGGCGCAACCTTTTTCTTATCGTTATCCGCTGGTCGACGGGCAGGGCAACTGGGGTGCGCCGGATGATCCTAAATCATTTGCGGCAATGCGTTATACCGAATCACGTCTGGCGACATATTCTGAAGTTTTACTGACTGAGCTGGGTCAGGGCACGGTTGACTGGAAGCCGAATTTTGACGGCACTCTGGATGAACCCGAAACGCTGCCGGCGAGGTTGCCGAATGTTTTATTAAACGGTGGTACGGGTATTGCTGTGGGTATGGCGACGGATATTCCGCCACATAATTTAAAAGAAGTCGCCAGCTGCCTGTGTGCGTTTACTGGAAAGTCCGAAATCGACGCTTAGAGGAACTTATGTGAGCATATTCAGGGGCCGGATTTTCCGACTGAAGCTGAAATTATTACGCCTAAAAAAGATATTCTGGAAATCTATCAGACTGGCCGTGGCGGCATCAGGCAGCGCGCCGTTTATGAAATGGAAGATGGTGCGGTAATTATTACTGCACTGCCTTACCAGGTTTCAGGCAACAAGATTTTAGAGCAAATTGCTGCACAGATGACAGCGAAAAAATTGCCCATGGTTGAAGATTTGCGTGATGAATCAGATCATGAAAATCCGACACGCCTGGTTATTATGCCGCGTTCTAACCGGGTGAATATTGAAGAGCTGATGGCGCATTTATTTGCTACCACAGACCTGGAACGCAGCTACCGCGTCAATATGAACATGATTGGCATTGATGGCCGGCCACAGGTTAAAGATTTACGTTCGCTGTTAGAAGAATGGTTGAAGTTTAGAACGGTAACGGTACGTCGTCGCCTGCAATGGCGACTGGACAAGGTCAATAATCGTCTGCATATACTGGATGCTTTGTTAATTGCCTTTTTAAATATCGATGAAGTGATTGCCATTATTCGTGAAAATGACAAACCCAAACCGGTATTGATGGCGCGTTTTAAAATTACCGATACCCAGGCGGAAGCTATTCTTGAATTGAAGTTACGTCACCTGGCCAGGCTCGAAGAAATGAAAATTCGAGGTGAGCAAAGTGAACTGGAAGAAGAACGTGACTATCTGGAAAAGATACTGGGTTCAGCAGTACGTTTAAAAACATTAATTCGAAAAGAAATTATTGCTGACGCAGAAAAGTATGGCGACAACAGACGTTCACCGATTGTTGAGCGCAATGCAGCGCAGGCACTGAACGAAACAGCTTTGATTCCAAATGAAGCTATTACCGTCGTGTTATCCAGCAAAGGCTGGGTGCGTTCAGCAAAAGGTCATGAAATTGATGGTGAAAAACTAAATTACAAAGCAGGTGATGCTTTTCGGGCCTCTGCCCAGGGCAAGTCTAACCAGATGGCAGTGTTTTTTGATTCTGCCGGTCGTGCATACACTTTACCAGCACATAAATTACCTTCAGCCAGAGGGCAGGGTGACCCCTTAAGCGGTTACTTTACACCGACGCCGGGTTCTCATTTTGTTGGCGTGGCCATTGGCAACCCTGATGACCTGTATTTGTTATCAAGTAATTTTGGTTACGGTTTTGTAGTGCGACTGGGTGATATGCAGGCCAACGCTAAAAAAGGTAAGGCCGTACTTAATGTAACCAGGCCGGCGCTGGCTTTAGCACCGGTAAAAGTTGGTAATGTAAAAACAGACCAGATTGCAGTAGTGAGTTCTGCCGGGCATATGTTAATAACACCGCTTGAGCAGTTGCCACAAATGACGAGAGGCAAAGGCAATAAAATTATCAATATACCGGCAAAACTATTAAAGGACGGTGATGAAGTTGTCGCTGCGATAACGGTTGTACCTGAAAAAGGAAAACTGGTGGTACATTCAGGGAAAAAATATAAAACCATGAAAGCATCTGAGCTCGATAGTTACCTGGGCGAAAGGGGCCGCCGTGGACTAAAACTGTCTCAGGGTTACCGCGTGGTTGATCGCCTGGTGGTGGAGTAACTACTAGTGTGGTTTTACATGTTAAATATTTTCACCACAGAGGCACAGAGTACACAGAGGTTTTAATATTGTGCGCCTGCGGCGCACTAATAAATAAAAAGATTTTCTCTGTGCACTCTGTGCCTCTGTGGTGATAGCTCTTTTGATTTTCGCCAGATGCGGTTGAGTCTGTTACAATTCTCGGCGTTTTTTGAACACGAAATCTGGGGTATAGAGTGAGTATTAAATCTGATAAGTGGATACGTCGGCAGGCTGAGCAGGGCATGATTGAGCCGTTTGAAGCGGGGCAGGTGCGGACCGGTGTCGCTGGTGAGCGGCTTATCTCCTATGGCACCTCCAGTTACGGCTACGATGTGCGTTGTTCTGACCATTTTAAGATATTCACCAATATCAATTCGGCGGTGGTTGATCCTAAAAACTTTTCCGAGCACAGTTTTGTCGATTTCACCGGTGATGTCTGCATCATTCCGCCAAACTCTTTTGCGCTTGCACGTACTATTGAGCACTTCAAGATCCCAAGAAATGTGCTGACTGTCTGTTTAGGCAAGTCAACTTATGCACGCTGTGGCATTATCGTTAATGTGACACCGCTCGAACCGGAGTGGGAAGGGCATGTGACACTGGAGTTTTCCAATACCACGCCATTACCGGCAAAAATATACGCCAATGAAGGTGTGGCGCAGATGCTGTTTTTTGAGTCTGACGAAGTCTGTGAAACCTCCTACGCGGACCGCGGTGGAAAATACCAGGGACAGCAGGGCGTTACTCTGCCTAAAGCCTGAAGTTCTTACTGCCGTACTTCCTTATGTTCTTATTGTGGCCTGTTGAAAAGTGAAAATATTTTTTGTTCTGTTTGCAATACTGGCCGTTGTGCTGGCGGTATACCCTTTTCTTGACCAGTCTGAAAACAAAGCAACATTGACCGGCCTGCCGTGGCAGATTGAAATTCAAGCCGATGGTTCGACGCAGGTTTTTGGCATCAAGATTGGTGTGAGTCAATTATATGATGCGGTCGCAATACTCGGCAGTGATATGGAGCTGGCGATTATCGCTTCAAATGAAGAAGCGGGTAATCTTGAAATGTATTTTGGCCATTACAGTGCTGGCTTGCTTGAGGGAAAACTGGTGTTGCAAACAAACGCCAGTGAACTGGATATAACACGCTGGCGTGATAATGCGGTGAAATCGGAATATATGGCTACCGGTAAGGCAAAAAAATATATGTTGTCAGAAGATGATTTAACCCAGGTTTTAAATGAGACGATTACCGGCATCACTTTTATTCCTGCGACAAACCTGGATGAAGCCGTGATACTGGCGCGCTTTGGTGAACCGGATAAGCGGATACAGCTAGAGGAGGGGGTGACGCATTTTCTGTATCCGCTCAAAGGGCTTGATATCGCGCTTCATGAGGATTCAAAAGAAGTATTGCAATACGTTTCACCCGCTGCTTTTCAGCAACTGCTAGAGCCGCTACAGTAAGCTGAAATATTTCCCGTAAAGCACTCGGCCCTGTTAATGCTGCTCAATACAGGCATTTTTACGTATCAGCGGAAGCATACTTTCTACTGAGAACGGCTCATAGACCAAAAGCTTCTATCGACCAGCTGACGCCACCGACGATTGCTTCCGGGTAATGGTGGCGTATGAAGCTTTCAATCTCTGTGATACGTTTTGATGGAACATCGACCATCAATAAAATTTCACCATGTGCTAAGGCATCGGTAAACTCGGTCAGATGTACATCTGGGATATGAACAGCAAATTGCTCACCCGCAATAAAAGTAATAATCATTATGCCGGCAGAGATCATGGCCCAGAAATAATTACCGATTACTAACGCAGCAATCAATGCGGCCAGTGCAAATACAAATACGGCCATGTTCGCACGCCAGAAAAACCATTCGAGACGAAAAGCAGTATCGTTTTTCTGTCGCTGAGTTGCTGGTGGCAGGGATTTAAGCTCAACACCTTCTGCGATTGCATGAATCCTTCGTTTGGGAATATCGAGAGTCGCTAATTTATCTACCGCACGCTGGGCATGTGGTTCATCAGGAAATAAAAAGAACAGTCTTCTTAACATGATACGTCTCCTTTGTTGGTTGTTACCCCTCAACCCGGTATCCGTATGGGTTAAGGGGCTGAATTAACAGCTATTTATGTGATTTTAGCCTTCGGCAATATAATCCTCCGAGTCATCGCCTTTAAGCACTTTTTTGCCCTCTAGTTCCATGTCCATATAAATTTTTTTGTTTTCTTCATTTTCGAAATATATTTCCAGGCCATTTTCACCATCTCCCTCGTACAGGCAGGGGTGATGCTCGGGATCGGGAACATCGCGTAATGAGACTGGATCTGTTGTTGTTCGAATATGCATGATATGTCCTCCACTTGTGTGTATCTACTATGATAAATAACCAAGTAAAATAGTCAAGTATTTTCTTTTGGCCGTGTTTGCCTTTTTGTGACTTTATTCAGGATTATGAGTTTTCAAGTGTGGTTTGCAGTTGAAATGATGTTGATATTTTGATTGCATTTTGCGAGTTAGATCAACGCATTAGGATACACAAAGTGCTGGAGAAAAAATGGTGCGCTTACTTGAGAGTTATTTAATCCACAGATGAACGCCGATAAACACAGATAAAACTTTAATTATTTAAAAGCATTCAATACCGCTAAAGACGCGAAGTTTGCTAAGAAAAAGCTTTACAAAATTTTAATCCGTGTTTATCTGCGTTCATCTGTGGATAAAAAAACTTATCTTTGCAGAAAGGTTGTTTATCTAAAACTGCAAATTTCCCAGTTTCTTTCTAATGCAGTTGCTTTTAATTCATCATCAGGGTCAACGGCAACAGGTTTGCTGACACATTCCAGTAATGAAAGATCATTATGTGAGTCACTGTAAAAGGTGCTGTCTTTAAGGTTGTGTGAAGTTTTCTCCAGCCACTGCTTTAGCCGTGTCACCTTGCCCTGCTGAAAACAAGGAGTACCTGCAACTTTGCCGGTGTATTTACCATCAACCATTTCCGGCTCCGTCGCGATCAGGTCGTCGACCTGAAATGCATCGGCAATGGGCGCAGTGACAAAACTGTTAGTTGCGGTAATGATAACCGTGGTGTCGCCTTCTGTCACGGTGATGCTGTATTTGTTTGATGCCTTTTTCTGTCATTACCGGCCGGATATGCTTGTGCATAAATTCACTATGCAGTTGGCTGAGTTTTTCAGTTGAGTACTGGGTCAATGGCTTGAGAGAAAAGGCCAGAAACTCAAAAATATCCAGTGTGCCCTTTTTGTAATCGTCATAAAAACGTTTATTGGCTTCGTCGTAAGTTGATTTGTCGACCAGGCCTTTGTCTACCAGGAAACAGCCCCAGAGAAAGTCGCTGTCGTCAGCCAGTAAGGTGTTGTCAAGGTCGAACAGTGCCAGCGCCATTTTTTTGAAATACGGGTCAGTAATAAAGTGCGCGATAATACGGGTTTATTGCTCTGGGCTCAATCTTAACTTGGTGATATGGGTATTAATTACCAGTGAAACATTAGAAGGCTCTAATATAACGTTGATTTTTTATGACTTAATGTGTTTTTTTCATGCTTTAAAACTTTTATTATTTTATTGGTCTGTTATTATATTTATATTAATAATTTACATGAGTGTGCCATATTTGATGATATGTGGCTTACTCTGATGGTGTTTAAGTGATTGATTCTAAAGGCTTTAGAGCTAATGTAGGCATCATCCTGGGTAATTCTGAAGGTAAAGTTTTCTGGGCGCGTCGAGCTGGTCAAAAGACCTGGCAGTTCCCTCAGGGAGGAATCAATAAAGACGAGTCGCCCACAGATGCGATGTACCGTGAATTATTTGAAGAAACAGGATTGCTGCCTGAACATGTAGATGTTGTCGACAAAACAGATGACTGGTTACGTTACCGGATTCCTGAGCATCTATTGCGCCGACGATCTAAACCATTGTGCATTGGGCAAAAACAGATCTGGTTTTTTTTACGGCTGATAGGCCGTGAAAGTGATTTTGATTTATGTTGCAGTGATAAACCGGAATTTGACTGTTGGCGGTGGGTGGATTACTGGACACCGGTCGACGAAATCATTGCTTTTAAACGGAATGTCTATAAGCAGGCTTTGAGCCAGTTTGAGCGATATACGTAAATAAGAAGTCGTTTGTCTTTGGTCATTTGTTGTTAGTCTAAAGACAAACAACCAAAGACAAACGACTTCTATACAGGTTGCAGCTCAACCAGTAAAACCACTGCAATCAATATAATTACCGGGAATTCATTAAACCAGCGATACCAGACATGGCTTCGTTGATTATTGTCGTTTTTGAAATCGATGAGTAACTTTCCACAATAAATGTGATAGATCACCAGAATAACAATTAGACATAACTTGGCCTGCAGCCAGAAGCTGTATAGAACGCCATATGCCATCAGATGAATTAACCAGAATCCCAGTATAATCGTGATAATCGCGCCGGGTGTCATGATGCCGTAAAACAGTTTACGTTCCATGACCTTAAAGCGCTGGTTGCTGGTTTCGTCTTTTGCTTCAGCATGGTAAACAAAAAGGCGCGGCAGATAGAATAAACCTGCAAACCAGGTCACCATGAAAATAATATGGAAGGCTTTAACCCATAACATTTAAGAAACCTCTGGTTAAGTTTGTGAAGAGTTAAAATACTTAAAGTATAATAAAGACTTAACAGGTAAAGTTAAGTCTAACTGTCTATGCTTATTTAATCTGGACATATTAACGTGCTTTAAGCCATTGTGAAATATTATTATAGGAAATAGCATTAAAACTAAATACCGGTAATAGCATCTGTAATATTAACGGGCACAATTATATTGAGGAATTTGAATGTTAGCGGTAGCTGTTGTAGGCGGGACGGGTTATACCGGTGTTGAATTATTACGTTTGCTGGTTGCGCATCCGCAGGTGGATTTGAAATATATCACTTCTCGTTCGGAAGCTGGCAACAAAGTGGCCGATATGTTTCCTAATTTAAGGGGATTTACTGATCTAAGCTTTAGTGAGCCGGCACTGGAAACACTGGCTGAATGTGACGTGGTATTTTTTGCTACGCCAAATGGCACGGCCATGAAGATGGCGCCCGGGCTTATTGAAAAAGGTGTGCGTGTTATTGATCTGGCGGCTGACTTCAGGCTGCGCGATGCCAGCGTCTGGAAACAATGGTACGCTATGGACCATGCCTGTGTAGAAGTTCTGGCAGAAGCTGTTTATGGTTTACCGGAAATAAACCGCCAACTGATTAAATCTGCCAGGGTCGTTGCTAATCCCGGTTGTTATCCAACGGCCGTTACCCTCGGTTTTTTGCCGCTAATTGAAAATGACTTAATTGATGACCAGCATTTGATTGCGGATGCAAAGTCAGGTGTCAGTGGCGCAGGCCGTGGTGCAAGCGTTGCAACATTACAGGCTGAGTCGGCTGAAAATTTCAAGGCTTATGCAGTTAATGGTCACAGGCATTTGCCGGAGATCAAACAAACCCTGGCTTCTCTGGCCTCAAATGAAGTTGGTTTAACTTTTGTGCCTCATCTTACGCCAATGATTCGTGGTATCGAAGCCAGCCTGTATGCAACGATAAAATCAGATATTGCAATTTACGACCTGCACAAGCTGTATATGGATCGTTATGCGGATGAACCTTTTGTCGATGTATTACCAGAAGGTACAATGCCGGAAACACGTTCCGTTAAAGGAGCGAATAACTGCCGTATTTCGGTTTTTATACCACAGCAGGGAGATACTGTTGTGGTGTCGTCTGTGATAGATAATCTGGTGAAAGGCGCCGCCGGTCAGGCTATCCAGAACATGAACATTATGCTCGGATTTGATGAAACCCTGGGGCTAAATCAGGTCGCTTTACTGCCATGACCAGGAAATGATGACTATGAAACCGAGACAGACTCGTAAGATTATTACCATACAGCGTCCTGCTTTATGGCTGTTGAATTTTGTTTTTTTTATTTGTCTTATACTGGTTTCACTATGGGCTGCTTTTGAGTATGGCCGTAATTCTGCCGGTTTCGATAGTGCTGGCACCGATGCATATATAGATCAATTAAAGAAACAATTAGAAGAATCTCAGGCTGAAATTGTTGAAACTAATCGACGAGCGACTATGCTTGAACGTAACAACCAAATTGATGATGATGCGTCTGGGCAGTTAAAAAAGACCCTGGCGCAGGCTCAAAATGAGAAACTGGAATTAAAAAAGGAGTTGTCGTTTTATAAAAGTATTGTGGCGCCAGAGCAGGGCGCGAGAAGTGTCGCGATTCAGACAATTCAGCTGAAGAAAAATGAGGCGGGTGGTTATCATTACAAGATTATGGTTAGCCAGCGTGGTCGGAATGATCAAATTGCCCGTGGTACGGTTGATGTCAGTATCGAAGGCATGAACGAAGGAAAGCCGGTAACGTTACAGTTAGCGGATGTTTCAAAAGATGTAAAAAAACCGATGAAGTTTGGGTTTAAATATTTTCAAAAATTTGAAGGAGTGATGAATTTACCGGATGCATTTCAAGCAGATTCTCTTCACGTAAAAGTGAAGCCGAGTACTGGTAAAATCAAAGCTGTAGAAGAACAATTTGCGTGGTCAGATTTGACTGCCGGAGGAGCTTGATAATGTTTGGTAGTAAAAAGATTAAATCATCCAAAATAGATA
>CAVYHW010000039.1:0-25236 GCA_963768215.1 uncultured Gammaproteobacteria bacterium
TGAGTAGTCGGTCTCATGGTTTAATTACCGTGGGAAGGTTGTAGGATCAAATCCTGCCCCGCTACTGCCAAAATTAGTTTTCTTGGTGGCATAGACATACCGGAGCGTAGTTTCGGAGTTCTATTATTTGCAAGAATTTTGGAAAAGGCTCCGTTTACGGGGCCTTTTTGTTACTACGAATAAATTATTGATTGATAATGATTTATCCAGCAGCTGTAGTATCAGGGTGCAGTTTTAGAAAGAGCCAGATGAGACGAGAGCAGACACATTTGTGGGAATTATTTGAGCCGGTGGTCAATGGCATGGGCTTTGATTTGATTGAAATCGAGCACTTCCCCAATCCAAAACACGGTGTTTTGCGACTTTATATCGACAAGGAAGGCGGTGTGACTGTTGATGACTGCTCGGCTGTGAGCCATCAAATCAGCGCGCTGATTGATGTTGAAGAGCCGATACGTGGCCAGTTTAACCTGGAGATTTCATCACCGGGTCTGGACCGGCCTTTGAGACGATTGCAGGATTTTCAGCGTTTTACCGGTTCAATGGTCAAGTTGAAAACGATGATGCCACTGGACGGACAGCGTAATTTTAAAGGCCGTATGCTGGAAGTAACTGAAGAAGTGCTGGTTCTTGAAACGGACACAGAAGAAATTAGTTTACCAATGAACGCTATTGAAAAGGCGCGTATCGTTCCTGAGTACTAGACCGGCGGAACATTGTCGCAGTGATAGTAGTTAATAAAAATTTTATTGTTATTTAATAAGTGATTAGTTATTTAATGAGGTTTAAACCATGAGCAAGGAAATTCTCTACGTTGCAGACGCCGTTTCCAATGAGAAAGGCGTTGAAAAAGAGATTATATTTGAGGCCATCGAGGCAGCACTTGCTAGCGCAACACGTAAGAAAAACGCTAAGGACATCGAAGTACGTGTAAACATAAATCGTGATACCGGTGACTATGATACTTTTCGTCGCTGGTTAGTGATCGATAATGATGCGCCCATGGAAAATCCTTTGAGTGAAACCACACTGGAAGCAGCACAGATAGATGACCCGGATATTCAGGTGGGTGATTACGTTGAAGAACAGATTGAATCGGTAGAATTTGGTCGTATTGCAGCGCAAACCGCAAAACAGGTCATAGTACAGAAAGTCCGCGAAGCTGAACGTGAGCGCGTGGTTGAAGCCTACCAGGGCCGTGAAGGCGAACTGGTGATGGGTACCGTTAAACGGGTAGAACGCGGCAATGTATACCTGGACCTGGGCAGCGGTGTTGAAGGTTTTATCCCTAAATCTGATATGATCCCTCGCGAAGCGGTACGTCCCGGTGATCGCTTACGTGGCTATTTAAAAGAAGTGCGTTCCGAAACCCGCGGCCCCCAGTTGTTTATCAGTCGTACTGCGCCTGAATTTCTGGTTGAGCTATTTAAGCTGGAAGTGCCTGAAGTCGATCAGGGTCTGCTTGAAATTATGGGTGGTGCACGTGATCCGGGTTCGCGCGCAAAAATATCGGTGAGAGCACTCGATAATCGAATTGATCCGGTGGGCGCCTGTGTCGGTATGCGCGGTTCACGAGTGCAGTCGGTATCGAATGAAATTGGTGGTGAGCGTGTCGATATTATTTTATGGAATGAAGATCCGGCTCAGTTTGTGATTAATGCCATGTCACCGGCCGAGGTGCTTTCCCTGGTGGTTGATGAAGACGCCAAGAGCATGAATATTGCCGTTGACGAAGATAAACTTGCCATGGCAATTGGTCGTGGCGGCCAGAATATTCGCCTGGCCAGTGAGTTGACGGGCTGGGAACTCAATGTAATGACCGAGCAGGAAGCTGAAGCCAAAAGTACTGAGGAGGGCGCAAAATATCTTGAAGTCTTTACCAAGCATCTGGATGTCGATACAGAACTCGCTGAAATCCTGGTTGCTGAAGGATTTACAACCATTGAAGAAGTTGCTTATGTGCCTGAAGCGGAATTATTAAATATTGAAGAGTTTGATGAAGGCATCGTTGCTGAATTACGTAATCGTGCAAGCGATTACCTGTTAACGCAGGCAATTATGACTGAAGAAGTACTGGAAGAAAACAAACCGCAGGAAGACCTGCTGGCAATGGAAGGCATGGACATGGAGCTGGCAAATGCCCTGGCGCTCAAAGGAGTCTGTTCAATGGAAGATTTAGCTGAGCAGGCGGTTGATGAATTAATGGAAATTGAAGGAATGGATGAACAACGTGCTTCTACGTTAATCATGACGGCGCGTGCTCCATGGTTTGCCGATGATGATCAAACCGAAGATCAAACCGAAGCTGTAACAGAGTAAGCGGCCAGGAATATTTGGTTTGAAACAGGCGGCCTGGAACAAGCGGCTAAAATAAGCAGTATAAAAAGCAAAACAATGATAGAGAGTTTCAATGGCTGAAGTAACAGTAAAACAACTTGCAGGTGTGGTTGGCACACCGGTCGAACGTTTACTTGAACAGATAAAAGATGCAGGTCTGGATATCAACACGCCAGATTCATTGGTATCTGATTCAGATAAGATGACTTTGTTAGGCTACTTAAGAAGTCAGCACGGCAAGGACAGCAGTGTTGATGCTGTGAGTAAACCACGCAAGATTGCACTAAAACGCAAATCGGTTAGTGAAGTAAAAGTTGGCGCCTCAGGTGGAAAAACGGTTTCTATTGAAGTTCGTCGTAAACGCACCATTAGCCGTCCTGTAGCACCGGAAGTCAGTGCAGCAGGTGAAGAAAAACCTGATGAAATCACCGCATTAGAACAACTTCGTGCTGACCAGGCGCAAAGAGAAGAGCTGCGCGAGCAGGAACGCGAGTTAAAACGTCAACGAGCTGAGCAGCGCGAACAGGAGAAGCTGACAGAAGAGGCGCGTATAGAAGAAAGCAGGGTGAAGACAGAAGCTGAACAAAAAGAAGAACATGCTGCCCGACAGGCTAAACAGGCAAAAGCTGGCGCTGGCGCAAAAGAGAAAGTACTTACTCCTGATGAATTGCAGGCCCAGCAGGCGCGTGAGCAGAAGACAGTATCGAAAAAACATAAAGCAGACCATAAAGACAAAAGCACTTTATATGGCCGTAAAGAATTACATGTTTCTACTGACCAAAGTGGTAAACGGCACAAGAAAAAAGGCAAAGTGGGAAGAAGGTCGGTTGCGTCGCAAGATGCTAAACATGGTTTTGAAAAACCGGTTGAAGCAATTGTCCATGATGTAACTGTACCTGACACCATTACCGTTGATGAGCTTGCAAAACGCATGTCGATGAAGGCAGGTGAACTCATCAAAGCGTTGATGAAGATGGGCGTGATGGCGACCATTAACCAGGTAATTGATCAGGATACAGCAGTACTGGTAATTGAAGAGCTGGGGCACAACCCGGTTGTTGTTAATGAAGATGATTACGAAAAAGAACTGCTTGCACGTGATACATCTAATTTGAACATGAAATCGCGCCCACCTGTTGTCACCATTATGGGCCACGTTGACCACGGTAAAACATCGCTGCTGGATTATATTCGTTCGTCAAAAATTGCGGCGGGCGAGGCTGGCGGTATTACTCAGCACATTGGCGCTTATCATGTAGAAACTGATAAAGGTGTAATTACCTTTCTGGATACACCTGGCCATGCAGCCTTCACCAGTATGCGTGAGCGTGGCGCCAATGCGACTGATGTCGTCATTGTTGTAGTGGCGGCTGATGATGGTGTGATGCCGCAAACTATTGAAGCCATACAGCATGCGAAAGCGGCTGATGTGCCAATCATTATTGCGATTAATAAAATCGACAAAGAAGGCGCCGACCCAGATCGTGTAAAAAGCGAACTGGGTAACTATGAAATTATTCCTGAAGAGTGGGGCGGCGAAAATATTTTCGTGAATGTTTCTGCAAAGACAGGAGAGGGTATTGATACCTTGCTGGATGCAATTTCTTTACAGGCAGAATTGATGGAACTGCAGGCAACGCCAGAAGGTCTGGCCAAAGGTGTGGTGCTTGAAGCTGCGCTGGATAAAGGTCGAGGTGTTACTACAACCGTGCTGGTGCAGGAAGGCACCATCAAAAAAGGCGACATCATGCTCGCTGGTGAAGACTTTGGTCGTGTGCGCGCCATGTATGATGAGTTTGGTAACAGCATTGACTCAGCCGGCCCATCTATGCCGGCCGTTATTATTGGTTTATCTAATACACCTAATGCGGGTGATGAAATGCAGGTGCTGGCTGATGAGCGTACCGCCAGGGACGTATCACAAAATCGTCAGCACAAAGCGCGTGATATGCGTCTTGCAACTCAGCAGGCCAATAAACTGGAATCCATGTTTGAGCAGATGCAGGCGGGTGAAGTTAAGAAATTAAATGTTCTGTTAAAAGCTGATGTACAGGGTACATTGTTCGCTATCAGTGATTCCTTATTAAAACTGGCGGCAGATAATGATGAAGTTGATGTGCGTATTATTGGTTCAGGTGTCGGCGGTATCAATGAAACAGACATCAGCCTGGCGGCAGCATCAAACGCTATTGTAATCGGTTTTAATGTGCGTGCAGATGCCGCAGCACGTCGCGCCGCTGCTGAACGTGGTGTTGAACTTAATTACTACAGTATTATTTATGAGCTGATTGATGAAGTAACCAAAGCACTCACCGGTATGCTGAAAGCAGAATATCGTGAACAAATTATTGGTCTGGCAAAAGTGCAGGAAGTATTCAAGTCGCCACAATATGGTCAGATAGCGGGTTCACTTGTTACCGAAGGTGTGGTGCGTAAAGACTCGCCAATTCGTGTACTGCGCGATAATGTCGTCATCTTTGAAGGTGAGCTTGAGTCACTGCGTCGTTTTAAAGATGATGTAAAAGAAGTTCATAGTGGTACCGAATGTGGTATCGGTGTGAAAAATTACGAAGTCAAAGTTGGTGACCAGATCGAAGTATTCGAACGTATAGAAGTTGAGCGTTCTCTTTAATTGCGCAGGTTGTTTGCTACGCATCATCAAGATACGCTATCCAGAAAGATAAAAACATGGCATCCCTGTACACTTGCGGTGACCATCCTGGTCACCGACGGTCATGATGATGTGCAACAAAGAACATTATATGAGACTTTGGATTAATGCCTAAAGAGTTTTCACGTAGTCAACGTATGGCGGAACAACTTCGTCGTGAGCTGGCTGAAATAGTACGTAATGATATTAAAGATCCGCGCCTGGGTTTTGTCTCCTTTACTGAAGTTCGCATGAGTCGTGATTTGAGTCATGCCGTTATTTACTGCTCTGTTCTAAATTCTGAAGATCAGCTTGAATCAGTCGAAATATTGAATCATGCGGTGGGTTTTGTTCGTAAAGAAATCGCTCATCGCATCCGTGCGCGTATTGTGCCGACGCTGAAATTTGTTATTGACGATAGCGTCATACGTGGTGAAGCCATGGATGAATTAATCAGTGAAGCCATTAGACATGACAATAAACAGGGGGATAACGAAGATTAAAGGTTTTATCGGGCATTGCTTTGCCGTTAACAATACATTCCAGCAAAAGCATTTTTATATCCACAGATGAACACAGAGAAAAGACGTTGTTAGTTTCTTAAATATTTGTGTTCATCTGCGTTCATCTGTGGACTTTGATTTTCTAAAGTTTTTGAGTTTTTTAATAAGAGAGTATTTAGTTTTGAGCAGAAGAAAAAATAAAGGTCGTAACGTTAGCGGTGTACTGTTACTGGATAAACCGCAGGGTTCCAGTTCTAACCATGTTCTGCAAAAAGTAAAAAGCCTGTTTGGCGCCGCCAAAGCCGGCCATACAGGTAGCCTGGATCCACTGGCCACAGGCATGTTGCCTGTTTGTTTTGGCGAAGCCACAAAAATTTCAGCCTTCCTGCTTGACTCAGACAAGCGCTATCTTCTTACCTGCCAGCTGGGTGTTAGCACGACTACTGGTGACGCAGAAGGAGAAGTTATTGAGACGTCGGATGTTTCCTCAATAACAGAGCAGGATATAAAAAAAGTGCTGCCAGAATTTATTGGTGAGATAGAGCAAATACCGCCAATGTACTCTGCGCTGAAACATAATGGTGAGCGCCTGTATAAACTGGCCCGACAGGGAATTGAGGTTGAGCGAAAACCGAGAAAAATCACTATTTATGATATCGAATTTAAATCGTTGATTAAAGATGATCAGCAACGGGTTTTTCTTGAGCTTGAGGTTAGTTGCTCAAAAGGCACTTATGTGCGCACACTGGTTGAAGATATTGCGAAAAAAATTCACAAAGGCGCCCACATTACTGCCCTGCGCCGATTAAGTGTCGGTCCTTATTCAGGTGAGATGCTGACCGTCGATCAGTTAACAGCATTGGCAGAGCAGGGCAATAAAGTACTTGATGCCTGCCTGCAACCTATTGATAGCGGTGTTGCCAACTGGCCGGATGTGCATTTGAGTGCGGATGCTGCTTTCTATGTGAAGCAGGGACAGGCCGTGATGGTTCCCAATGCACCGACCCAGGGCTGGGTTCGAATCTACGACCAGGATTATTTTTTAGGCCTTGGTGAAATCCAGGATGACGGCATGGTAGCGCCGCGTCGAATGATTAAGCAGTGTGCTTAGAAAACGAAATTTTCCGCAAATGAACGCAAATGCACGCAAATATCTAAAAGCAAAAAACAATTATCCACAGATGAACGCAGATAAACACAGATGTTTCAAGCAATAAATATCTTTATCTGTGTTTATCTGTGTTTATCTGCGTTCATCTGTGGACTTTAAAAAAAGATTTTACTTGCGTGTATTAGCGTTCATTTGCGGAGAAATAAAGCTTTTAAAAGTTTTTCATGATGTGCGCTATATACACAGCCGAAATGATTGAAGAATCATTTATAAACAATGCTTTTGTGTCGCTTCAATAAGTGATAAAATCGCCATCCTTTTATTACCGACCATTATTACGTGGTCAAAACTTTAGTTTGGAGTATTCATGTCTTTATCGACCGCAGAAAAAGGCGAAGTTGTAGCAAAATACCAGCAAAAAGAAGGAGATACAGGTTCTCCTGAAGTTCAGGTTGCGTTATTAACAACTCGCATCGTGCAATTAACAGAGCACTTTAAAGAGCACAAACACGACCACCATTCACGTCGTGGTTTATTACGCATGGTTAACCAGCGTCGTAAATTGCTGGATTATCTTAAAGGCAAAAACGTTGATCGTTATAAAGAGCTGATTTCCAGCCTGGGCCTAAGAAGATAACACGGGGCCGATAATACAAACGAGTAATAGAAACCACTGAATAACTTTCCTGCAGTCGATAGCGGGTCTGGATTCAGTGCTTTTATGCTTTTCATCATCTAAATTTGACAAATATCAGGCCGATTATAATTTTTGGATCTGATTTGGGAATAAATAAAGTGATACCTACAGCAATTAAAAAATCATTTCAGTATGGCGATCTAACAGTAACGATGGAAACGAGTGAAATCGCTCGGCAGGCATCCGGTGCGGTAATGATCAGCATGGGCGACACAGTTGTTTTTGTTACTGTTGTATGTTCTAAAGAGTCAGAAGAGGGTAGAGACTTCTTCCCGATGACGGTTAACTATCAGGAGCGTACTTACGCTGCGGGTAAAATTCCAGGTGGTTTCTTCCGTCGTGAAGGCCGTCCTAGTGAAGCAGAAATATTAACCTGTCGTCTGATTGACCGTCCGATCCGCCCTTTATTTCCAAAAGGTTTTACTAACGAATGTCAAATCGTTGCTACCGTTGTTTCTATGAGTGGCGATATCGATCCTGAGATTCCAGCAATACTTGGTGCTTCTGCGGCTTTATGTATAGCTGGTGTGCCTTTCGCAGGCCCTCTGGGAGCTGCTCGCGTTGGTTATAAAGACGGTGAATACTTATTGAATCCAAATAAAGAAGCGCTGGAAACCTCTGAGCTTGACCTGGTGGTCGCTGGTACTAGCCATGCAGTATTGATGGTTGAGTCTGAAGCCAAACTGCTTTCTGAAGAAGTGATGTTAGGTGCTGTAATGTACGGTCATGAGCAGATGCAAGCGGCTATTACTGCTATTAGTGAGTTTGCTGCGGAAGTGGGCAATCCTAAGTGGGAATATATTGCACCTGCAGCAGATGAAGCGCTGGCGGCTAAAGTTGCTGAAACAAGTACAGCGGCTATTACAGAGGCCTACCAGATTGCTGAAAAAATGGCGCGTCAGGATGCGGTTAAAGCGGCGAGAAGAGCTGCAGTTGAGGCTTTACAGTCAGATGATGGCTGGTCAAAAGACCAGATTAAAGGCGCTTTTGGCAAGTTAGAAAAGAAAATTGTTCGATCTCGTTATATTGCGGGTGAAAAACGTATCGATGGTCGTACTACCTCAGATGTTCGCGCCATTACTGTACGTACAGGCGTGCTTCCACGTACTCATGGTTCCGCACTGTTTACTCGTGGTGAAACACAGGCTCTGGTTGTTACCACATTAGGTACAGCGCGTGACGCACAGATTATCGATGCGCTTGATGGTACATACCGTGAATCATTCATGCTGCATTACAACTTCCCTCCATACTGTGTCGGTGAAACCGGCATGGTGGGTTCACCGAAACGTCGTGAGATCGGCCATGGCCGTCTGGCGAAACGTGGCGTGTTAGGCGTCATGCCATCCGAAGAGGATTTCCCGTACACCATCCGTGTTGTCTCAGAGATCACTGAATCGAATGGTTCAAGCTCGATGGCTTCTGTCTGTGGCACCAGTCTGTCTCTGATGGCTGCCGGTGTACCAGTCAAGGCGCCTGTTGCCGGTATTGCCATGGGTCTGATCAAAGAAGGTGATGATTTTGCGGTACTTTCCGATATCCTGGGTGATGAAGATCATCTCGGCGATATGGACTTTAAAGTGGCTGGTTCTGAAAACGGTATCTGTGCATTACAGATGGACATCAAGATCGACGGTATCACTAAAGAGATCATGGAGAAAGCGCTGGAGCAGGCCAAAGCAGGTCGTAATTATATTCTCGGTGAGATGAACAAGGTCATTTCTGAAACCAGTTCGGAAATGTCTGAATACGCGCCTCGTTACCTGAACCTGAAGATTCATCCTGATAAAATCCGTGATGTTATCGGTAAAGGTGGAGCAGTGATTCGTGCTTTGACCGAAGAAACCGGTGCATCCATTGATATTGATGACGAAGGTAATATTAAAATTGCATCAAGTGATCTGGCTGCTGCTGAAGAGGCCAGAAAGCGTATTGAGCAAATCACTTCTGATGCTGAAGTTGGCATGGTCTACAATGGCACGGTTAAGAAAATAATGGACTTCGGCGCCTTTGTTGAAATTCTGCCTGGAAAAGATGGACTGGTTCATATTTCTCAAATCAGTGAAGAACGTGTTGAGAATGTGAGCGATAAACTATCTGAAGGTGATGTTGTTAAAGTTAAGGTGCTAGAAATTGACCGTCAGGGTCGTATTCGCCTGAGCATGAAGGAAGTTGAAGAAGAAGTCGCATAAACATCGTAACAATTGATGTTTGTTTAAAAAGGAGCTTCGGCTCCTTTTATTTATTGCGTGTTTTGAAGGTTTTTTTGCTTAACCCGGATATTTCCCCAAAATTCTGCATTCCTATGAAATATCCGGGTTAGTGCTGACAATTAAATTATTTGGGCTACACTCTTTAAAAACAATAATGCTCAGGAAAACAATAATACTTAGGGGAACAAAAATGCCTGTAACAATAAAAAATATTAGTGGTTCTGCACTATCCGTCTTAATCATTTCTGGGCTAGCTGCCTGCTCAAATACACCTGCTCCCTGGACACAGGCGGATGAATCGCCGTGGGAAGGAAAGCATCAGGCTGAGGCTCAAAATCTGCCGTCTGATGAAGCAGTATCTGATACTTCACTGAATGATCCTGTTTTACTTGCTGACCCTGCGCCAGAGCTGGAAGCAGAACCTATTATCATGTATGAGCCTGAGATGGCCGAACCAGAAGTGATTGTACCTGTTGTTGTGGAGGAGGAACCCGCTGGTCAGGACATTATGGGCCAGGACATAATGGCCATGCTTAGCAGTAACTATGCTGTTCAGGTTTTTGCTGCTAAATCAGTCGATAATGTTGAGCAGTTCAAACAAAGTAAAAATATGGCTGATTTGATGACGGTGAAAACAGATATTTCAGGATCTATAGTTTATGTGCTGGTTGATATATATCCGACCCGTGAAGCTGCAGATGCAGCCGCTGCTGAGCTGGAATATAAAACTGGATCAAAACCATGGGTGCGCTCACTTGCTGGTTTGCAGAAAATCGCAGTTCAATAATTGAGGTATTTTGACATAAAAAAAGGCCGGTTTTCCGGCCTTTTTTTATGTCAGTTAAGAACTTGTCTTATTTTTATGTAAAGCCATATTTTTGCTGAGTAACTTAGGGCCTTGTTAACACTAATTAAATTGTATAAAGACCTGGGTGCATACAGACCTTGCAAGTAATTTACTGTAGTATCTAACAAATTTTAACAATATTCTGATCAAATATTATGGAAATTAGATCAATAAAAGTTCGTTTGCTAAAACCAGTATTCTTAATATTTATCGTGTTGAGTGTTAGCGCATGTGGGCAGTTCGTTTCAAATGCAAAAAAAGAATTTGCAGAAGACCTGTCTGCAACAATACTGGCGTTTGATGATCCACAAACGATTAAACAAGGAGCGCCTGCCTACCTGATCTTAATCAGCAGTATGATTAAGGGTGATCCTGAAAATCCTGACTTGTTAGAATCGGGTGCTCAACTGTATGGCGCATATGCTTCAAGTTTTGCCGATAATCAAGATAGTAAAAAAGCACTGGCTAATCGCGCCTTTGTATATGCCAGTCAAGCCATGTGTATTCGAGACCCAGGTTTTTGTGATGTAAAAAGTATTTCTTATTTTCAGTTTGAAAAACGCCTTGAAGCTGTAACGAATGTACAGGCGGAGTCTTTACTTGTATTTGTTAGCAGTTGGGCATCTGTTATTGAAGCAAATAATTCGGACTGGAATGCTATTGCCGAGCTTCCAAAAGTCAAAGCCGGTATACAGCGTGTGATTGATTTAGATGAAACGGTCAGCAATGGTAATGCACATTTATACATGGCAATGATGGAATCACTGTTGCCGCCAACATTAGGCGGTAAGCCTGAACTGGCGAAAAAGCATTTTGATCGTGCAATTGAGATTTCGCATGGTAATAACCTGATGGCAAAAGTATTATATGCTGAGAAATACGCACGAATGCTATTTGATCGAGAGTTGCATGACAGCTTATTAAAACAGGTAATAGACGTTGACGCTAATGCTGGAGCAGAAGACCAGATATTATTAAACACCCTTGCAAAACAAAAAGCTACTGTACTGCTACTGGATGCAGATGATTACTTTTGAACACGCGTGAACACTGCGTGTTAATGAAAAATTAAAAGTTAATAATGAAAAATATATTTAAATATTCAATACTGTTGTTAGTAATATCCTTTGCCGGTTTTAGTTCGCCTGCATTAATTGCCAAAACAATAAAGATTGCAACGCTATCGCCGGACGGTACATTCTGGATGAAACAGATGCGTGCCGGTGCTGAAGAAATTAAAGAAAAAACACAGGGCAGGGTGAAATTTAAATTTTATCCGGGCGGCGTAATGGGCAATGATGATAATGTGTTAAGAAAGATCCGTATTGGCCAGTTGCATGGCGGCGCCATCACAATAGGTAATCTATCGCAGTCAACACCGGACGTTACTATTTACGGTCTGCCATTTTTGTTTACCAGTCATGATGAAGCCGAAAGAATAAGAAGTGTAACAGACCCGATGTTGAGTAAGTTAATAGATAATAAGGGATTTATTTGTTTTGGTATTGCACAGGGCGGTTTTACTTATTTGATGTCAAAGGAACCTATAAACAGTTTTGATGACCTCAGGCATCAAAAATCATGGGTACCTGAAAATAGTGATGTTGGCTTGTCTGTTTATCGTAATGTAGGTATTACACCCATCTCGCTGCCGTTATCTGACGTATTAACAGGACTGCAGACAGGATTAATAAACACGGTAATAACTTCTCCCATCGCTGCACTGGCATTGCAATGGCACACGCATGTTAATTATGCTGTTGATCTTCCTTTGAACTACCTGGCTGCGACGATGATCGTTGATAAAAATGTTTTTAGTAAGCTTAGTGAAGCAGATCAGCAAACCGTGCGTGAAGTAATGACAAAGGTATATAAAACAATAGATGCACAAAACAAAATTGATAGTGAAGCGGCGCGTGAAGCTTTAATTAATCAGGGCGTAAAATTTGTTAAATTAAATGGCAAAGAAAAACCTGAATGGATAAAGGTAGGTGACCTTGTCATTAATGAAATGATAAATAAATATAATTACAATAAAGAACTTTACCAGGCGGTCATGGTTAACAAGCCGGATGCACCGAGGCTGCACTAATCTAGAGTCTGATAAGAGGAGTGCTCGCTTAAGATGAAACATGCACATATCCTGGTAAATTTGTCATTGCGAGGAACGAAGCAATCTTTGACAGAGGTGCATCAGACACTAACAGATTGCCGCGCTATCGCTCGCAATGACGGGGATTTCATATTAAGTAAGTATTATTCTGATCTGAGAGTTAATAGACAGTGCAGAATTAAGTTATCCAATTGCAATGAGTGTTAGTAATAATAAAATCATTTCACTAATTAATAAATTCGAGGATGCTTTACTCGTATTGATACTGTCCAGCATGGTCCTGCTTGCCGTGTTCCAGGTGGTTTCAAGAAACCTGTTCGCTGAAGGCGTAGTCTGGATAGACCCTTTATTGAGAATGTTAGTGTTATGGGTTGGTCTTAGCGGCGCTGTAGTCGCAACACGAAAAGACAAGCACATTCGTATTGATATATTCACAAAATATTTACCACAAAATACTTTGCCCTATGTTCGAGGCTCAGTTTACCTGTTCACACTTTTTATTTGCCTGTTAATCAGCTGGCATGCCGCCCGGTTTGTCTACAGTGAGTATGAATATGGCACGATCGCGTTTGCTTCAGTACCAGCATGGGTTACCGCGCTGATCATTCCAGTTAGTTTTCTGCTTATTGCTTTTCGATATGGTGTATTACTGTTTTCATCGTATAGCAGGCAAGCACAGAAGGAGCATCTAGATATGGCAGGCGCATTGATACTTGTTTTGCTGGTTATTCTTGGTGCGCCATTGTTCGCCATTATTGCAAGCAGCGCATTAATCGGTTTTTACAGCAAAGACATCGATTTATCGGTCATTGCCATAGAAATATACCGTATTGTCGATACCCCCGTTCTGCTGGCTATTCCATTATTTACCTTTGCCGGTTACGTGTTAGGTGAAAGCAAAGCTTCACACCGACTGGTACGGATGACCAATATCCTGCTGGGCTGGATGCCGGGTGGCCTTGCCGTGGTTTCACTATTTGCCTGCGCATTTTTTACTGCCCTCACCGGCGCCTCTGGCGCAACCATCATTGCACTTGGCGCAATCCTGTATCCGGCAATGCAGCAGGCAGGTTATGAAGAGCGATTTAACCTTGGCCTTATTACATCCTCCGGCAGTTTAGGCCTGTTATTTCCACCTTCTATTGCACTGATTTTATATGGTGTCATTGCGCAGCAAATGGACCTTGAGCAGCCAGTGGCAATCGATGATTTATTTATTGCAGGTTTATTGCCCGGGTTTCTAATGCTGGCGCTTCTGGTGGCATGGAGCATGTATAAGAGTATGGGTGAAAATAGGCCAACAACAGCGTTTGATTCAAGGGAGCTGGTTAGTGCGATACGTGAATCAATCTGGGAAATACCCTTGCCTTTTGTGCTGCTAGGTGGAATTTATAGTGGTTACTTTGCCGTTTCAGAAGCGGCGGCAGTTGCTGTAACGTATGTATTGATCGTAGAAGTACTGATACTGCGTGAAGTGAAGTTTATACAATTACCTTCCATTATGCGTGATTCCATGGTGCTCGTCGGTGGTGTGTTAATTATCCTTGGCGTTTCACTGGCATCTACCAATTACCTGATTGATGCAGAAGTACCGTCCCGCTTGTTTGCTTTTATCCGCGAGCATATAGATAGCAAGTTAACATTTTTAATGCTGCTAAATATATTTTTACTTCTGCTGGGCATGATGCTTGATGTGTTTTCCGCACTGGTCATTATTGTGCCGTTAACATTACCCATCGCCGTGGGCTACGGCATTCATCCGATCCATTTCGGTATTATATTTCTGGCCAATATGCAGATAGGTTACTTTACGCCGCCTGTTGGTATGAACCTTTTTATTGCCAGTTATCGTTTTAATAAGCCCATCACTGAGCTGTATCATGCCACCATTCCGTTTATGCTGATTTTATTCCTTGCGGTATTGATTATTACTTACTGGCCTGCACTAACTATGACGCTACTTGAAACCAGGCATGGCTAGCCACGCGGTACATACTGTTTTCTGACCATGGAACTGTTAAATCGTAATATTAGCTGTCCTTATTGCGGTGAGAGCATTGAGCTGTTGATTGATGATTCGGTTAGTGAGCAGGATTATTATGAGGACTGTTCGGTTTGCTGTCGGCCGATTCGGGTTCAGGTGAGTGTTGATTTTGAGGGAGATTGGCAGGTGATTGTTTTGAGGGATGATGAGTAGTTATTATTTTGTCATCTGTAGGTTCGAAAAAACTGTATGGAACAGTTTTTCACGTAAGCCCTGAAAGGGTGAAGCATAGGGATATGCTGAATAATTCATTCGGACAATGGCACTTGATCCATCAATTTGGGTTTTGTGGATCGAAACGTAACTGATTCATCCATGATAAAAATCCTTTTAATTAGTGCATTAGTAACTGCTTATGCTATGACTGTTTTTGCCCTTAAATATCGTAATATGAAGTCTTAAAAGGTGTATATTATAAAAAATATGAAGTTTTAGAAGGCTTCATATCGACAAGTTATATTTATTAAATGGACACTTACTTACTTCTATATTTTGCAGCAGGATATTGCTTCCTTGTAATTGCATACTCAATTTACAATATCCATTGTTCGTCCAAATTATTACCAGAAAGCATAAAACAAAAGTACAAATATAATCTACGTGCAAAGGCAATGTTTATTAGCGCTACACGCTGGAAACAAGAGTTTGAAGAAAATGACATTCCATATTTTATTTCATACAACAAAAAGTATCGTAACTACCTATTAAATATATTTTTGTCACTTATAGTATTTAATGTTATTTTCGTATCAATTATTTATTTAACTTTTTAACATGTATCTATCAAATCAAAATATAACAAGCAAATTAACAGCGACCGCAAAAAGCGCATCGCGTTATTAAAAACGTTATGTTTTAAAAAACGAGGTTATTAGTGGAATTTGTCTACGCAGATGAACTAAAAACCAAATTCTCTGTATTTGGACATTTCTACGACCTAGAGATTGGTGGTGAGTTGTTTAAGTGCCGAAGTGTCTTAGAAATCATTTCAAAATCAATAAATGAACCTGCTAGATCACTACCACAAGTAGTTGTTGTCATGATGAACCCAGGGTCATCAAGGCCATTAAGTAATAAATATATCCCGCAGAAGTATTTACCCTTTGAAATAATGTCAAAATCATGGAATAAAGAGATTGTTCCAACTCGACCAGATAATGCTCAGTACCAAATTATGCGTCTAATGCTACTTAAAGGATGGAAGCATGCGAGAGTTCTAAATCTATCAGATTTACGAAACGGCAATAGCGGTGAATTTTCTATTGAGTACAAAAAGGCAAAAAATCTAGATTCTTCTAATCCTCATAGTTTGACACATAAAAATAGGGTCGCTGAATTAAAAAAATACTGCTCTGATGACGCAATGGTTATAGCCGCATGGGGTTCTACAGAAGTTCTGAGAGATACTGCTATATCGTTCCTAGATACAATCCCCAATGTACATGGGCTGCCCCTTGATGAACCTTGGTATAGTTATCCAAGTCCATACAAGAAGGATCAAAAAATGGATTGGCTCAAGAAAATTAACGAAGAATTAAAACATAACAAATCGTCCAACTTGACCGGCGCAAACAACGCGCCGTCAAGTTAACTCAAACGTTATGCGTAAAAGATATGAACCCTAGTGTATATTTATATAATGAAACCGACAATGGAATTGAACTATATCTTGGAGGTTGCTCAACACTAGATGGCTTATCATTAATTGATAAACATGCACAGTTAAATATCACTAGCTTCGGTGCAACATGTTACAAAAAATATGGGTGGGCAACTGAAAAAGAAATACCTGAATTAAAAAGCATAGATGAAGCTATGGTTTTTCTAAAATCAGAAGGTGATATTGGCATCATAGAATTTAATGCAAATATATTTGGTATGGGTACACTAAGCACGCATGATGATGGCGAATGTCATTTTATTTTAAAATCAAAACATCAATGTTTAACTTATCTGAAATTAGTAGTTCCACAACAGTATAGTGATATGTTTATTAATAAATTACTTAATAACCCAGGGCTTTACTTAACATGTGACTCAACAGGCAATGTAAATAAATATGCTTCAATTAACAATCTCGGGGCCAGGTCTTGCATTAACACATGCTTGATTGCAAGACTTGACCGTATGCCGTAACCGGTTGTTTTTCTAGCGGGTTAAAGTCCCGTGAAAGGAGTTATCCGTACACCTTTTTAGCACCAGGAAGCAGCGTTCGGGTAACCGGGGGTTGTAAGTTTCCCATGGGCAAAGATACAGGCCGTAACGAAAGTGAACCTACGTGTAGCCTCGTCACTTATTTAGAGATGCCGACCCTGTGGTCAGAAGGGGAAGGCCGCCGTCAGCGAGAAGAGAAAACGGAAAGGTCTCGCTGGATCTCTCGGGGTAGCAGGGATGGCATGTATCGGAAGAAAGACAATGCAGAGCGGGAGACCCGTTGCAGTGGCAGTGCAGAACTGTCAACCAAATTCTATAAGGCGAGTGTCGAAAAGGATATTGGGCTGTTGCGGGATTCGGAGGGGCGCATAGTACCGTTTGAGGGTCTGGGACAACATAACCCGGCTTGAGGGAAGGGGCCCTACTTTGTTCACGCAACCAACGAGTAGAGGATCAGGAGATTGCAATAATGCTATCAACTCCAAATACGATCAGGACACTACAGAGGAAGCTTTATCACAAGGCCAAGCAAAAGGCGCATGCCTTGTGATGAAGAACATCGGAAAGCCGTGTACGGGAAAACCGTATGCACGGTTTGATGAGGGAGGGCAGGGAAACCTGCTCTCTACTCTACCTGTTGACTCTAGCGGCTGTGCAACCGACGGGTAAGGCCCGCGAAGATGGGCAGACCCGGGTACGATCGGAAGTGAAGTAAGTTTCATCTGACCCCACTCACTTATATGGCCCCACTTATAGAGGGAAAGGGGTTATTTTCAGGATTGTCTGGTTTGACCTGGGTTAGAAAGGGTGTTTATACTTCCTATACTTCCATTTTCAGCACCCAGGATATATACGGAATGAACATCGAACAGTTGAACAATGATTACGAAATCAGGGACCAGCTCGAATTCGTCGAGACCGAACACGGTTTCGTACTGATCGAAATAAACAACGCGATGGCGCACGCGACCATCTGCACCTATTCCGGCCAGGTGCTGTCGTATCGTCCGAAAACCGAAACCGATGACCTGCTGTTCGTCAGCGAAAGCGCGTACTACGAGACCGGCAAGGCGATCAAGGGCGGCATCCCGGTGTGCTGGCCCTGGTTCGGCCCGGATCCCGATGGTCAGGGCCGGCCGGCTCACGGCTTCGTGCGCAACCGCCAGTGGTACGTGCTCGGCACCGAATCGCTGCCGTCACGGCGCGACCCTGGTCAGACTGGGCCTGGCCGATAACGACGAAACACACCAGATCTGGCCGCATTCATTCCATCTCAGCATCGATATCACCGTGGGCAAAACGCTCAAGGTCGAGCTGGTCACGGAAAACAGCGGTAACGAAGACGTCACCATCAGCCAGGCGCTGCACACCTACTTCAGGGTCGGCGACATCAGCAAGGTAAAGGTGCTGGGTCTCGAAGACAGGGGTTACCTGGACAAGGTGGACGACGGCGAGATCAAAACCCAGTCGGGCCCGGTGACCATCGACCGGCGAAGTCGACCGCATCTATCTCGACGTTCCGCCCGAACTGGTGATCGACGACGCCTCGCTCGGGCGCAAGATCCACATCAAATCCGATGGTTGCAGCACCGCGGTGGTTTGGAACCCGTGGGCCAAGGTCGCCAAAGCCATGGCCGACCTCGGCGATGATGACTACAAAATCCTGCTCTGCGTAGAAACCGCCAATGCCGGACCGGAAACGGTCGAAGTACCCGCCGGCGGCGAATACCGGTTGACCGCGGAATACAGCATCGAGCGCTAGCAGTTTGCCTCGTTTTCGCTGCCGAAGTAGCCTGAAAAGAACGGGGTCAAGTCATGCAATAAAGCAATCAACAATGCAGATAGCAGTAATGCTTTAAAATTAAAGGTGACGGAGATTAAAAATAAATCCCTCCGAAGCTTCAGGGTCGGACCTACGCAACCTGTTGAATAAGTTATAAAATCACTTCATACAACATCTTTCTGATGGTTTAAACGCTTTATTTTATGGCTGAAAACACAACTTTAATCGATTAATATTGTACAGAAAAAATGTGAGTCCACTTCTTGAAATCAAAAGCCACAAAATAGAAGAGAGGTAATGTTTATGGAAATTGATGAAGAAAAAATTGATGATGCTGCACTGGCATTACTCGGTCTTACATTGCATGATGAATGCAGAGTATGGAAATCTCTGGATTGGGATGTGATGAACAGGCTTCATGAAAAAGGATATATTTCCAACCCTGTTGGTAAAGCCAAATCCGTGATATTTACGAAGGAAGGGCGGCAGAAATCTGAAGAAAATTTTAATAAACTATTCACAAAGAGTTAAATCATTGTGTAACAAAGGCGAATGTAGGGCGCAATAACCAGCGGGCATTGCGCCCTACAGTAATTTTATGGGTATCCATGATTGCCTACAGGTTTTATTTAGACAATATTGAACGTGCGCGAACTTTAAGCAAACGTATTAATCTATACAGGTAGAGTTTACTGTTTGCTTTTAACAGGAGTTATTCAATGCTTGATCAGTTTATTCTCGAACCCCGCATTGCCTACTTCTCCATGGAGATTGCACTGGCTAATGAAATTCCTACGTATAGTGGCGGCCTGGGGGTGCTTGCGGGTGATACCATGCGTTCAGCCACGGACCTGGAACTGCCCATGGTTGCGGTCAGCCTGGTTAGCCGCTCGGGTTATTTTAAACAGGAAATTGATACTAACGGGTTTCAGATTGAACATCCTGATCCCTGGATTCCCGCCAGTTATGCATCGCAGTTAAATGCCAAGATTGCCATCACCATCGAGGGGCGTACAGTCTGGGTCAGCGCCTGGCTGTATGAGTTAGTCGGTCGCCCTGATGGTCGTCAGCCGGTGATTTTGCTGGACACCGACCTGGATGAGAATACTGACGAGGACCGGCTGATTACGCATTACCTTTATGGCGGTGACAACAGCTACCGCTTGAAGCAGGAAGCCGTGCTCGGCATTGGTGGCGTCCTTATGCTGCAGGCGCTTGGTTTCAACATTCGACAGTACCATATGAATGAAGGACACTCGGCTTTACTGGCGGTAGAATTGCTGAGGCGGTATGCCTATCCCCAGGAAGATGTAAGAGCAGGTGAATCGCCTTACGATATTCCACGCGTACGCGAGCTTTGCAGCTTTACTACTCACACCCCGGTAGAAGCCGGTCACGACCGCTTCTCTTATGACTTAGTCTGGCAGGTGCTGGGCGATATTCTTGATATCGTCACCCTGAAACACCTGTCCGGTGAAGATAATCTTAACATGACCCGGCTGGCTTTGAATATGAGCGAGTACGTTAACGGTGTTGCTCAAAGCCATGCCGAGGTGTCCAGAAAAATGTACCCGGGATACCAGGTGCATGCAATTACCAATGGCGTGCATCCGTTTCAGTGGACCAGTGACAGTTTTATCCGGCTTTATGACAGCCATATGCCTGGCTGGTGCCATGAACCTGAACTGCTGGTGCGAGCTGACTGCTACATAAGCGACGCTGAGATCAATGATGCGCACATGCAATCCAAACAGCGGCTTATCGAACATGTAGGCAAAGCCTGCGGCGTGGAACTGACGATCAAGGCGCCGATATTTGGTTTTGCTCGTCGCATGACCGCCTATAAACGTCCTGATCTGCTGTTTTCTGATCTAAACCGCCTGAAAGCAATCCATAGAAATTACCCGATTCAGATTGTATTCGCCGGAAAAGCACACCCGCATGACGAAGGCGGCAAGCAGTTAATCAAAAAATTGCATCACATTATGCTGGAACTCAAAGACCAGGTCAGCATTGCCTACCTGCCGGATTATGATATGGATATCGCGTTGACCATGGTCGCCGGTGTTGATGTGTGGCTAAACACGCCTTTACAGCCATTAGAAGCGTCGGGCACCAGCGGTATGAAAGCGGCTTTCAACGGCGTGCCCAGTTTAAGCATCCTTGATGGCTGGTGGCATGAAGGCTGTATTGAAGGTGTGACCGGCTGGTCCATCGGCAACAGCAGTGAAGTCAGCGCTGAAGCGAACACGCAATCTTTGTATGACAAGCTGGAACGGGTAGTGCTTCCGTTGTACTACCATGATCAGCCAGGCTGGATTGCAGTAATGAAAGGCGCGATTTGCAAAAATGCTTCGTTTTTCAACAGCCACCGTATGATGCGGCGTTATGCAACAGAGGCCTATATTCGATAGTTAAAATCCGGAATGTTGGATAAAAATATAACGGCTCAGAACACAATCGTTACAAATATTAGAGAAAATGGTGATCCGACCCTGGTTTCGCTCCGCAGTAATGCTGATGAGTTTTAGTGTAGAATCGCATTTGAGGTTTCTTTCTTTGTATCGTACCGAGAGTACGTTGCATGATGTCACGTCCAGTAACACCCTTCGTGGTGGAGCCTGAAAATCGAGGAAGGGTGCCTCAATCATTATAAAATAGCCCAAATGGATGTAAAACTACTCCGCTAACATGAGAATCATCAGCCTATGACAACTGCAAGTGATGCGCTACAACGCCTGAAAGATGGTAATAAACGCTTTGTATCCGGTGTGCGAAGTATTGATACACAGGTCAAGCAAATACAACGCTCAGAGCATCTGGAAGGACAGGAACCTTTCGCAATCGTACTTGGCTGCTCTGATTCTCGCGTGCCCGCAGAACTTTATGATAATTAATCAGAGTTGCCCTAGGGCTCAATAACCAACGGGCATTGTGTCCAACGGTTATTTAAAAAATAGCCAGGTAGGCAAATGGATTCATCGACACTTTTCCTGTTAGCGGCTGACGCGATTCTGCTATTACACGTATTATTCGTTTCCTTCGTTGTAATCGGTTTACTGCTTATATTCATTGGCAAGGTTCGTGAGTGGCACTGGGTGCGCAATCCCTGGTTTCGACTAATGCACATGGTTGCTATTGCTGTAGTCGTGTTGCAGTCATGGATCGGTGTTTTATGCCCGTTGACCATACTTGAAATGGATCTGCGTTCACGTGCTGGTGATATTGTGTATCCCGGTTCTTTCATATCCCACTGGTTCGGAGAGCTTTTGTATTATCAACTGCCGCCCTGGGTCTTTGTTGCCTGTTATACGATCTTTGGTGTTATAGTTGTTGCCAGCTGGTTCTGGGTGCGTCCACGAACTTTTAGAAAATAATAAAAACATGATTAAACGTCATTTTAAAAAATTAGTTATTGTGGCTTTGATGATAACGACAGGCATTATTCTGGAGTTTGCAGGATTGCTTGATGCCGAGAGGATGCTTGATATAGCCAGGGGATATGCTGATCACTGGTGGCTGGTTGTGGTGTTAATTCTGCTGCAAATTATTTTGTTTACCTTTGCGCTGGCGGGTTCTTTTTTTCTGTGGATTGCTGCACCACTTTATCCGCCAGCAATGGCTACCTTCATTCTTGCTGCGGGAGGTACTCTCGGTGGTATTGCTGCATACCTGTTTTCAAAGCGTCTAACTGATGAATGGATACAAAGAATACAAAACTCGCATACTTATAAGTTGCTACACAAGCAGGACAATTTTTTTACTTTATTCGCTTTGCGTGTATTTCCGGCTTTCCCGCATGCACTGGTCAATTACAGTTCGGGGATGTTAAACGTTAAATTAAGTCACTTCATTCCAGCTGCAATACTGGGTATTTCTATAAAGTCTTATATCTATTCAAATGTAATTTACAATGCAACAACATCTGCCTCGTTGGAAGAACTGTTAGATATTTCTACTTATGGGCCTTTGATATTATTGTCCGTAATTACCCTGATGGGTGTATTTATCAACTACAGGCTCGCAAGCAGACACAAACAACAGGAATAATTTCTGGATGGCATATTATGGAACGAGTAAAAATAGGATGTAATTATGTAAAGCAGCCAATCCAGGCAGGAGTAGATTAAAACGCAACAAGAGCAATTTTTCACCACAGAGGCACAGAGTACACAGAGAAAAGCATAATTATTTTTCTTAGTTGCGCCTAAGGCGTACTAACAATAAAAAAGATTTCCCTCTGTGCCTCTGTGGTGAAAATGTTTTTTTAGTTTTTAACGTCAGCCTGCTACTAAGAAATAAAAAAGCCCGGATGTAAAAAACATCCGGGCTTTTTTTTCAATTAAAGAAAAATTACGGCTAAATCTATATACCTAATTTCCCTTTAATCGCATCAATCACTGTATCAGAAGAGGTGGCTTCTACTGAAAGCAGCATGCCTTCGTTTTTGTAGAAATCAACTAAAGGAGCAGTTTGATCATTGTAGACGTTTAAACGATTGCTGATGGCTTCTTCCGTTTCATCGTCACGTTGTACAACATCGCCGCCACACTTGTCACAAACACCTTCCTGTTTAGGTGGATTGGATTTTACGTTGTAAATTTCACCACAGCCGGTACAGGTACGACGAGTGGTTAAACGATCAAGAATAACGTCACGTGGCACGTCAATTTCAACGGCACAGTCAAGTTTCTCACCCATCTTATCCAGCAGTACTTTCAGTGCTTCAGCCTGTGGAATAGTGCGGGGGAAACCGTCTAACAGGTAGCCTGCCTTGCAGTCGTCTTCTTTAAGGCGTTCTTCCATAATACCCATGATCAGATCATCAGAAACCAGGTCACCGGCTTTCATTGCTGCTTCAGCCTTTTTGCCCAGTTCGGTGCCGGCAGCTACTGCGCCACGTAAAATGTCACCAGTAGAAATCTGAACAGAGCCGTCCAGTTTAGTCAGTAATTTTGCAACAGTACCTTTACCGGCACCCGGTGCGCCTAAAAGTATCAACTTCATGGGATATCCTCGAAAATAGTTAATAGTCGGTGCATGCGATGTAAAAAACATGCGTTTATGTCCACGGATGGACGGTATACAGAAAATGCAGGAGCAATTTCTGTATAAAATTTAGCCGCGTATTTTCCTGTTTTCGGCGCTTTAAATCAATTTAAAATGGCTGCTATATCCACAATAGGCCAGCAATATCGTGAAAATTTGTCTAATCTGTCTGAAAAACGAGGATTAGGCAGAATAAAGCCCTTTCACTGGCTCAATATCTTGATGTGCATCATGACGTTTAAAAGCTTAAACATGTAAAATTGTTCGCTTTTGAAATCGACAACAAATCAGGACTAGAAATGAAATACGAGGCATTTTTAAGTGAGTTAGAGCAAGCTGATGATGATGCGTTTAAAAAGCAGGTATATAAACGCTATAACAAATTTTTGCAGGAGAAGTCATTAAAACCTTATCAGGCAGAACTGATTAAATTACAGGAGCACCTGGAAAAAACTCAGAAAAAAATGATTATCCTGGTCGAAGGTCGGGATGCGGCAGGTAAGGGTGGCAGTATCCGTCGTATTACCCGCTATATGAATGAAAAACACTATCGTGTTGTTGCCCTGGGTAAACCGTCGGATGTGCAGGTGAGTCAATGGTATTTTCAACGTTATGTTGAACAGTTTCCCCGTGGTGGAGAAATTGTGCTGTTTGACAGAAGCTGGTACAACCGAGCCATGGTGGAGCCGATATTTGGTTTCTGTACACCGGACCAATACAATACCTTTATGAAAACGGTAGCGCAGTTTGAGAATGACCTGGTAGAGCATGGTGTTATTTTCCACAAAATCTATTTTTCAGTCTCCAAGGAAGTCCAGGCAAGTCGATTTGCTGAAAGAGAAACCAATGAACTGAAAATGTGGAAGCTGTCAGAGATAGATGTGCAAATGCAGGAAAAATGGGATGAATTTACGGAAATGAAATACCAGATGCTGAAACAGACGCACACGCATTCCAGTCCATGGTCAGTGATTCGCAGTAATGTTAAATATCAGGCACGGTTAAATGCTATAAAAAGTATTTTAAACAGGGTTGATTATGAAAACCGTAATATGAGCCTTGATTATACGGTTGACCATGATATCTATTATTCCGGCGCGCATGAAATAGACCTAATGGAAAACCAGTTAAGAGAAACAGGCAAGTTTATGGTTTAGGTTGGTAAAGCGAAAAATCGCGGAACAAGTTCCGCTCCTACAAAGCAGATGCACCCAGTAGGAGCGGAACTTGTTCCGCAATGCAGCCTGTTATAATAGGCAACTATGCAAAAGGCGCCTGTAAACGATATCGTATTAAGCACACTGAATGCACGCTACATCCATACTGCATTTGGTCTGCGTTATCTTTATGCCAACCTCGGTGAGTTACAACCATCTGTCTGCATCGAAGAATTCACTATTCATCAACGTCCAGTTGATATCGCCGAAAAGCTATTAAAACACCGCCCAAAAATAGTTGCTTTAGGTGTTTATATCTGGAACGTTGCAGAAATTACTAAAACCGTTGAAATATTAAAACAGGTTTCGTGGTATCTTGTCCAGCGGTGTTCGAAACGACGCGGACCCGGCATTGGCGCTGTTGACGGAGCACATCGAAGGCGACTCGCACATTATGAAGTGTGCCGCCTGCACGGGTCTTGGAATCGCATACGCTGGATCGGCGCGGGAAGATGTCATGGAAATCCTTGTTCCTGTTGTCGAAAGCTCGGGTGGAGGACCTGCGGGAATGCGCACTG
>CAVYHW010000040.1:0-5237 GCA_963768215.1 uncultured Gammaproteobacteria bacterium
ACCGGGCTCATAACCCGAAGCCCGTATACGATACTTCCAGTTACAAACTCGAAAAAAAACCTGGTAGCGGGGGCAGGATTTGAACCTACGACCTTCCCACGGTAATTAAACCATGAGACCGACTACTCACCGGGCTCATAACCCGAAGCCCGTATACGATACTTCCAGTTACAAACTCGAAAAAAACCTGGTAGCGGGGGCAGGATTTGAACCTACGACCTTCCCACGGTAATTAAACCATGAGACCGACTACTCACCGGGCTCATAACCCGAAGCCCGTATACGATACTTCCAGTTACAAACTCGAAAAAAACCTGGTAGCGGGGGCAGGATTTGAACCTACGACCTTCCCACGGTAATTAAACCATGAGACCGACTACTCACCGGGCTCATAACCCGAAGCCCGTATACGATACTTCCAGTTACAAACTCGAAAAAAACCTGGTAGCGGGGGCAGGATTTGAACCTACGACCTTCGGGTTATGAGCCCGACGAGCTGCCAGACTGCTCCACCCCGCAACAACAAGATGCGAATATTACGGACTTGCACGAGTAATTGCAAGGTCTAAGCGGAATAAACAGGAAATATCATGAAAAACAGTTTGTCCACAGATGAACGCAGATAGAAGCGATTAGTAATATAAACTGATGTTTCTGTCTTGATGCACTTAAACGTTATAAGTTTAACGTGCGTAATTCTGACGCATTTCGACAAAATCAAAGTTTTTATCTGTGTTTATCTGCGTTCATCTGTGGATAAATTTGCTTTTGAACTAACTAAAAACCGAAACACAAAGTGACATCAACGCTGCCGGGTACATGCCCAGAGCAAGAATGGCCAGGCCATTGGTGCTTAGTGCAATTTGCATATCACGGCCACATTCCAGCGGACGGGTATCGACGGCGTCATCAAAATACATCACCTTGATAACACGCAGATAATAGAAAATACCAATGATAGAGAAGAACACGGCAATAATGGCCAGCCACACCATGTCAATATCAATCACAGCGTTTAACACAGCAAGTTTTGCCCAGAAGCCCACTGTTGGAGGAACTCCCCCCATGGATAACATTAAAATCATCATGATGAATGCATACCAGGGACTGCGTTGATTCAGGCCTGCCAGGTCGCTGATATTGTCTGCCTCAAAACCCTGTCGCGCGATTAACATGATTACGCCGAAACCACCCAGTGACATCATCGCGTAAGTGATGGTGTAAAACATGGCTGATGAATAACCATCAGCTGTTCCAGCCAGAATCCCCAGCAAGATAAAACCAACGTGTGAAATCGTTGAATAAGCCAGCATACGTTTAATATTGCTCTGCGCGATAGCAATGATATTACCCACTGCAAGCGATAACACTGACAGTACAATAATCATCTGCTGCCAGTCAGCCTGCAGTCCACCCATTGCCTCAACCAGCAGGCGCATGAACATGGCAAAACCCGCCAGTTTTGGCGCGGTGCCGATGAGAGCGGTTACAGCGGTTGGTGAACCCTGATAAACATCCGGCATCCACATGTGAAATGGCACCGCACCAAGCTTGAACGCCAGCGCGACCACGATAAATACCAGCGCGAATATCATGCCGAAATTTTGCGCACCTTTCGCCTGTGATACGGCATGTGAGATTTCAGATAATTGCAGACTGCCTGACAGGCCGTAAAGAATAGACATGCCGTAAAGCAACATGCCGGAAGCAATGGCACCCAGTACAAAATATTTCATCGCCGCTTCTGAAGCGTTGCCGTTATCGCGATTGAATGCAACCAGTGCATATAAACAAAGTGACAATAATTCCAGGCCCAGATAAATCATCAGCAGGTTATTTGCCGATACCATCAACATCATACCAACAATGCTAAACAGCCCGAGCACATAAAACTCGCCTTTAAAAATATTACGCGCCTGTAAATATTCTCTAGAATAAACAAACACACCAAAACTGATAATTAAAATAAACAGCTTTAACGCATCCGCCATTGCATCCTGCACAAACAAATCATTAAACGCCAGAACACGTGTATCGGTCTGGTTAGTGAATACCAGGACCAGGGCAATAATCAGTGATAACTGGGACAGCACATAACTAAAATTTCTTCTTTGCTGAGGCAGGTAGACATCCACAACCAGTACCAGGCAGGCCATTGTCAGTAAAAAGACCTCAGGCAAAGCAATGCTTATATTTAGTGATTCAAATGTCATTCTTTGTTATCCCATAATAATCATATTAACGATATACACGTTTATGATGATCACCTTATTTATCATTTAGCAATTATTATTTAGCCGCTATAATTTAGAGACTGCTATATGCTGCAGCAGGTTTTGTACACTCGCGTGCATCACATCAACCAGCGGCGCAGGCCACACACCTAACACCAGAACCGCGATTGCCAGTACCGCCATTATGAAAAACTCGCGTGAATTGATGTCCTTTAATGCGGACACGGCATCATTAGCAACCTCGCCATAGAACACCCGCTTCACCATCCACAATGTGTAGGCAGCGCCTAAAATAAGCGTTAATGCCCCCAGCAAGGCATACCAGAAACTGGCATGGAAGCTGGCAATAATCACCATAAACTCGCCAACAAAACCGGATGTTCCCGGCAGGCCGGCATTAGCCATAGCAAAAAATACGGCAAACCCGGCAAAAACCGGCATGGTGTGCACAACACCACCATAAGCACTAATTTCACGGGTATGCATGCGGTCATATAACACGCCGATCATCAGGAACATGGCGCCTGAAATAAAACCATGTGAAATCATCTGTACCATGGCGCCCTCAACGGCAAGTACGGCGCCATTGCCAGAGGTATTGGCGGGGTTTTCCCAGATCTGGAACACAACAAACAAACCCAGGGTAACAAAACCCATGTGCGCAATCGATGAATACGCCACCAGTTTTTTCATGTCTTTTTGCACCAGTGCTACAAAACCGATGTAAACCACGGCAACCAGTGACATAAATATAATTAACCAGTCAAGTTCATTAGAAGCATCCGGGGTAATCGGCAGACTGAACCGAATAAAACCATAGCCGCCAATTTTCAGCATAATGGCCGCCAGTATTACTGAACCGCCTGTGGGCGCTTCTACATGCGCATCCGGCAACCAGGTATGCACCGGCCACATCGGCACTTTCACTGCAAACGCTGCGAGAAAAGCAAGGAATATTAATATCTGTTCATTAAGCCCCAGTTTCAGCATATGCATATCTAATATTGCAAAACTGCCGCCTTTATAATACATGTAGATCAGCGCTACCAGCATAAACACGGAGCCGATAAAGGTATAAATAAAGAACTTAATGGTCGCATATACACGACGCTCACCACCCCAGATACCGATCAAAATAAACATTGGCACCAGCATGGCTTCCCAGAATACGTAGAAGAAAATAGCATCCAGTGCAGCAAACACAGCCACCATCAAACCTTCCATAATAAGGAAAGCAGCCAGGTATTGTGACGGTTTTTTCTTGATGACTTCCCAGCCAGCCAGTATCACTAAAATGGTGGTAAAGGTCGTTAGAATAATTAACGGCATGGAGAAACCATCAACACCAAAATGATAGTTGATGTTAAATGCAGGAATCCATTCAGCTTTTTCTACAAACTGCATAGCCGAAGTCGATGAATCAAAACCGGTGTACAGACCCAGGCTTAAAACAAAGGTAGCAATGGAGAAAACCAGGGACAAAACACGAACACCATTGGCATCACCCTTATCTCCGGAAAGCAAAACAGCCACGCCGCCGATAATCGGCAACCAGACGACCAGGCTTAATATTGGCAGATCAGCAAACATGGAATTTCCCTGAAATCAATGAATAATGAAAAATGAAAAATGAAAAATGAAAAACTTTCATAATTTCATACCCATTATTCGTTTTTTGTTTGTTATTTTTCATTTTTCACTATTCACTTTTCATTGCTTTAAAACGTTGCTTTAAACAAACAGTCCAAGTGCAAATAACATCAGCACACCGATAATCATGGCAAACGCATAGTGGTACAACATGCCGGTTTGAAGCTGACGAGTAACACCGGCAAACCAGCCGACCAGTTTTGCAGAACCGTTTACCAGCAGGCCATCAATAAATTTCACATCGCCAATTTGCCATAAAGTTCCACCCAGGTTACGACTGCCGCCGCCAAATACTATTGAATTAAAATCATCGAAGTAGTATTTACGGTCAAGCAGGTTGTACAGCACAATAAATCTCTGCTTGTAGGTTTCGGCAATATCCGGCCGCTTCATATATATAAACCAGGCGGAGAAAACACCGAGTGCAGCCAGGTAAAATGGCGGTGCAGAAAAACTGTGCTCAACGAAGGCCCAGGCGCCATGGAAATGTTTACCGACTTCGGCCAGGCCATTATGCTGTTCTGCTATGAATACCGCACTGCCGAAATAATCCCCAAACAGCATGTCACCGATAGTTAAACCGCCTATAAAGACGGAAGGTATCGCCAGCGCAATTAATGGCGCCGTGACCACCCAGGAGGGTTCATGCAAATGATCTTTAGTATGTTTATCCATGCGTTCCTCGCCATGAAACACCATGAAGAACATACGGAATGAATAAAACGCGGTGATAAATACGCCGGACAATACCGCCATGTAGGCAAGTTCATGACCGGGAATGTTCGAATGATGGACCGCCTCAATAATGCCATCCTTGGAGAAGAAGCCGGAAAAACCGGGAAAACCGATTAATGCCAGTGTACCCACTAATGATGTCCAGTAAGTAATCGGTAAATATTTTTTCAGGCCGCCCATCTTGCGCATGTCCTGTTCATGATGCATGGCAATAATGACCGAACCGGCAGCAAGGAATAATAATGCTTTAAAGAACGCATGCGTCATCAGATGGAACACAGCGGCTGAATAAGCGGACGCTCCCAGCGCTACCGTCATGTAACCCAGCTGCGACAGGGTAGAATAAGCAACAACTCGTTTAATATCATTCTGTACGATACCGACCAGCCCCATCAGGAACGCGGTAAGCGCACCGATAACGATAATAAAACTTAACGCGGCTTCTGACCATTCATAAAGCGGTGACATACGTGTCACCATAAAGATGCCAGCCGTTACCATGGTGGCCGCATGAATCAAGGCAGAAATGGGTGTTGGGCCTTCCATTGAATCAGGCAGCCAGACGTGCAATGGAATCTGTGCTGACTTGCCCATGGCGCCGATAAATAACAAAATACA
>CAVYHW010000041.1:0-33992 GCA_963768215.1 uncultured Gammaproteobacteria bacterium
TCGAAACTGATGCGGGTGACGTCAGCAATGATGGCTTAATCATCGCCTCTGGTGGCAGGTTTATTAAAAAACTGCCGGGTATAGAACATGCCATCACCCCCTGTGAAGGTATCGACGCGGCAGAAAAAATACGTGACCGCCTGAACTCGATGAGTGGCGGCACTGTCGCTTTTGGCTTCGCTGGTAATCCCAATGAACCTTCGGCCATGCGTGGCGGCCCGATGTTTGAGTTTCTGTTCGGCACCGATACCCTGTTAAAAAAACGCAAGATACGTCAAAACTTTAATCTTGTGTTTTTCAGTCCCGCCGCAAAACCGGGGAACCGCCTGGGACCAAAAGCCGTTGGCAGATTACTGGACGAAATGAAAAAACGCGACATCCAGACACATCTCGGCCACAAGATGAAAGCATTTGAAGAAAATAAAGTCATTACCGAAGGCGGCGAGTTCGATGCCGATCTCATTATATTTATGCCGGGCATGACCGGTAACCATTGGTTTGATAATTCAGAGTTGCCGCGTTCAGCAGGCGGCATGGTAAAAGCCAACCGGCATTGTAAAGTTGAATCGATGAATGCAGTTTATGTTGCCGGTGATTCAGGCAGCTTTCCCGGCCCCGACTGGATGCCGAAACAGGCACATATGGCCGACCTGCAGGCCCAGACTGCAGTAAAAAACTTACTCGCCGAACTCAATGGCAAGACTGCCGATGCTGTTTTCAAGATCGAACTCATCTGTATCGTAGACAGCAACGACAAAGGTATGATGGTCTCTCGCACAGAGAATAAAAACCTTACTCTTCCAAATTCTATTTTGCTTCACTGGACAAAAAGATTATTTGAATGGTGGTATTTACGGCAGTACAGGTAAACAGATATAAAACAATGTGAGCAACAGGAAATTCGTCATTGCGAGCGATAGCGTGGCATTAATTTTGCCAGGAGCAAAATTGAATGCGTTTTGTGCAGCCCAAAGGGTAAATTACAAGGATGTAATTTATAATCTCTTAACGTCTGCCACCTATCTGCCAGGGATTGCTTCGTACCTCGCAATGACGAATTTTCTGTGATAATGGCATTTTCGGCTTATGTAAGCGCCATTACTCTTTGTCCCTGATTTATACTATGATGCTTTCTTGAGTAATTAGCTGGCCTGTTTCCACTCGATGCCATCATCTTCGACCCGGTTGCAACCGTCAATAACATCAGCAGTTTTCATCGTTACCAGTTCTTCTGCACTGCTCGGATGTATCGCGATGGTATTATCAAAATCAGCCTTGGTTGCGCCCATTTTTACCGCCACGGCAAAACCCTGCAGCATTTCATCAGCATTGTCACCAATGATATGGATGCCCACAACTTTCTCACCAGGGCCAGCGCACACCAGTTTCATCGCGGTAACACCGCCATGTGCAGACAGTGCATGTCGCATCGGCGTGAATTCGCTGCTGTAGACGGTGACGTCAGCGGCAAATTTTTCTCGAGCTGCAGCTTCGGTCATGCCGACGGTAGCAACCGGTGGATGCGAGAAGACCACACTAGGAATATTTCCATAATCCACCTTGCTGTCCAGTATGTGCCCGAACAGACGTTCTGCCAGCTTACGCCCTGCTGCAATCGCTACCGGTGTCAACGCCATCTTGCCGGTAACATCGCCGATGGCATAGATACCCGGCACATTGGTATTTTCATATTCATCGACGGGTACAACACCATTAGGCAAAGCTTTCACACCGGCTAATGCCAGTTGCAGACTATTCGTGTTCGGCCGGCGACCGACGGCCCAGATCACTTTATCGAAACCGCTGATAATTTCACCGTCAACCGATTCGACTGCGATGCTCTGATTATTCTGGCTCTGATTTTTCTGGCCCTGCTCGTTCCTGTTTAGCGCTTTTGCCTGAAAACCGGTGCGGATATCGATCCCCTGAGAACGCATCTCGCGACTCAGTACATCGCTTAGCATCGGGTCAAACAGTTCCATGATACGATCTTGCAGTGCGATAGTTGTCACCTGCGAGCCCAGCGCCTGTAATACACCACTCAGTTCGACACCGATGTAGCCACCACCGATGACCGCAACACGTTCGGGTAACTCGTCAAGCCTGAAAAACTCGTCGGATGTAATACCGAGTTCTGCACCGGCCAATGCTGGCACGATGGGTTGCCCACCGCTAGCAATGACGATGTGATCAGCCGTGAATAAATCATCGCCCACACTAACCGTGTGCGCATCGACGAACGTTGCATAACCGTTTACTCGATCGATGTTACTGTTATCGACATAACCATCCCAGTACCGGTTGATGTTATGTATATAGTCATCACGGCCTTTGACCAGTTTTTGCCAGTTGGTAGCACCTCGTTTTACATCAATACCGAAGTCGCTGGCATCATCGACCGCATGCGCCAGGCTGGCTGCATACCACATGACTTTTTTCGGCACACAACCGTTATTCACACAGGTTCCTCCAAGACTGGCTGCCTCGATGATAACAACTTTTTTGTCATAAGCCGCAGCTGTTTCTGCTACGGCCAGCCCGCCGCTACCACCACCGATAACGATTAAATCATACTGCTGCTTATTCACAATGTTTCCTCATAGTAATCTGTTTATTTAAATATCATCCCGCTTAACCTGTCTCGCTAAATAATGTGATGTCGATATGCAAGGCACCGACGATTACCGCCGATGATAACCGTGGCGCCCTGCACCAATCGACATCAGCATTACGCTGCTGCTTTATCTTCTGCGGACAGGTAAGCTGCCACCTCTTCCGAACCACCGATATACTCACCGTTAATGAATACCTGGGGCGCGGTCGATTTACCGGACACTGCACGTATAGTCGATTCGCTGAAGTCACGATTCAGCACCAGTTCCTCGAAGTCGATACCGGCATCACGCAACATACCTTTGGTGCGCACACAGTACGGACAACCCTCACGACTGAACACGGTGACATCTCGTGGTGCAGCAACGCCAGGTGCGATAGCAGCAAGCATGGTGTCAGCATCTGATACTTCGAACGGGTCGCCTGGTACATCCGGCTCGATAAACATCTTTTCGATTACGCCATCTTTGACCAGCATCGAATATCGCCATGAACGATCGCCTAAACCAAGATCATTTTTTGGCACTAACATATCCATACCGCGCGCGAAATCTCCGTTGCCATCGGGCATGAATGTCAGGTTGAATGCATTCTGTTCTTTCTGCCACTCGTTCATCACGAATGCATCATTGACTGCAATGCAGATGACCTCATCAACACCATACTGTTTGAGCACCGGCGCCAGCTGGTTATAACGCGGTACATGTGTCGATGAACAGGTGGGCGTAAACGCTCCCGGCAGGGCAAACACGACAACGGTTTTACCTTTGAATACTTCATCACTACTGACATCGCGCCACTCGTGATTTTCACGCGTACGGAATGTAACCTGTGGTATCGACTGACCTTCTCTATTTTCAAACATGTTATTCTCCTGTTGAAATAATTTTCTGTAAATGTGTATTAACTGATTACGGTTTGTATTATGGTGCAGGATTTATGATAGGTAAAATAATATATAACTATGATTGTAATTGATATTTACTATTACGCATTTGGAGAACATGCGCACACCTGAAGGACACAGTTCGGCGCTAAATGGGATATAAAAACAGAAGCAAAAAAGCAGGCAGCTCGATACTGCGTTTATTTATTGTTGCATAACTCGTCAGGTATTGTTCTTCAGGCGCTAATTAGATCGAATAACATTCTCATATAAACCCTGATACAGAGCATGCACCTTAAGCATATAGAGCATAGCTTTCATACAGTGAAATAAAGCCTACTGGTGATTTATCGATATCATCTCTGGCGATGAATACCCGGTATTTGCCATTTTCAATTAAATCCTTTGCTCTTTTTTAAGTATCACTCTCAACGTAATTAAAGACTTTCTGGTTTATTACACTCATAATTTCAGAAAGCAATTCGCCAGCCATTACGGATAGACCGTGGTAACAATCTATTGATGCCTGTTTAACTTCGATATTGCTCATGCTTTTTATTGCTTAACGTGACTGCAGAACAAAACATGAAAGAGAAAATCATGCTCAATACAATTAGAAGTCGAAATATTATTAAACACTGGCATTTCAGATTAATCCACAAGTTTAAAAGCATGATGAGGTAAAATACATCCTTTTTAATTTTGGTAATCTTCATGCAACTAAAAGAAATCGACAAAACCAGATATAGAAAACATCTTAATATAGTATTTACCGGTATCGCAGTCGCTCTTGTTATTATTACACTGGCTATCTCCACTCTATACATTCATCTTCTTAGCAACCCGGATGAGTCACATTTTTTTCATAACCTGGCAGGATTAGCTACTGCTGCTGGTATTGTTGTTTATGTACTGAATAAATTGCGCACGCATCCTTTTATGTATGAAGTGGTATATGTGTGGGACTTAAAACAACAGCTAAACCGGATACATCGAAAACAACGCAAGATTGAAGCAGCCGTCGAAAACAATGATCACGACGCCATGGTTATAATGAATTTTCAGTATCGCGGATCAAAACAACTTTATGAGCTGGATGACAACACCATCACAATGCAAGAATTGGCCAGCAAAATCAGACTTCTTAATAAACATATGAAGACTGCCGGCTTGAGTTTATCAACTGACTTATATAAACCAACTATACTGGATAGATTTTGAAATTTGGGTCTTGGGGGTCAGTCATTCTTTTTACTTACTTATTCTTTATCATCCAATTCTGATATTTCCTCTGCCTTACCAAGCTTAATAGCATTTTGAAGAACTAATTTGTTAATGAACACAGTTTCTTTGGTGGTGATATTACGATCTCCCCATCTTTCATCATCATCAGAAACAATTTCAATGGCCATACCGGAAATCATAAATTTTTTACCAATCATTTTATCCACAATCAAACCTTTTCAGTCATTCTGATATTTGGGGTGTCAGTTAGCAGTAAACTTTAAAAGACTTCAATCGAATCTGACCCTTTGGCCTTCTTTCTGTGAATCAACCTTCAAACAGTTATTAATATCCCGGCTTTTATGAATCAATCGATTGCCTTCAAGGCTGCTGAAGAAATCATTAGAAGACTTTGCCAGTCGATCGTATAAAACAACATTCACCGTCGCGGCCAAATTCATGCAACCAACGGTCGGTATGTAAACAACCGCATCAGCCCTGTCGATAATGTTCTGACTGATCGTACCGTCTTCCGGGCCGAAAATATACAAAGCATCTAGTGGGTGCCGGTACTCCGGTAAGGCAATCGCATTTTCAGCAAATTCAACACATATGATGTTTAAGTCATCAGGCGTGTCGTCAATCAGATGGTCAACGCCTGTAAGGACAATGTCTTTGCTTACCTTACGACTCATATCAACCGTGCACGGATTGAGCCTGGCCGCGCGTGGGTAGCGTGTGCCGGTATAAAAAACGCTATTAACGCGATAGTTACCCGCAGCACGTAACACAGAGGCTACATTTTCAGGGCTTTTTGGATTAAGTAGTCCGATACTAATTTTTGCTGGATTCATATATCTTTTAATCTCTTAATGTCTTGAGGGTCAGGCTAGATTATCCCCATCTTTGCCCATCTTTGTTTTAACTAAGAGTTTGCATCGTTTAAAAATTCATGGTTATTAATAAATAGAAAAACATGATAACCACTAAAGCAACTGGAACATAGTATAAAAGCAAGCAAAAACCAGGCAGATCACCACAGGACTTTTGTAAGCCGCAGCTTTCACAAATCTTTTCTTTTAAAGGTTTTAATTTTATTTTCATAGTTTCTCGTGGCCTGTCTATAAAATTGTTAAGGGAGCATAAAAAGAGGCATAACCTTTACAGTTGTGCCTCTCACGCCGTAGTCAAAATGCCATCAAGCGTCTTGCAATACTTGAGGATGAGGGTTTATGCAACATCAAGACTACATTGTTTGCTTCATGCTACTACTAGTAAGATAAAGTTAAGTTAAATTTGCCGTATTCTATTTATCGTTGATTTTATGCTGACCTCGTAGAGTCCAGGCCAATAAAATAACAACAAAAGCCAGTACTGCAACGATAGTCATTAACGAAAAGGTCATAGTATCAAGAATCATTAAAGTGCTCCTAAACTAAAAAACAAAAAAACTCTTTACTATTTATAAAGCAAAATGCATGCCAAATATAAGAATATTATTACTAACTAATTAACCAGGTCGCAACCCCGGATATTTATAAATCGTATTGGTCACCGCAAGCCTATGGTACGGGCATCCATGAAGTTTTTTAACGATGGGTCGCGATTATTTATGTAGATTACTTTTTAAGACTTTGTAGTGGACCATAAGAAAAGATGACTGATTACTGCATAGTAAAAGTGTGATAACACACAACTATGTGTTATATCGCTCATCTTAGAATATATTTTTACCTGTAAATTTTACGACAGACGGTTACTAAAACCGGGTCAGAGAGTAGTAAATTCTAATATTAAGTCATTTACTCTCTGAACCGGTTTTTCAAACTAGACTAGTTGAGTGTAAAATAATTATTTTTTGGAGTTTTAGATGTCGTGTTCTTTTGGGCGTATGCTCGCCATTCACTTTTATATGCCTGAAGTAAATTATAGGGTAAAAATTATAGGGTCAGGTCTTGCAGTGCCACATTTTCAAAATACCTCTATCCGTTTGTCGGTAGGGCAGTTTAGTAGTTTGAGAGTAGCTGCAAAATGTAAGATGTAGATGTAGTATTACAAGACCTGACCCCGAGACACTTCTCATGTTCAAGAATTATTTACTGGATCTTAAAGCGCGCCATGTACTCAATCGCCTGGGCCAGGTTCGGCATCGAAATGTGCGTTGCTCGGACGGGATGGATGGTTGCTTCGATATCGATCGATTGGTGTTAACCGTGTCCGGTGTCAAACTGATCCAGACGGTGCGTTATGCAGGTCTGATATTTTGTGCAGAGGATATCGACGAATGGACTCAGATGATTGATGGCAAAAGTTATCGTTTTGCCAATCCCCTGGTCGAGTTGAGTCACATTATCAACACGGTCCGTGTAAAGTTGCCTCGGGTGCCAGTAGATGGCTACCTGTTCTTTGATCATCGCGCTACTTTTCCCAGGGGAAAACCCGCGAATGTGATCCAGGTCGATTCGATTCCGGCAGTCCTGCAGCGCGACAGGAAGACAAAACCCGATCCGCAATGGCTGTCGGCGCTGGAGACACTGGCGTGAAAGTGAATAAGCAGGGTCAGATGAAACTTTCAACTTGATCAGACATATCTTCTTGTTAATGTAACCGTCATTATTGGCTACAGAGATTGAGCCATGGCTCACATACAGCGTATAAGCAAAAGGGGACATAACCGCAAGGCTGTCTTTTTGGCTGATGAAGACTATCAGTTTTATCTGGAAAATCTGAAGGAATGGAAGGTCAAGCTTGGTGTAAAGTTATATGCATGGTGTTTGATGACAAATCATGTTCATTTAATCTTGGAGCCAGGTGATGACGCCAGTACAGTTTCTGAATTGATGAAACGGCTGGCTGGTCGACAGGCTGCTTTTGTTAAAAAGCTGGAAGGACGTAGCGGGGCTTTATGGGAAGAAGGTTCAAGGCCAGTCCCATACAGCGAGATAATTATCTGCTTGCCTGCTGTCGATATGTGGAGATGAACCCGGTCCGTGCGGATCTGGTGGCAGGGCCTCGTCACTACCGCTGGTCGAGCTATAGAGAACGGATCGGTCTGGTAGAAAAAGGTTTACTGGATATGGATGCCTGTTATCTTGGCCTGGCTGATGATTAACCGGGTGAGTTGAACGTTATCAGGCATACTTAAAGCAAGGTGCATCTGAAAAAGAAATAGAGCTGCTTCGTAATGCCTGGAGCAGGAATCAGTTATCTGGTAATGATCGTTTCATTGAAGAGATAGAGATTCGAACAGGACGACGGATAGAACACCGATCCAGGGGTAGGTCAGCAAAAGAAAAGCAGAAAAAATAGTTACGTCCCCTTTATCGTGAATAAAAATAAAAATATTGGATAGTGTCTGGCTTTGCTTTTCACCATATACACATGAATATTCTGCTGATCATGAACACCTGTTTTTTCCTGCATCAGGTTAGTGTTCTTTATAACTCAGGTGTTCACGATCAGTCAACGATTGCTTGTAATTTCCGCATGGATTCCCCCTTTAATTTGATGAGATGTGCGTTGTGCATGAGCCGATCCAGGATGGCATCGGCCAGTAGAATCCGGTGTCAGAGAATTCGGTGTCAGGTCTTGCAGTGCCACATTTTCAAAATACCTCTATCCGTTTGTCGGTAGGGCAGTTTAGTAGTTTGAGAGTAGCTGCAAAATGTTTGATGTAAGATGTAGTATTGCAAGACTTGACCCCGAGACGCGCCTTTACACATAGACATAATAACTTTCCGCTATTAGGAGCCGACCTCCGTCCTAAGCGTGGATTAACGCATGCGTCAGAGCCATAATAATTAAGGGCATAAGCCCATTAATAAACGGGATCGGAGGTCGACATGACAAATACAAACATACTATTTATTGGCATGGATGTACATAAAGAAAGCATAGAAATTGCGATAGCTGACGGTACTAATCATGAAGTGCGTCGCTACGGCAAGATTGGCGGCACACATGATGCCATGCGTAAAACATTACGTAAGCTGGTTTCACAAGGGGCGACACTGCACTTTTGTTATGAAGCCGGTCCCTGTGGCTACGAGCTGTATCGTTATCTGGTATCAGAAGGTCATGATTGCTGGGTGGTGGCACCATCGATGATTCCGAAGAAGCCTGGCGACAAAGTCAAAACCGATAAACGGGACGCGGTGCAACTGGCGCGTTTATTGCGCGCAGGTGAACTCACCCCGGTATACGTACCTGACCGTGAGGATGAAGCTATCCGTGATTTATCGCGGGCACGAGAAGATACCATGCTGGTGCAGAAAAGTGCACGTCAACGGCTGAAATCATTTTTGTTACGCCATGACATTCGTTATCAGGGAAAAACCTCCTGGACCGAAGCGCATTTACGTTGGTTAGCGGATGAAGTGCGTTGCCCATCCCCTGCGCAACAGATCGTATTTCAGGAATACGTCAACGCCGTGACTGAATCTCAACAACGACTTCACCGTCTTGATCAGCAGATCCAGTATTTTGTTGAACAGTGGCGACTGTATCCGGCCGTGCAAGCCTTGATGAGTCTGCGCGGCGTGCAAATGATTGTCGCGGTGACGGTCGTTTCCGAGCTCGGCGACTTAAGCCGTTTCACCAACCCCAAACAACTGATGAGTTTTTTAGGGCTCATTCCTTCGGAGTATTCCAGTGGTCCACGACAGAAGCGTGGCGGCATCACTAAAACCGGCAACGGTCATGTGCGTCGAATTCTAATCGAAGCGGCGTGGTGTTATCGCTATCCCGCTAAAGTCAGTCGAGAGATGCAACTGCGACAGTCGCGCCTGCCACTTGTTATACGTGACATTGCCTGGAAAGCACAATTAAGACTAACGCAACGATACAAACACATGCAGGGCAAAGGTAAACCGCATAATGTCACCGTTGTGGCATTAGCACGTGAACTAGCGGGTTTTATGTGGGCAATCGTTAATGAAGTCAAATACCCACGTTAAATAAAAAACATTAAAGTTAAGTCAGGAGGTGTATCGAGATAATAACGAGCGCATAACACTGAAGTAAGATTATGTGTGAGCACGCCACCACGGTGAGAAGCATCCTCGGAAACGTTAAGTGCCTTATTAAGTTTAATCAGTTAATAAGATGCACGTACCTAGAGTGAGGCAACTTCGCGGCGTACACAAGTAATGCGGTAACCAACCCGCGCATATCAGCATGACAACCGTCGTATTACTGGTGCCGTGCTCACACTTAATCTTAAATCAGTGAAACGGTTCTGAATAAATATTTGGAAGAAGATCGGCTGGGCTATTGACAGCGGAAAGTCATATCAACGTTTGAGCTAACTTGATCGGCGCGTTTTATGCGCCGGTCAAGTTAAGCGATTAGTTATATGTTTATTACTAAATTGCTACAACTTTGTTAGCACAAGGACCTTTCTGGCCTTGGCCTACTTCAAATTCTACCGCTTGGCCGTCATTAAGAGATGCATAATCTCCACCACTTTGAATTTCTGAATGATGAACGAAAAGATCTTTACCACCATCTTCTGGAGTAATAAAACCAAAACCTTTACCTGCATCGAACCACTTTACTGTACCTTTACTCATAATATATTCTCAAATTAATTGGTGAAATATTAAACTTTACACATTCGAATTCACCGGGTCGAAAATGAAATTGTTTTTCGAAAACACATAACGACAAAGGTAACTTGGCCAAAAAGGCATAGCGACGATAGGAGCGACGCTTTTTTGGGTCAAGTTGACCTGCTGGTTAGGCGATTTGTATTTCATGGGCGCGGGCATCGACTTCTAACGGCGCACTGTCGTATCCATATTCTACAATTTGCTGTAAGTAGACAGGCAGAAACGTCTCAATTGATCCAAGGGTTTCATACTGGTAGACGTGGCGGCACTCATGAGAGATGAGACGCACGTCATCATGACCATGAACCAAAAAAATGCTGTAGCCCAAGGTGAGACCAACCATGTTTGGCCCAAGTAACCCTGTTTCGATCGCAGCCTGTCTTAGCATCGGTTCTTCTGGGAGTGGCAGATGATCGACAAGCTTTACTCGAATTAGCTCGGGTCGCTGTACACCTACACGGCGCGCGACATTTAACAACGACTCTGGCAAGGCAATGCCTAATGAGGCTATATTGTTGGATTGAAACTCGGCCCATGCAATCGCATGAGGTAGTAGTTGTGGTAGTAGTGTTCGAAGATCCATATGAATTCGCCTAACGATTGAACTCAGCTGGCGGGCAATACAGCGCAGAGCGAAGCGGCGCAGCGTATTGGCTGGTCAGCTGTAGTGACTTTTTATAAATCATTTTGCTTTTTGCATCTTTACCAAAAGTTTATGACAAGCCTGGTATAAAAGATACTCCATATCTTCCGAGTCGAATACTGGACGAAAACGTAAAACTGCACGCCAAGTAAATAAGCGCCCAATATATTGACTAAATTTCATTTTCTCTGTAACAGAGTCTGTATTTAAATAGTAAAGGCGAGAGCTAATGGTTATTTTAGGCCTCCACATTAAAGGAATACCAATATCACCCAAAGATAAATCCAATGCGTCTCCAGATTGAAACTTCGGTACTACAACATCAAGAACTAAATCTGTGTTTTTTGGGTCTTCAATATTTTGTGCGGAAGGTAATGAGAATATTTCTTTTAGACTGTGACGAAGACTGCTGTCTAGATCCTCATTTTTAAACATGCCCTATTGATCTATGTGTCTTTTTATATCCGACCTTGGAACTACTGCTAGTGTGCCTAGAAATACTCTAGGTTTTTCTCTTTTTAGTATTTTACTAAACACTGATAACTTCCTTGATGATTCATAACAGAGTATTAGACACAATGTGGAATATTCAATATTCCACATTGTGTCTTTTGTTTTTTAAATCAGCACTCAATATCACTTATCTTCTTGTTTTCGTTATGAAATAAATCATCATGCTGAAATATTGAATCTGTAAAATGCAGAAAAGGATAAAACACGATTGATTCGTTTATTGAAATCATTGCAGATAGAACCAACTCCGCACCCTCCCTTACTAATCCTGTGCAACAGATATGAAATACAGTTTTTACCCTTTTTCCTTATTTAATGTAATGCGACCTGCATCACCTACTCCTTCAACCCAGTCCTAAACAAACTATCAATAAACGCCTTCCTCTGCTCAGGATCTTTAAAAGGAATAACACTCTCAATCCACTGTAACGACAGATTGCCTCCGCTCATGCGTATCTGCACTAACTGCCAGCTGGCCTCATCAATGTCGCCTATATTGGCGTAAAAAAAACCGAAACTGGAGGAAGTCCACCCTAACCCCGGTTTATTCTCATTTCCACATTACATCACAACCTTCCCTCGCTGCAGCAGTAAGAAGATTGATTAGAGGCAATGCTCGATTAGACAGGCTCACCTGAGGTTCGTCTCCATCCTCATCGTCAACGGGTGGCGCTGCCTTTGCTGCCTCGATGCCGGCAGTTAATCGACTCAGTGCCGCTGGCACATCTGCAGCCAGAATTGCGCTGGGTACGGTTCCGCTATGCCCCATCACTTTCAGTAAAGCCAGAGCAACATCGCCAAACATGGTTATGTCGGCATAAGCATCGGTGGTAAATGTGACCAGCATATCGTTCTCCTCGAATGAATTATTTATCTCTTAGATCGGACAGTAACTCATCTCTACACTGACCCAAATGGCACTTACTTAACGGCTAACCAATTAATTTAACTCGTAAATCATTTGCCAGCTAATGAATTTCGGTAGGATGTGGTGAGGTACGAACGCATCTGTCGCGATTGATGCGGTTCGTACCTCACCACATCCTACAAAATGCACTAGAGTTTTGTCTTATGAATCATTGAGTTGTAGCTTAAGTAAGAGCCATTCTACACTGACCCCGGTTTTTTAGGGTCAGTCTGCATCTTCATCTAAATCACCAGAACCAACAGGCTTCTTCATACGATAAACCTCTGGCAAATAATCACTGAATGCTATGCCATAAAGCGCCCAGATGGTGACAAACAATGATGCGATCAGCGGGCCGATGAATATTCCGGCGATGCCAAACATCAAGATGCCGCCCAGGGTGCCGAAGAAAATCATCAGTTCGTGCATTTTTGTGTCCTTACCGACGAGGATGGGGCGCAGCACATTATCCAGGCTGCCGACGACGACGCCACAGAAAATCAGCAGCCCTGCCCCGGCCGTAACATTTCCCTGGGCGATTAGGATAATCGACGCAGGAAGCCACACCATGGCTGAACCCACACTCGGTATTATCGACAGTACGCCCATAACGGTACCCCAGAACACGGCATTGTCTATGCCGACAATGGCAAAAGCGCCGCCTGCCAGTCCACCTTGCAGTATGCCGATTAACATGGTTCCTTTTATCGTGGCCCGCGTTACCGAAGTAAACTTGTCCAGCATCAGGTTTTCATCGTCACTGTTTAATGGCAGGTAGTAAAGGATCTTTCTGATCAGCTTGTCGCCTTCCATCTGCAAAAAATACATGGTATACAAAAACACCATGCTCATAAACAGGAAGTTGGCCGTGCCGAGTGTTGCTGAGGAAAGACCACCGACAATCCACTTGCTGACCGATGCAACGATTTGCCCGGCTTTTTCCAGGATGGTTTCACGGTATGGCACCAGCTCTTCGTAGAACGGCAGGTGCTGTAGATAGGCAGAAATCTTGTCGGGCTGTTCTATGGTCTGTTTTATCCAGGGTGTTACCGACTGGCCGACGTCGATCGCCTGCCCCACGATGATACCGATCAGCAGCATCAGCGGGATCAACACCACGACGATCATCAGCAATAATGTGGTGACCGAAGCCAGATGCCTGTGACCTTTGAACATTACCCTCAAGCGACGGTAGACAGGGCGCGCCAGTGCGCTGAACAGGCCGGCAAGGAAGATGGCCATCAGAAATGGATGAATCATCGAGAAGAAAAGTGCTGATATGGCAATCACCATCAGCGCTAAAACGGTTTTATTTACGGTATCCTGATTCATTCAGCAAGCTCCTGGACGATGATAAATTAAAGGGCAAGTCCCGAGTAAAAACTATCTGTCAAAATTTTTTATTGAAGAGCAATCAATATCACTGTTTCAATATCGGCCTCGTCTACTTCGCGAGGATCATTGACGTAACATTCTATCGCTTCGTTTTTTAGCGACAGGTTCTGCGCCGTTGCCCAGTCATACAGCGCCCTGTAGGTTGCGCCACACTTTTGATACGGCCCGCGGTGAACACCGCGGACATAGCGCTGACTGGAAAGCTGCTGTGATTTGAGTTCGGCCTCAGCCGGTACCGGTTTTGAGGACGGCATGCCCACAAAGAAATGCCACTTCTTTGTTAACAGCGAAAAAAACGTGGCTAACTTGCCCCTGTTCAGCTCCTTTTCCCAGTCCATCTCCAGATAACGGGCATAAGGCATATCAACACACTCTGCCCCCTGCGTGGCCAGGTAATCGGCAATACGTTTATAGTCCCGGGTAAAGGTGGCCGGCATGCGCCACACCTTGGCGTACTCTTCGATCTCGACCACCGGCCCTATCGCTTTCTCAACCACCTCAAACTGATCAGCCATGATAATCCCTCCATTGTTTGATTACACAAAAAACGGGGTCAGATTCGATTGATCTGTATAAATGATCCAGTCAAATCTCACCCCTGGTACGATAGCAATAGCTGTAGATAACTACTAGCCCAATTGCGGAATCATTGCCCTTCTCAACGGTTTTACAGCCAGGAAGATTAAAATTAACGCACTGGCCCATGAAACCACACCGGGCAGCATGGCATGCGCCTCACCTAGACTGGCTTCTATCTGCCAGTGCTTGTGTACGCAGTAGCCATTCCAGCAGCAGCCCCATCATCAGACTGAATACAGACAGGCCAAATAAATACATAAGCGTTACTTTCAATCCCAGCTCCTGCTTGAGCAAAGCAAAACTGGCGATATTGGTTGCCGGACCCACCAGCAGGAAAACCAGAACGGCACCGGGAGAAACGCCCGCTAACAATAAGCCTGCGGCAACCGGTGTCGATGCCACTGCGCAGATATACATCGGAATGCCAACCACCAGCATGATCAGCATCGCGGTCAGGCCGCCACCCCATTGCGCCAGCCAGCCAGGTGGAATAAAGGTCAGCATCAGTACCTGCCAGTACGATACCGATTGCCAGCCATTTCGAAATATCATCCAGTAACTCTGCACCGGCATAAGATAGTACCTGCATAAATTTATTCTGTGTTTGCCTTTGTGTTTTGCTCTCTGAGCAACATGAAGGTTCAGCTGTTTTTTCAGAACAGCAGGACGCAACGGTTTCTACCGGTTGCTGTATTTCTTTCTCTGGCTGTTCGTGGGCGCAACAGGATGAGGCAACAGTTTCTGCTTGCTGTTTTTTTGAAGAGCAGCAGCCTGCTGCTACAACTTCCGGGGATGATGTTTTTTCGGGGGCACTGTCTGATACCTTATGATCTTCAACCAGCGTGGTCAGCAATCCAGTACCAACTGCATTGACTAAGGCGGCAACAGGGCGAAAGATGGCCATTATCGGCCCCATTAATGCGTAGGTCACTGTGACCGAATCAACACTGGTCTCAGGGGTTGAAATCAAAAATGAAACGGTTGCTTCTTTTGATGCACCCGAGCGGTGCAGGCCAATCGCAGCCGGTAGCACACCACAGGAACACAATGGCAATGGCGCGCCAAAAAGAGCAGCACGCAATATAGCACCGATACCATGCCCGCCGACCCAGCGTTGCATAGTATCTTCAGCAATGAAGGATTTGATAAAACCTGCGGCCAGAAGGCCGATCAGCAGCCAGAAAGCGGTATCAAGAAAAACCAGCCAGATATTGTTGAATAACTCCATTACCATGTTACCCTGCTCAAATATTATTGATGATTTTATATTGGCACTGATAATATGAACATAGCAAGTTTTTGATTAACACACTAAAGAGTAAATAATTTATGATAATTAGTCAGTGTTGCCTTCATATCATCCCGTTGCTTGTGGTTATTGCAAATATGCAGGCAGTGCAGGCAGTGCAACCTGTGATTGTTCAAACACCCGAGCTGGAAATTGAACTCACACCACGAACCCCCAATCAGATTGGTTCGTTTTATGAAGCTCGTGGTTTTCCGAAGAGCATGCTGGAGGTACTCAGAAAACAATGTTACATTTCTGTGCGCATCACCAATAACAGCAGTCAAAGAATCTGGCTGGAACTGTCTAACTGGGAATTCTCTTCTGCCGGTAAAACCATAAAACGCGAACATCGTGACTACTGGAAAGACCGCTGGACTGATATGGGTATTCCATTGAATAAGCAGTCAACCTTTCGCTGGACACTGATCCCGGAAATACTGGACTATTTACCGGGTGAACATGAAGGTGGAAATATTATTTTACCTTTTAGCAAACAACCCATTTCATTAACGGCAACATTCAATACCGGTGAAAATAAACAGGGCAAACAAATCACCATAACAACAGACAAACTTTTTTGTGCGGAGGACGCACAATGAAATATCATTTTAAAGCTTGCAAAAAGTTTTTATTCATTTTGACTATCTGCCTTATTACATCTGTTGTCACCTCAATTAGTGCCGCTGAGAGCACAGACAAAATCATACTTCCTTTCGGCATCCGTCATTATGATATCGGAACTTCAGCAAACTTTGTTTTGCCGGATACGGATGGTGACAGCTTTGACTTTAAAAGCACAAGAGGACACTGGGTATTCCTGCATTTCTGGGCAAGCTGGTGTGGGCCCTGTAGAAAAGAAATGCCGACCATTAAGACATTAGCGGATGAGTTACAGGATGAAATATTTCAAATTTTAATGATCAATACTGCTGAAGATGAAGACACCATTTTTACATTTTTAGCTGAGATGAATATTGAATTAAACAGCCTGATGGATGTAGATGGACAGGTGACGGAAATATGGAAACCACGAGGACTGCCAACAACTTTTTTAATCAACCCGCAGGGCGAAGTTAAATACCAGGCCATTGGTGGCCGTGAATGGAACAAACCTGAGTACATCGGGTTTCTTAAAAAACTAATATTGTCCACAGATGAACGCAGATAAACACAGATGTTAAAAAATAAAAACGATTTTATCTGTGTTTATCTGCGTCCATCTGTGGATTAAATTTATTATTGTACAGGTTCACATCCCAGTAACATTTGCCGCTATGCTCGGCCATGTACTTCGCGTTAAAAAAAATCAATTAAACACCATTTCAATAAAACGCTTAACGGTTTCTTTTTTTGGGCCTTTTTTCATTTCAAATATCACATGTGCATCAAGTCTGCCTTCTTCAATTAACTGCCTGTTGACTTCTACACCCCACATCGAATTAATGCGGCTGGGTAAATAGGAATAACGCACATCCATAACCAGGTTAGCGTTTTCCGGACTGACCGCGAGAAAACCATCTGAAAACCAGCGAAAGCGTTCGATATCTTTTGCCTGCTGACTGTCTTCAGGCAACCATGGATAATCGCGCGTAACATCCAGTTTCTTAATGGAGGTGCCCGCTATATGTTGAGCGCTCCATAACAGCCTTACTGCATCCACATAATAACGTCCGTCAAATTCATAAATAAGCTTCCATATATGCCGGTTGGCAAAACTGGGTTTTACCTGCACACGTTCCACCTGGTGACCACGTTGCTGCGCCAGCTGATAAGCCATATTTTCTGCACGATTATGTTGAATGATGCCCAGACTTAAAAACAGTACGGCATAAGCAAAAGCAAACCGCGCGTAATGAACTTTTTTTAGATAGGCCGCCAGCAGAATAAGGACAATTACCGGCAGGGTAAATAATGGATCAATAATAGAAACAGTACTCCACGCAAACCGTTCGGTGGAGAAAGGCCAGAATAGCTGTGTGCCATAGGATGTACAGGCATCAAGCAGACCATGCGTGGCATAACCTAAAAAAGCAAAAAGATAAATCTGAGCAAAAGACAGTTTTGATTTTGCAAAGGGATAAAAAACCAGGCTGCAAAGTATTGCACCGAAAGGGATAAAAATCAGCGAATGCGTAAATTGCCGATGAAACTCTAAAAATAGCAGGGGATCATCAGCTGAGTTAATAAGCACATCAAGGTCAGGCGCCACACCCGAAAGCGCACCTATAACCAGTGCACTCCACTGTTTCGATTTGTCATTTGCAAATGACTGAGAAAGGCTTGCGCCAAAGCTGGCCTGTGATATGGGGTCCATTTTTTAAATACGTTATTAGTTAATAGTCATTAGTCTTCGGTCTTCAAGCCTTTGACTAATAACAAATGACTACCGACCAACGACCAAGGTACAACTATACCAAATTGATTATATTAAATACTATATAAGTATATTATAATATTCTTCAGCTTGTATATAACAAAAATCCCACCATGTCCGAAAAAGAATTCGCTGAAATTTCACTGACACTTGGCCTAACATTTGGCATTAGTTACATGCTTTTTATTGTCTACAAGCTGGCTGAAGAATCAAAAGCCGGCCGTTATGGCATGATGGTTTTATTTGTCGGCTTAGGTCTGGGTATCTTTGGTTTTGTTGCTAAATATGGAATCAAAATTTATCTGGCCGGTCAGTTAGCCTGATTTGTTTAAATAATAGTTGTAAGTTACAAGTAATAAGCTGAATGCTGTTAACTTGCAATTTATAACTTAAAACTTGCAGCTCAACTATAAATCGACCATACCAATCATCCTTGTTTACACAAGGTTACTATTATTCATCACTGCTGTCCCGTTAACTTTATTATCAGTGCCTGCATATGTTGATACATCTAACAAAACCAGCATTAGTTACAATCGAGACATGAATCAGTCACACCCAGCAATGACGCGCCGTGAAACCATCCATGGTGGCTCAACACCCGCATCCATGCGGGTGATGGTCATTGCTGGGTGTGACTGATTCATGTCTCTGGCAGTTAACGGGACAGCAGTGATTATTCATACAATGTCATTTCCTGCTGCATAGTATGCTGCTCACTATGGTTCATACCATGTTGATGGCCACCACTCAGCGCTTTCGTTAGAATCATCACACCAAAAGCGATCAACAGAATTCCTGCAATATATCTTGTCCACTTATGGCGGGTAAAATAATGCAACTTCTCAGCAAAACTACCCATTGCCAGAAGCACAGGTAAAGTTCCGGCGCCAAAGGCCAACATCAAAAATGCACTTTGCACTGCATCACCTGAGGTAGCTGCCCATGCCAGTGAACTATACACCAGGCCACAGGGTAACCAGCCCCAGAAAATCCCCAGGCCTAATGCCTGGGCGGGTGATTTCACCGGCATAAAACGACGCCCGACAGGCTCAATCAAACGCCAGAAATGGCCACCTAAACGTTCGAGTGGCGCCATAGTCTGTAACCAGCCAGCAATATAAATGCCAAGAGCAACCATGAAAAAACCGCCAACAATACCGCCAACAGGGAAACGTCCTATCTGAAAAAAACCACTCACTGAGTCACTCAGTAAACCAGCAATGAAACCTGCCAGCGAATAACTGAACAAACGCCCGATATTGTAAGTAAGTAGATACGGCAATAGTTTTAACCACGACTGTCGCGTACTTTCTGGCAACCCCATTGTTAGCGCGCCGACAATGCCGCCACACATACCGATACAATGTGTAGATCCCAGCAGCCCAATCATAAACGCAGCCGCTAGCGTTAGGTCACCCATCACAACGAAGCTTCCTTGGTTAAAATGAACATCATTATTATTGACAAATTGTTGGGGGTACTCATGATATTGATAATGTTTATTGACCTTCAAGGCGACAGCAAGCGATTATAAGCAAATGCTAATATTGTGGCATTGATAAATATCATTTATCGTTATCCACGCTGTTGCTAAATCTCACACTCGGATTAATGAGAGCAAACTATCCCGTAGCAAGCTCTGGTGAATAGAACTTCAGAGATTGAAGTTTGAAAGTCAAGTTAAGAAAGCTCTGACGAATCAGCCAGCAACAACAGCTTTAAGGGCGGGGACATCCAGCTCAAAATAATTGTGTCTGATTTCAGTTATTAAACCTGTTCGTTTGAATTCAGAAATTGTTCGACTGGCTGTTTCTAATGTCATGCTCAATATTGAACCAATATCTTCCCTGCTCAACAGGAAACACTTCGAAGGATCTTCTTTCTCAGTCAATCGCAACAACAAATTTGCCATACGTTTTCTTGAAGAACCTGTCGATAACTTTGTGATCCAGGCATCCGCTTCACTCAGTGCTTTTTGCCAACGTGCCATCAAATCTTTATGTAACTTCGGATTGCTCTGGCTTATACGGATTACCGCTTCTTTTGGATATCGACACAGTTCGGAGGTACGCAATGCTATCACTTCATGTTGATAGTGATCCGCGACCAGCATCTCCAGACCGAGGACATCCGTACCATGCGCTAAACGAACAATCCGCTGAGTACCATCTGGCAAATACTGAACCAGCTTCAATAAACCACTACGCACAGTAAAAAGATGATGACCAGTGTCACCCGCCTCATAAAGCACGTTACCGGGTTCCAGTGTTAGTTGCTCGACCGGCTCATGAATTGACTCAAAATCCTGCTCATTCAAACCACTAAACAGTGCTGAACCGCGAATAGTGCAATGTAAACAGTCAGGATTACCATCCCACGCCTGATTTGATGTTACTCGTTTTGACAAAATAGCTTCCAATAATTCTATAAAACTAAACTATGTTAACTTAAATACATATGGAATATATACAAATTGATATAAATCAATAATTCAGTCATTAATATCATAAAAGATTTTCTTTCGCGGTAATAAAGTGTTTTTATCTCTTTTCATCTGTAAACGAAAAAACGCTACCAGAACCACCAGCCGGAATTCAATTCGTCTTCACAAGTTGTCAGCTGTGCGCGATAGTTTTTTGCGCGCTTATCAACCTTACGCGCTACTTTCATCAGCCACGGTTTGCTTTTATAAGTTTTGCGCTTAAAACCACCATGCCCTTCATGGTAGGCAAGGTACTGATTGTATGCATCCCATTTAGAAATCTTTAACGTTTCATAGGTTTTCTTTCCATACCAGCCGATAAAATCTACTGCATCAGCAAAGTCATCACGATCTGCACCCCAGTTTCGGGTGGATTTAGCGTACCAGTCCCAGGTATCATCTTTTACCTGTGCATAACCATACGCCGAAGATTTTCGCCCGACTGGAATTATCCACAAAAAATATTGCATTTCTGTTTCAGCATCATGCTTAAATCGTGACTCCTGGTGAATAATGGCCAGTTGAACATGTATCGGCACGCCCCAGCGCTCAAAACTATCTTTTGCATCATCATACCAGTCATCTTTGTCTTCAAATATAGCGCAGCTATTATCTATATTTTTTGGCGGTGTATTTGAACAGCCGAGTAGAAAAACAAAACCAGCCAGGAGAAATAGTTTCATCTTATATACAATAAAGTTCACAGTAGATAATATTAATTTTTTTCAACTGACGACTGCCAACTATCTTTAATAGCTATAGCTAACCCCAAACGTTATCTTATAATCATCCGGCTGCGGCCTGATTCCATCGGATGCTACTGTTGGGTTGCTGGTCCTGTCCCAGATAAATGATGTATCGATATCCAGCGAACCGGTTATTTCATTTTCCAGGGTCAGAATAATATGGTGAGTATAACCACCCGATGCCTGGTTACCAACCTGGATATTGTACCTGGCTATAAAGTCCATGGTATCTGTTAGCTCAGTATCATAGTTGGTTCTTAATACTGCTGCAACGGTCGATTCGCTGGAGTTTTCACCTGCTGCAACAGAAATGAAATCCGTTTTCACATAAGCCGGGCCGCCGGAGAATGATAATTCAGTTATGCCATCATCGATCACTGTATAACCCAGACCAGCGCCAATCGTTGTTTTCAGAGCGATATTGGTAAATGGGTCACGGTAGAATTCAAAGAATCCAGGCGTATAAAAAAAGTAACGGGTTTTATAATAATCAAAACTGCCATTCAAACGATGGTTGTTAACGGTTTCAACCAGACTGCCATCACCGCCGTTGGTTTTTGAAATATTACCGATATAGTCCAGTAGAAAACGTGTCAGAGAGGCACGCCTTTTTATATTTAGCTTTGCTGTGTAATCGACCTGGTCTGTATTACCCTGCTTGAGGTCAAGTCCTAGTGACGCTTTGGCTGACCAAAGATCTCGCTCATTTTTTCCGCCGGGTGCAAATGATATTAACTGTGCACGGTCATATGTTTCATCTGCATAATCATTAGTAACTATGCACACTATTATCTGTCACCTCGAGCACGCCCGAGGTTGCAGCCAACACCTTCAATATTGATGCTGCTGTCACGATAACTACGCAATATTTTTACATCTTTCCAGTCAATATTGAGCAGATCAAGCTTATCACTGTCAAACTCGAGACTGTCCTTGTACATGCCTTTGATCTCGCCTTTAAGCCACTCATTCGAGGTGAGCTGAACCCAGTCATATTCAACGGCAGAAGGAATCCATGCCTGTGCTGCTTTACCAGGGCCATTATCAGAAGCCGCTGCTGCCTGTTCGATAACAGCTTTTGATTCCTGGGCCTGTTTTAGTTCTTCTGCAGACTGGCTGGCTTCAGTCAATTCTTCTGCAACAACAGCCGAAGAAAAAAGAAGCAATGAAACACCAGTTAATATAGGTAATTTGACCGTCATTGTATTAGAGCGCAAATAAACATGGAGTCAGTTTGCATCAACTTTTCATTCGTTTGCTGAAAGTAGCATTAGCCGTTTAATTTATGTTTAGAATTTATAACGAAGACCGACAGCAACATCCAGGCCAAACCTGGCATCATTATTTAATCGCAGACGCGGGATAAGCTGGGCGAAAGCATCCAGGTTTTTAGCAAAGTACCATTCGGCTCCTACAGGGAGACGTACGCCGCGATCACTGTCCCAGTCAGCATAACCACCACCGCCAACATACCAGTAAACTGGACCTTTTAGATCTGTTTTCAGCGTCTCTTTTTTGAATATGTAATCAACAGCAGCGCCATCATTGCCAATAAAGATATTAAATTTATCAACTGTTCCTATAACACCAAGCCCACGGTCAAAGGCCAAACCAAGTTTGGCGCCTCGAAGGAGATTTTCTTCAGCAATGGCTGAACCGACGAATGTTAACGCCGCAATGACACTAAATACGGTAACTTTGAAAAGCTTCATATTTTCGATCTTAATATAATGTGATTGATAAATGCCGCAGTATTATACTGCAACTTTTACAGCTATAGCTAATATCGAGGTGCCACATAATCAGCCATGTAGACAATCGATGATAACCTGGAATAGGATCGCTGCTGAATCTGACGAGTTATGCTGTGCGTTATAGGCCATCGAAACATGATCAATCACCATCAGCATCATGACGAATCCTCGCATCCAGTCGATTGCTGCTATACGTTTGGATTTAGTCATAACACCCCTTGATGATAGCTTCTGTTTAAACTTACAACTTCAATTTAAGGAACCTCTCATTAATTCTATACTATCTCTGGCTTACAGGCTGATTCGTAATCAAGGCGCAAGCTTAAAAGCATGCCCATTAGTTGGTAAAAGCACGGGCCTGGTGAAAGTTTGTAACGTAGAGTACGGATCAGCCTGTAAGCCCCGCGGGGCGAGTCCTGAAGCGCACACCTACTTCGTTGCACTTCTTACAAAGGACTTAGGCCATTTGTTGCGAACTGCGCCTCGTATCTGCACGCTTCAGGGCTCGCAGAGATAGTATATAATTAATCAGAGGTTCCTTAATGTTTCTTCTGTGCTTCATTAATACCAACACCAACTAAACTGGCAACCAGAATAGCCATGTAGAAGACACCAACCACCGCTTCCATATAAACCAGGAATTTTGCAATAGGTGCTACCGGGCTAATGTCACCATAACCCAGTGTCGTCAAGGTAACAAAACTGTAATAGGCAACATCAGCAAAATTATGGTACCAGATCATCTGCTCGATGCCGTGAAACGCGCCGGGGATTGCCTGTGCAAGAAACAGGTACATCATTGCCCAGATAAGGCCCATCAATAAATAAATACAGATCGCGCCCACTATCCTGTTAGCATCAACCGCACCAGAGAACAGGATCTGTTTACCCGCGAGCCAGATCGCCCACAGATAGAAACAGAACAGGATAAAAAGATGCAGGTAATATAACTGCAGCTCTTCCATGAATATGCCAATCAGTATAATAACAATGGTCGCCACAACGAGTCCAAGCCCGGTGCGAAAAAAAAGATGTCGACTTCCTGAATCCATAGATACCTATGGCAATATTGATTACAGAGAACGCCTGAACCAGTTGATGACCTGCTAGCCGAGGAAACTGGCTGACTATTGCACTGACAAAAAGCAATAAAACAATACCAACAGTTAAGTAAATAAAATTATTTTTTTCTGACACGGGTTTCATTTTTTTAGTGATGACATCTTCAATTACTGGGCAAGAAAATTCAGGCCCACACAATCCGCTTAATCCAGAAAAACCATTCCGCAAGCACCCTTTTTATAACTCTCTACTTTTAAATCAGCACAGGAAGTACATCCCGTTGCGTAAGTTTTGACACTCCCGTCCTGTAATTTCGCACACACCGGATCATACTCACGTGTACAAATTTGCGGCCTTGGTTCTTCACATAATATTAGATCTAATGCGCCAGGATCGTTGTAATTGTTATTTTCATTTTCTTCATCATATAGCGTTGCACAAGCAACAGATAATAGACTTAATGAGATCAGTAAAAAAATTCGTGAGATTTTTAACATATCAATACACTTTATAAATTTTTATTTAACTTTCAGTTACCAGTACAGAAATAACAGTGTTTTTATTTTGATCTATATTTTATTAACTCTGCCAATAACCAGTCCTGTGTTTTTATTGTTTCTTTACCCGGGCAGGTCACCGTGTAATATTTTCCACTCATGGTACTTTTGCTGGCTGAATATTCAATAAAATCTTCGCTGCTTTTTATTTCATCCCTGAAATAATCATATTTCATTTCAATGTGGCTTACACCTTTTTCAGCCGGATGTTCGCTACCATTTCTGTTAATAATACAGCCACTGTTTTTAACAAAAGCTAACAGGTGATTAACTTCTTTTACCTGGTCAGGAGGCACATCTGCCATGGTAAACTCAGATATGGTCAGGCTGCATGTGATCAGCGTTATTATCAACAAATACTTTGGCATAAATACTCTTTTTTACAGTTGTGATTCTATTGGCAGCAGGCTCATGAAACCGACACCGAAACGGCGCCAGAAGCTGGTGTAGGGATCAACGTCGAATATAACAGGACTCCCCTCTTCATAACCGTGCCATAAAAGTTGCTCATCCCCATCTTCATCCACCTTCAATTCCAGGCGAAATGTGAGCTTATCTATCTCATCTTCAAACCCTTTAGACATATCCTGTGCGATTTCAGTCGAGTTTAATACCAGGCCGATTTCGGAGTTTTCATAAAACGATCGTGGATCAAGGTTAAGCGAACCGATAAACACCTCCCTACGGTCAAGCACGAATACCTTGGCGTGCAGGCTGGCTTTGGATGAACCAGCTACACCTTTCTTATTTTTTCGCTGAGCGCGTGTTAATTTTTTATTCATTTCATATAATTCGACACCATTTCGCAGCAAGGCTTTTCGATAATTTGAATAACCAGCATGCACTATGCCGACATCGTTTGATGATAATGAATTGGTCAGAATTTTTACACGCACGCCTTTGTCAGTAAGGCTTTTGAAAAACTCAACACCTTCATCACCCGGCACGAAATAAGGTGAGATGATGATCAGCTCCTTTTTGATAGCTTCAAAATAAGGCGCCAGCTGTGCCACCAGGTGAAGTTCGTTGGCATCGCGAGAGCTGGTGATTTTATCCGGATGATCCACCACTACTGTCGCCTCACCCCAGTGATAGGTAACGCCATTGTCACGTATTTTCTGCGACAGTTCTGAATTAAGCAATGCAGTCATATAATTAGAGGTCTTCTGCTCTTCCATAAATGCCAGCAGTCCCTCGCCCAGCTGCTGTAATTTTTCCTGTGACAGACGCTGTTTAATAATGGTTGTCGCCGGGTAGGCCAATGAGGAGTTCCAGTACATATCAAAACTATTTGATACATCCTTAACTACATCACCTATTGCCAGCACATCGAGATCGGCGAATTCGAGCGTAGGATCTGCATCGTAATATTCGTTACCAATATTTCGGCCACCAATAATAGTTGCTACATTATCGGCGGTAAATGACTTGTTATGCATACGGCGAGTCACAGAGCCCAGCCCGGTAACAAATTGTGGACCCCTGGCAATATCACGGTTAAAAGGGTTGAATATGCGCAGTTCGATATTGGGGTGAGCATCAAGTGCAATGATGCCTTCATCGCGGCCAGCCAGACCCATATCATCAACCAGCAAACGCACGCGCACACCCCGCTCTGCAGCTTTCCACAAAAACCCGGTAAAGAGTTTGCCAACAAGGTCATTGTGGTACAGGTAATATTGCACATCCAGGCTGCGCTCTGCCACTTCTGCCAGCGCTGCCCTCGCCACAAAGGCATCGAGTCCACTACCTAGAAGAATAAAACCATCCCCGTTCTTTCCCTGCTTTTTATAGTCTTGAATATCTTTACCGAGCAATGTATTTTGCGTATCAGTATAGGCGTGTGATTCAACGCGGTTGACGTTTTCCGGAAGCGAGGCACAACCGTTGAGAATTGAAAGTAAAACCAGGAATGTAAGGGAAATTCGTATCATGAAACCACTATAATACATGCCTTCGAGAGGTAATTAAATACTAGGGTAGCTCTGATTAAGTATCATTAATTCTGCGGGCTTTTAAGCGTGCAAATTTAAGGCATGTTTCGCAATGAATGCCCGTTATAATTAATCATGGGCCTTCATAAGAAGCATAACGCAGAAGATGTGCGCTTAAAAGCCCGCCCCTATGGGGTAATTCCCAAAAGTCAGGCTCCGCGTTATTGCTTCTTACCAGGCAATAAGCATGCTTTCAAAGCAATGCCTTGATCCTGGCTTTTGGGCATTGCCAGAATTAATGATACTTAATCAGAGCTACCCTAGCCATCTTATCTGTCATTTTGAACCGCAGAGGCGCAGAGAAAAGCTTTATTATCGTAACAGACGTAAAAAGCGAATTTTCCTCGCACCCAGGTTCCCGCGTGGCAACCAGATTGCATCTGCGTCTCCGCGCCTCTGCGGTAAACAGTTTTTAGTATTCAAACCATAAAAAAGCCCCGCATGTGCGGGGCTTTTTAGCATTAATGGTAATGCACGACTGTAGTTATTAACTACCGTAATCGAACTACATCATGCCGCCCATTCCACCCATGCCGCCCATATCACCACCCATTGGCGCTTCATCCTTAGGGATATCAGCAATCATGCATTCGGTTGTGATTAACAGGCCAGCAACAGATGCTGCATTCTGTAATGCGGTACGCGTTACTTTTGTTGGGTCCAAAATACCCATTTTAATCATATCGCCGTACTCACCGGTTGCTGCATTGTAACCAAAATTACCTTTCTTGGATGCAACTTTAGCGAGCACGACAGAGGGTTCTTCGCCTGCATTTGCTACGATTTGACGTAATGGATCTTCCATTGCACGGCGTGCAATAGCGATACCGACATCCTGATCATGGTTATCACCTTTTAGTTTATCAACTGCTTCACAAACACGAATCAGGGCGACACCGCCACCGGGCAGCACACCTTCTTCAACCGCTGCGCGCGTTGCATGTAGCGCATCTTCTACACGTGCTTTTTTCTCTTTCATTTCCATTTCAGTCGCTGCGCCAACTTTAATAACCGCCACACCGCCAGCTAATTTAGCAACGCGTTCCTGAAGTTTTTCGATATCGTAATCAGAAGTAGCATTTTCGATTTGTGCACGAATTTGTCCAACACGATCCTTTATCTCTTTTGCACTACCTGCACCGTCAATAATTACGGTGTTATCTTTAGATATAGTAATACGTTTTGCTGTACCCAGGTCTTCCAGCGTCGCTTTTTCTAATGACAGACCTACTTCTTCAGAAATAACAGTAGCTTTAGTCAGAACAGCAACATCTTGCATCATCGCTTTACGGCGATCACCGAAACCGGGGGCTTTAACCGCACAAACTTTCACGATACCGCGCATGCTGTTTACAACTAATGTAGCAAGTGCTTCACCTTCAACATCTTCTGCAATGATCAACAGCGGGCGGCTTGATTTCGCAACCGCTTCCAGTGTTGGCAGTAATTCACGGATGTTTGCGATTTTTTTGTCAAACAGTAAAACGTATGGGTTTTCCAGGTCGGCACTCATTGTTTCCTGGTCGTTTACAAAATAAGGCGACAGATAACCACGGTCAAACTGCATACCTTCAACGATATCCAGTTCGTTATCTAAAGATGTACCTTCTTCTACTGTGATAACACCTTCTTTACCGACTTTGTCCATTGCTTCTGCAATGATGTCGCCAATACTTGAATCAGAGTTCGCAGAAATTGTACCGACCTGTGCGATAGCTTCGCCAGAGTCACAGGGTTTTGATAATTTGCGCAGTGCCTCAACAGCAACAATTGTGGCTTTATCAATACCGCGTTTTAAATCCATTGGGTTCATACCGGCAGAAACTGATTTCATGCCTTCACGAACAATGCCCTGCGCCAGTACGGTAGCAGTAGTAGTGCCGTCGCCTGCGATGTCAGAAGTTTGCGATGAAACTTCTTTCACCATCTGTGCGCCCATGTTTTCAAACCTGTCTTCCAGCTCAATTTCTTTAGCAACTGAAACACCGTCTTTAGTAATGGTTGGCGCACCAAATGATTTTTCTAATACAACATTTCGGCCTTTAGGGCCTAATGTAACTTTAACTGCGTTGGCCAGAATGTTAACACCCTTGACCATACGTTGACGTGAGTCATCGCCAAAACGTACATCTTTTGCTGACATATTTAAATTCCTCTTAACTGTTCTTAATAATTGTATGGCTTAATAATTGCCTGGTTCTTTTCGGGTTTAGATGTGTATGGACAACTTACGCAGCGATCACACCTAAAATATCGTCTTCACGCATAATCAGGACTTCCTGGCCATCAATTTTGATTTCAGTACCCGAATACTTACCAAATAAAACTGTATCTCCCACTTTTACATCAAGCGCACGAACCTCACCCGCTTCATTCACTTTGCCATTTCCAACAGCGATGACTTCACCTTTTGATGGTTTTTCAGCAGCTGAATCTGGAATGACGATACCACCAGAGCTGGTGCGTTCTTCTTCCATACGTTTAACGACAACTCTGTCGTGTAAAGGACGTATTTTCATTTTTTGTGTTCCTCGATTTAAAAATAGTATTAGTAATGTTTTAGCACTCTCGTGACTTGAGTGCTAATCATAATGAGTAAACCCGTGGAGTCAAGTCTCTGCACCCCAAAAGTCAGGATGAATTGATTAATGAGGTCGTTTTTGGTGATTACAAGAGGCAATATGAGAATAAATGCTATAAAAAAACTTTTTCATCCACAGATGAACGCAGATAAACACAGATGTTTTAAAACCAAATAAACTTTTATTTGTGTTTATCTGTGTTTATCTGCGTTCATCTGTGGACAGTTTTTTGTGTTTTCAGAAACCTGATGGATCGCTAATCTTCGCGGCGATATTCGCCTTCAATGGTGCGACCCACCTTTGGACGCTTAGCGCCCGGTGCTTCTGAACCGGGTTTCTGCTGATGATGTCGGGATTGCCATGATGCAGATCTGGCATCAAAGCCGGTAACCATGGTCGCTCTTGCCATTAAAAATTTAATGATTGCCTGCCTGCTGGCTGGAATTAAACACAAAAAGCCAATGCTATCGGTAATAAATCCCGGGGTAATTAGCAATACGCCAGCGACCGCCAGCGCCACGCCCTCCATCATTTCCATCGCTGGAATCTGGCCGTGCGCCATACTTTGCTGCGCCCTGGATAAGGTACTCATGCCCTGAACACGCAACAAATTCACACCAACCACTGCCGTCAGTAATACCAGTATAACAGTCCAGAACGCTCCTATAACGCCACCCACAGCAATAAGGAAATACAGTTCCACCAGGGGAATAACAACAAATAAAACAGGCCAGCTTCTAATCATAATTTCTAATCATCGATCTATATCGATCTATAATAGTGTTATAGTTTCTACTATTTAAGATATCATTAAGGTGTTACTTGCTAGTATCACTACACGAATTTTTTACTCATTGTCGTTCTACTGTTTAGTTGAACCTGACATAACAAAGATGTCTAACTAACGACCAGATTATTACAACTTAACATGACTATTATGAAAAACCCATCAAAATCATTACTTTCATTTTTGCTGTTAGCAGTCATTAGTTTACCTGTTTTGGCTGCAGAAGGCTTTAACCTTCTGGACAGTTTAGGCGGAGAGGATGACATTCTCGACCCTGATGACGCCTTTCAAATAAGCTACGATTCACAACCAGGACAGTTCAAAGTCAACTGGATAATCGCCGACGGGCATTATCTGTATCGCGACAAAATGAAAATAACGACAGATGATGTCTCAGTAAGTTCAAAGCCCTTGATATTGCCTGCCGGCGATGCCAAAGATGATCCTATTTTTAATCAAACCCTGTATGTGTTTCACCAGTTCGCTAACGCCACACTACCCTACCAATATACTGGTAATGGTGACAAAGACGTCACTTTCAAGGTCAGGTACCAGGGATGTTCTGAAATTTCCGGTATTTGTTACCCACCTCAGAGCAAACAATTTACTGTTAAGTTATCACCCATTTCATCAGCAATGGCTGAAACAGGGACAACCGCCGTCGATCAATCATCAGACACAGCATCACAACCAGTTTCAGAGCAGGACAAAATTGCCAGTGTATTGCGTACAGGTGAAACCTGGCTCATTCTGATTACGTTTTTTGGTGCTGGTTTATTACTGGCGTTTACCCCTTGCGTGTTCCCGATGATTCCAATTCTGTCAGGCATTATTGTTGGCCAGGGTGAAAATATATCCACAGCCAAGGCCTTTTATCTTTCACTTGTTTACGTACTGGCCATGGCGCTGACCTATACCGTGCTCGGCATCCTGGTAGGCATGTCCGGTGAAAATATTCAGGCGTGGTTCCAGAACCCGTGGATTATAGGCAGCTTTGCCGCCCTCTTTGTTGCCCTGTCATTTGCCATGTTTGGTTTCTATGAGTTACAGATGCCTGCAAGCGTACAGGGCAAACTGGCAAGCATAAGCAATAGTCAGCAGGGCGGTAATATCGTCGGTGTTGCCATTATGGGTTTCCTGTCTGCATTGATCGTCGGACCCTGTGTCACTGCACCATTAGTTGGCGCACTCATTTTTATCGCCGAAACCGGTGATGCTGTTCTCGGCGGTATGGCTTTATTTTCTTTAAGTATGGGCATGGGCGCACCGCTATTACTTATTGGTACGTCTGCAGGCAAAATATTGCCCAAAGCCGGCGCCTGGATGAATGCTGTTAAAGCAGTATTTGGCGTACTGCTTCTGGGGCTGGCCATCTGGTTACTGGAAAGAGTCGCGCCAGCTGCTGCAACCATGACATTGTGGGCAGCGTTAATTATTGTTTCGGCCATTTATATGGGTGCTATTGACAACCTGCCTGAAGGCAGCAGTGGCTGGAAAAAACTGTGGAAAGGTTTAGGTGTCGTGCTGCTAATCTACGGCATTATCATTCTGCTGGGACTTGCAGGCGGTAATAGAAATGTTTTTCAACCGTTAAAAGGCCTAAATAGCAGTTTTGGCACTTCTTCTGGCGCAGCAACATCCGTCGAACACTTAAACTTCAAACAAATTAAAGGTGTTGATGGCTTAACCGCAGAACTAAACATAGCCAAAGCCGCTGGCAAACCAGTCATGCTGGATTTTTATGCCGACTGGTGTGTTTCCTGTAAAGAAATGGAAGCGCTGACCTTTGCTGATCAAAGCGTGCAAAAAGCATTAAACGGTGTAGTTTTATTGCAGGCGGATGTCACCCCCAATGATGCAAAAGATACTGAGCTGTACAAACACTTTGGCATCATCGGCCCGCCTTCTATTATGTTTTTTGGCCCTGATGGCAAAGAACGTAGAAACTATCGTGTCGTTGGTTATATGCCTGCAGAGCAATTTAGCCAGCACGTTAAACGTGCCCTAAAATAATTTATTTATATTAACAACAGGTTTTTTCTGCAACAACTGACACCCAGTTATTAAAACTATGAAAAATACGATCATTTTCATCATCGCCATCATTATCGCAGGCGGCAGCGGTTTTGCTTTGCACAAATACCTTAATCAGCAGCATGCACAGAACAATCCGGCCATCGGCATAGCAAGGCCTGAGTTTGCCGCAATGGACTTAAATGACCAGTTACGCAATATCAGCGAATGGGATGGCAAAGTCATTCTTCTTAATTTCTGGGCAACATGGTGCCCACCCTGCCTGAAAGAAATTCCTGATTTTATTGAAATACATAAGACTTATGGCAATAAGGACTTTCAAATAATCGGCATTGCTATTGATGGAAAAGATGCCGTTCGCGAGTATGCCAGTAAGGCAGGCATAAATTATCCAACCCTTGTGGTTGAGGCCGACGGCATAGCACTGGCGAATCGCTATGGAAATGATATGGGCGCTTTACCTTTCACCGCAATCATTAATCGTAACGGCGAAATTAGCAACACGATCACCGGAGAACTTAGCAAGAAGGACGCAATAAAAATACTGGAAAAACTCGGTGCAAACCTCTAGTTTGATCTATTTCACGAAAATCGCTACAAATTCGCCGAAATAGTGGACATTTAGGCAAATATTATGCACAATCATTAGCAAATAATAATATTTGGCTAAAAACCAGCCCTGAGCCACCTTTAATAGTGCCTATAATGTCCGATTTACTTGTTATCAATGGTCCCAATCTAAACCTGTTAGGCACTCGCGAGCCAAAGCATTATGGAAAGGAGACTCTAGACAGCATTAACAGTAAATTATCGCAAATGGCCGCCGACAACAGGCTCAGCATAAAATGTGTACAAAGTAATGCCGAAGCAGAGCTGATCGAGATCATTCATGACGCAGCTATAAATAATGTACGCTTTATTATTATCAACCCCGCTGCGTTCACCCACACCAGTGTGGCGCTACGTGATGCTTTGAGTGCTGTCGATATTCCATTTATTGAAATTCATTTATCCAATGTTCACGCACGTGAAGCGTTTCGTGAACATTCCTATTTTTCTGACATCGCTGCTGGTGTTATCTCAGGCCTTGGTGCTATAGGTTATGAACTGGCGTTACAGGCAGCCATATCCCAATTAAATCAGAAACAACTAAACATGACGGTAAGTCAGGGCTAATTCCTATGGACATTCGCAAAGTAAAAAAATTAATCGAGCTACTGGAGGAATCCGGTATCGCAGAGATTGAAATACATGAAGGTGAAGAATCAGTACGTATTTCGAGATACTCACCTTCAGCACCCGCTCCCATGATGCAATATGCTGCAGCAGCACCGGCACCTGCTGCTGCCTCTACAGAACCAGCTAAAAGCGAAACAGACGAACCTGCTATCAGCGGCCATACTGTTAACGCACCCATGGTTGGCACTTTCTATACAGCATCGGCGCCAGGCTCACCGGATTTTGTTAAAGTGGGCGACTCTGTGAATGAAGGCGATACTGTTTGCATTATTGAGGCGATGAAAATCCTTAATCAGATTGAAGCAGACAAATCTGGCATAGTTAAGGCCATTCTTGTCGAAAATGCTCAACCTGTTGAGTTCGGTCAACCACTGATTGTTATCGAATAAGGCGCATCACATGATATCTAAAGTTGTTATCGCCAATCGAGGTGAAATTGCATTACGCATTCTGCGCGCCTGTCGTGAACTTGGCATTAAAACGGTTGCAGTCCATTCTGAAGCTGACCGTGACCTCAAACATGTGCGCCTGGCGGACGAGTCAGTTTGTATTGGCCCCGCGCCTTCTGAACTGAGTTATCTAAACGTACCTGCGATCATCAGCGCCGCCGAGGTTACCGATGCCGTTGCCATCCATCCCGGTTACGGTTTTTTATCTGAAAATGCAGATTTTGCAGAACGCGTAGAAGACAGCGGATTTATATTTATTGGCCCCTCACCTG
>CAVYHW010000042.1:0-19678 GCA_963768215.1 uncultured Gammaproteobacteria bacterium
GTACATGGAAGTAAGTATCAACTGACCCGAATGGCGCTTACTTAAGCCGAAATTCCCGTCATTGCGAGCGATAGCGCGGCACGTGTTTGCCAGGAGCAAAATTGAAAGCGCTTTGTGCAGCCCGAAGGGTAAATTACAAGGATGTAATTTATAATCTCTTAGTGTCTGCTGCCTATCTGCCAGAGATTGCTTCGTACCTCGCAATGACGAACTTACTGCGATAATGGTATTTTCGGCTTAAGTAAGCGCCATTCAACTCCGACCCCTACTTATTCTCATTACAGGACACACACGTGGGAACCCGGGAAAAATCCCGATATAATCGATATATGCTTAACCTTCCCATTAATGATGTTTTATCTGAAATTCAAAATACACTAAAGACACACAACCGTGTTGTACTGCAGGCGCCACCGGGTGCAGGTAAAACTACAGCAGTGCCAATCGCATTACTTGATCAGCCGTGGCTGAATAATAAACAGATTATTATGCTTGAACCAAGACGTATTGCTGCACGTAATGCCGCTTCACGCATGGCCTTTTTGTTAAATGAAAAAGTCGGGCAAACGGTGGGTTATCAAATTCGTCAGGACAAATGTTTTAGTGAAAAAACAAAAATACTGGTGGTAACCGAAGGTATTTTAACGCGCAAATTACAGGCAGACCCTGAACTGAAAAAAACGGCGCTGGTTATCTTTGATGAATTTCATGAGCGAAGCCTGCACGCCGATTTATCACTTGCACTGTGCTTACAGAGCCAGCAGATTCTGCGCGATGATTTAAAAGTTCTGGTGATGTCTGCAACGCTTAATAGCCATGCCATTTCCAGCTTGCTGGGCGATGATTATGCAAATAAGGCACCGATTATTCAAAGTGAAGGACGCAGTTATCCGGTTGATATTCGATATCTTGATAAAGCCATAAAAGAAAACGATTATTTACAACTAATTTCAGATTTAGTCAGTACGGTAAAACAGGTTATTGCCGAACACCAGGGCAACTGTCTGGTTTTTCTACCGGGTGTAAAAGAAATTAATCAGCTTGCCGGCCAGGTTAAGCAATTCCTGAAAACCGAAGACATCAATAATATTCTAATTACTCCGCTACATGGCAGTTTAAACAAGCAGCAACAGGATCAGGCTATCGTATCTGCGCCTGATGGTTTACGTAAAATTGTATTAGCAACCAATATTGCAGAAACCAGTTTAACCATTGAAGGTATTAGCTGTGTGATCGATTCAGGTCTGGAACGCATACTTGAGTACAACCCTTCATCTGGCATGAACACTCTAAAAACACAGTTCATTTCGCAGGATTCCGCTGAACAACGCAGCGGTCGCGCAGGACGATTATCTGCCGGGGTTTGTTACCGTTTGTGGACAGCACAACAGCAGCAACGTTTAGTTAAACATTCACTGGCGGAAATCCTGCACAGTGATTTATCCACACTGGTATTGGAACTGAGCAACTGGGGTGTGCAACAGGTCGATGAATTACAGTGGCTGGATTGCCCACCAGCAAGCGCCACTGAACAGGCAAAAATATTATTGCAGCAACTTGGTGCCATCGATAGCAAGGGCAGAATTAATCAGCATGGTCGTGACATGCTAAGACTCGGTACACACCCGCGCCTGGCGCATATGATATTATCTGCTGCAAAACTGGGACAGGCTTATCATGCCTGTCTAATTGCCGGCATTCTCACCGAGAAAGACCTGTTTCTGGCCAGTGCAGAAAAAACTGTCGATATCCATGACAGACTCAGTGCATTGCTACAAACCAGGCAACTGCAAACAAGGTCATGCAGAACGCAATCATATAAAAACCAGCATAACATCGACCTGCAACAGTGCAGGCGAATAATTCAAACGGCAGATGATTTTTTTAAACGAGTTAAACGCTGCACGCAAGGCTCTATTAATAATAACGATGAAAAACAGTTAATAGATGATTTAAGCGGCGTGCTTCTGGCCTATGCCTACCCAGACAGAATTGCAAAACAACGCAATAAAAACAGTCCCCGTTATTTACTCAGCAATGGTAAAGGTGCAATCATTCCTGCACATTTACAACATTCTCTTCATGAGTTTCTGGTGATCGCGAATCTTGATGCAAAGCAGAGTGAGGCCAGCATTTATCTTGCCGCTGAAATCACAGCACAACAATTACAGGATTATTTTATAGATAACATACAGCAACTGGAAAGTATTGAATGGAATCAAATACAGCAACGTGTCGAAGCAAAACACACAGGCAGAATTGGTAAAATAATTTTGCAGGAAACACGTATCAGCGATGCTAATACAGCAGAAAATAAACAGGCCGTACAGCAATGCCTGTTACAGGCAATAAAGGATACAGGCCTGTTATGTTTAAACTGGTCAGCACAGGCAGACAATCTCAAACAACGGGTGCAGTTTATTAACCATCAACTTAATAACAACCATGCCCTGAAACAACAGCTTATTGAAACACGATCTATTGAAACACAGCTACCGGACTTTTCTGAAGAAACACTGCTTAATACCTTAGCTGAATGGTTGCAGCCACATCTTACGAATGAAAACAGTATCAAACAATGCCAGAAACTGGATTTACATAAGCTGCTCTCAAGCCAGCTTAGCTGGCAACAGCAACAGCTGATTAACAAACTGGCGCCTGAAAAAATCACCGTTCCCAGTGGCTCCGCCATTAGAATCGATTATAGCGATCCAGCACAGCCCGTACTCGCTGTCAGGCTTCAGGAAGTTTTTGGATTATATGACACACCCACATTATTAAACGGACACTGCAAAGTAATGATGCATCTGTTATCACCTGCACGTCGTCCCATGCAGGTGACACAGGATTTAAACAGTTTCTGGCAAACAACCTATCATGAAATTAAAAAAGAACTGCGTGGTAAGTATAAAAGGCACTACTGGCCTGATGATCCATTAACTGCGCAGGCGACCAGTAAAACAAAAAAACAGATGAATCTTTAACGCTTCGCGTAACCGGATGCCCAAAGCTGCATAGCGAAGCGGCGCAGCTTTGGGGAGTCCGAGTTGACGCGTATGTTAGCCGTATATATCATGTTTTGAAATCGCTTTACGTACCTATTACTTTCCGATGCAGAGTATGGAAATGAATAAAAAGCCAAATATTGCTGTTATCCTTGCTGCAGGCAAAGGAAAACGCCTTAGGCCACATACTAATAGCACCCCAAAACCTTTGTTAACCTACAACGGCATCCCAGTCCTTTTTAATGTAATTGACTCAATACTGTCAGCCAAAATTCATAACATAATATTTGTAATCAACCATCTCTCAACCCAAATAGAAGAATCGGTAACGGCAAAATATCCGGATCATAATTTCATATTTTGCTCACAAGATAACCTAGACGGAACTGCAAACGCCCTGTTATCAATTCAAAACCAAGCAAACATAACAATAAACCAACACGGATTCATTCTAGTCGTAGCCGCCGATTACGCCTTACCAAAAGGCTATATCAAAGATTTAGTAGATTTTCATGTCAGTGGCCTTCAAGATATTTCCATATCAACACGAAACCTTGGAACCAAGCCGAACAGTCAAAGCAGTATCGTGGCGACAGATAAAACAGACAAAGTTACCAGCATAATAGAAAAACCCAGCAAACTCATCGACAATAAAAATATTGGCGCCTCCTTGCTATACATTGTGCCAACCTCAATAATCGAATACTCAAAAAACGTCAATCTCTCTAATCGTAACGAATACGAAATCCAAGCCGCATTGAATTTTATGATTAATGAAGGTTTTGTTGCGAAAGCGTTACTACAAGAAGAATTGCCGGACTGGGAAACGGACTATTCACGGTATACGGTGTGAATCAGTCCTAACTCTCGCATAATTTTGTACCGAACCACCATATCTAAGCCAAAAAAAAACAAAGACATCCATTGATTAAATACGAAAAACAAAGACATCCATTGATTAAATACGCAAACATTTGGGTTCACGTCTCGTTATATTTTTTATTCAGGTGTTTTTCGTTATAAAGGGCGCAGTTAAATTAAAGTGGCAATGTTTTATACAGCATTTCAGTTGCTCGTTAATTTCAGGCAACAGAGAACCGTGAACTATCGATTTCAAGTTCAGATAATGTTCTTTTTAAGATTGGCCTAGCTACTCGAGAATAACTTTTCACACTGGCTAATGCCGTGTACCCAGCACTTGCCTAAATCTTCACAGGCCTTGCGAACATGAAATGCTGCACCCACCAGGTTTTTGAAAGGTTGCTCAAAATTATTGGTGAGATAGATCCAGTGTCTGGCATCTATATCCAGACGATGCAATATATTGGGTAAGTGATCAGGGATATAACCTTTCTTGTCTTCACGGATGATACGGCCACTCCAGTCCACTAGTTCAATGTAATCAGCAAGGTTGAAAGGTATACCCTCGGGCATATCACTTCTGGGGTTGCCAGCAAAAGGATACAGGGCGTCAGGTTGCTGCTCTGGTTGATAAGGCTGCTGTATCTTCAGTGCCTGCGCTATACGTTGTTTGATCGAGGTGTGATCAGACTGCTCTGGAGTCTCAGCCATCCTCACACGAATCGGGTTTAAGTCAACATACACCATGCAGGCGGCCAGTGCTTTTTCATCCAGCAGTGCCTGAGACTTGAAGCGGCCCTCCCAGAAACGGCCTGTAACCGCATCTTCATGATTGGCTTCTCGGGCAATGTGCTCATTGCTGCAGCGCATAAACCAGCTAATCGACATCAGACGGTCACGCCACTCACTAACCAGTTCACTTAAGGCATTGCGTTCTGCTTTACTCAGACTCTCGCCCTGATAAAAGCGCTGAGATAATAAATTACCTTTGAATAATCGGTGCCAGTGTTCGATAACTTCAAGCGCTGACCAGGCTAAGGCCTGTTCACGATTGATATGCAGTACCACATGATAGTGATTGCTCATCACTGCATAAGCGGCAATATTAATAGCAAAGATACTGGTCAGTTCCAGCAGGCGGTCTTCAATCCATTGTCTGCGGTGTTCGAAGCTTTGACCAGTGAGTGCATCTTCTCCACAAAGAAAGGCGCGGCGCACACATCGGGAAACGCAATGGTAATAAGGGGTGGCATCAAGAGATACCAATGTCTTCCTTGGTTTTGGCATGTTTGCTGTCCTTAGCAGATTGTTTGCATCAGATTACAAACTTGCTATGCTTGTGTCAATTGAATTTATGGATGTCCATGTTTATCAATTCTCATCTGACCCCACTTATTTTTTAATACCCCTTGGCGTGATAAATACCTTCATGATTTTCGCTGAAAGTTTTCCGTCCGCAGTAATGGCGACGGTCCACTTTGGCACAGCCTGGGCTGCCCATATCGACATTACGACCAGGATAACCTTTTTGCTTGTGGAAAGTTTCCTGAACCATCCGCAGAAACCGCCCTGTGGTTTATCGTTTTTTTGTACAGCCATATCAATACCCCCACCCCGGCAGATAGTCGTAATCGGGATTCGTTGGTTGTCGTACTTTAAGAGTCGACACGAATTCTTGGGGTCAAGCCTTACATATCACATTCAAAAATGCAAAAGGGTCAAACAGTTGCTCTCTGCACCCAATGCCAGTATTTAAGGACGGAGAAATTAACTTTGAATTAAACGGATACCATCTTTTTCTATATTGATAATTCTCTGCTTATATAAACCGCCAATCGCTTTTTTAAACGCACCTTTACTCATACCAAATAAATCAGAAATCAACTGGGGATCGGACTTATCATGCACAGGCGCAAAACCATTTTGTTTTTGTAAATAGTTCAGGATGATTATGGCAGATTTATCGCGGGTTTCCTGACCACCCTGAAGACTTAAATCAATTTTCCCATCCGGTCGTACGTGTTTGATATAGCCTTTTATATACTGGCCAAAACTCAGACGCTGAAACACATCATTTTTGTACAATACGCCCCAGTGACTATGATTAATAATCGCTTTGTAACCCAGATCGGTACTATTGGCGATGATCAGGTCGACCGCCTGTTGCGGTTTAAAATTATGTGGTTTTTCATCATCGAGAAACTTGTCAATTTTAGATGATGCGGTAATGCGCCCATCGATATCACCGATATATAAATACACCAGGTAAGAATGCCCGACTTCCATCGGCCTGTGCTGCTCTGCAAAAGGCGCCAATATGTCTTTATCCAGACCCCAATCCAGGAAGGCGCCAACCCTGGTACTATCCACAACTTTCAGATAGGCAAACTCACCCACTTTGGCTTTGGGTTTTTGTGTTGTTGCCACCGGCCGTTCTTCTGAGTCGAGATAAAGAAACACCTCGATAGAATCACCCTCAACCAGATCAGCGGGCGCAAATTTTACTGGCAATAAAACTTCGCCCAGGTTTTCTGCGTCCAGATAAAAACCAAAATCTACCGCTTTTACCACTTCTAGATCGTAAGTCTGGCCAATTGTGATCATTCCAGTTCTCGACAGTTACTGATTTGTTTAATCAAGTTCATTAATACTGGCTCCTAATGGTTGTTTTTCTGTGTGGCAATGTACAAGTCATCAACCATTTTTCTTGCCCACGGTGTCTTACGCAGGAATTTCAGGCTGGATTTTACCGATGGGTCATTTTTGAAACAGCGGATATTGATACGATTGCCCAACTCATCCCAGCCAAAGTGTTCGACCAGGCTGTTCACGATAAACTCAAGCGTTTTGCCGTGCAGCGGGTTATTGGTTTGTTGGTGATTCATACAATGGCTGTGTTACTTAACAACTGGATTGATACCCCATAGTATCACAGGGATTATTTTGTAAAAAATGACCGATGCGAATTAAAAAAAGTTCAGGATTTTCACATGTCACTCTTCAGTTACAACAAGACAGTATGGATGCAAAACATGTTTTGCATAATGCCCATATTTTTCCTGGGCTTTCAGGCAGTATTCAGCGTTGAAAGGACAGCTAAAGTCGGGATCAACATTCTTTATCCGTGATGTTACTTTTTCTTCAATAACAGGTGTTTGGTAACTATTACAGTTATTGCCTTCGTCCCAGCTGCCATCGATGTAATCAGACAAATCAAACTGGTTATTGTATTCCCAGGCCTTAACTATTTTTTTATTTTTGATAGAAGCAATAATCTGGATATCACATGATACGTATGGCCTGCTAAAGAAATTGGCAACAGGACCTTTTAAAGGATCATCTGCTTTGAGTAAAACTTTATTCCAGAAGCGCCAGCCATTAAAGTTGGCGACAAGATCAGCAAAGGAAAATATACCTGTAGTGCTATAACCAAATTTTCCAGCTTCCTGCTGCTTTCCCCACTCGATAGCCTGTTCAATAGTGTGATTTTCATAATGGGTTAATTCAAAATATTGCCAGCCTTCAGCAAAAAAATGGCCCAATTTATCTACTCCAATAAGGTAACCATTGATATTGACGACATCACTCAACTCCTTAAGGTTCAGGGAAAAACCTTCTAAATAATCTATGTCGCGATAAATAGAGTCGTTTAATGATAAAGAGTAACTTTGCCTTGTCAGTAAACTGCGTAACTGTGTATCTAAATCGTAACCTTTAAGCCCCCAGGATGCGGTATAGGATTGATAAATGGCTTTTCTAAGTTCTATATAAAGGACTTCCTCATCACAGTAATTATCTGCATCTACGTATTCGTCTATGTCTTCAATATAATCTCGATGTGCGTTGGCTTTTTGTACTCCCTCCTGCAAACGTTGATTAAAAATTTTGTTAATAATAGTGAGGCTATTATCAAGCTTAAGTTTTCTTGGGGTTACACTGTCAATTTCTGCGGCAAAACCAGCATGAAAGATGAGAATACTTATTAAAATAAAGAAGATAAATGTCTTTTGCATGTTAATAAATATAAATCTCTTAACGTTTTTTCTTTTTGTTCAAGTGGTTGCTTAGCCGATACTGCGCAGCCACATTTAATGCTCTAAGCAAAAGGGCCAGGCTCGTTTGAAATATAGCAATTCGTTGGAGTCAAACGAGAAAAATCTTACTGGCTGGGATTTTGGTGCGCACGGCGCACCCTACTATGATACTTATTTCCCTTAACTTACTGACATTGTGGTCAGAATCGATTGAAATATAGCAATTCGTTGGAGTCAAACGAGCCTGGCCCTTTTGCTACACTGGTAGTATCTCACTCAGCCTGCTCAATGCCTTTACGGAACTTGTGTAACTGGCTCTGCCTGATCCTGTGCATATCAAGACGGTAGATATCGGCTGGAAAAAGAAACTCGGCGACGCCGGAATCAAACAGGCGTTTGACCTCGTATTCATCATGCGCGATACCCCGCTGGTAGCGGTAATTCAAATAGGTCTGGTTGGTGTGGATGATGAACTCAACGCGCAGGCCACCGAGGCGGGCGAAAAACTTCAGCATCTGTGTTTGTTGATTACTGCTGCTGGAAGCGCCGTGATAAGTCCCGCCGGTCAGGGTATCGCTGATATCCTCAAGCAGCATGATTGAATCCGCCTTGACCGCCGAGCGCGTCAAGTGGCGCACGAAACGTTTCACATCACTGATATCGTCCAGCACCGCCATCAGACCGAGTTCATCATCCACCGCCACGGCCGGATTTTTCTCGTTCTTGCGTAGTAGTTTAAGGATTTTCGCAGCCGAATCCTTTTTGCGCACAGTGACATAGACCGGACGCTCTTTTTTACCGTCATTAAACAAACGGCGTTTGATCAGGGTCAGCTTTTCACCTTGCTGCAGATCACCCAGTTGCAGCGCTTCGTCTTCCGTTATCACCTGCACCTGACTGCAACCGAAATTGTCGCTTGTATGACGACTTAACAGATAAGCGGTTCGCAGCTCACCAATCTTGAGTCGCGGACTCCAGACATATTTGTTAAGAAATTTCAGAAACGAGGAAAACTTGTTTTCAATGTCGCTTTCCCGCTCGCGCTGGTCAATCGCCCCGGCCAGCCCCATTAATACCAGCTTGCGTTTGGCTTCGAAGCGCGCCTTTTTGTGATAGTTCTGGTTGAAAATAATCAGCAGCAGATTGACCGGATTCTGTGTGGTCTCGATCTCATTGCACAATTCGATATGCGAGCTATAGTCAGCCAGCACCTTGTTTTTCAGGTAACTGATGACTTCGTCAGCGGCGACAGCATATTCACGAATACGGTTACGCACCTCGGTCAGTTCGCCATGGATGCCAAACAGATTCCCCAGCAAGGCATAGGCGCGCTCGCTGCGCTGCTGCGCCAGTTCGGGATTTTCAATCAATGTCAAAATGTCATCGTAGTTTTCTACCTGTAGCAGATCAAAAACCTGGCCGCGCACAGCACGGTACTTGGTGGCTGTTAGCGGATCAAGACAGTAACTGCGAACCCAGTCGCGGATATGCTGGCTGATATGCTCCCCCAGATGCAAGCTGTCTTCGACCGTAAACGGGCCGTCCTGCTTCATTGCGGTAAAAATTGATTGGTCATCAACGACGCTCATTCTGACTCCGCAAAATTCCGGGGATAAAAGCCTAACTAATAAGGTGACGTAATTATTATTTAAAAAAGCTACGTCACCTTTTACTTAAGTAGATGAGATAATTCTGTAACCAACTCTAAAAACGTACCACAGTCTCACCACTACGTTCTATCCAGCCATGAATCATTTTCTTTGTGGTAAAACCGCTTGAACAGTTACCTTCTTTATCGATCACGATGACACCGCCACGGCCTTTAACTTTTCGTGTTAAGTACTCAATACCGGCTGCAGTGGCATCTTTTGCATTCATATTTTTCATGTAGATAAAGTCAGAGATTGTTTTTGAAATGACGGTTCGCATAAAATCTTCGCCATAGCCGGTTGCCGAAACTGCACAGGTTTCATTATCTGCGTAGACGCCGGCACCGACAATGGGTGAATCACCGACGCGGCCCATGCGTTTGTTTACAATACCGCCGGTTGAGGTTGCGGCGGCGAGGTTGCCGTCGGGGTCTCGGGCAATGGCTCCAATAGTGCCATATTTCTGATCTTCACTATCTTCTTCGGTATCATCATGGTCCAGCATGACTTTATGTTTGAGTTGAGCCTGCTTTAATTGTTCGACGCGATCAGGGGTATAAAAATAATGTTCCGGTGCGCGTTCCATGCCGCAGTGGTCAGCAAAGCGCATGGCGCCTTCGGCTATTAACATAACATGTTCACTTTCGGACAAAACAAAACGGGCGAGTTGTATCGGGTTGGCAATATTATCAACCGCGGCCACGGCGCCCGCTTTTAGATTGTGCCCATCCATTATCGCTGCATCCATTTCTACTTTACCGTATTCATTTAATACCGAGCCACAGCCGGCATTGAATACCGGGTCGTCTTCAAGCAGCGATGCACAGGTTTCGACAGCCTGTAAGGCTGAGCCGCCAAGTTCCATCACCTCGCGTCCGTGTTCAAGTACAGTACGTATGCTTTCGAGATAACGAAATGCGGTTTTCTCATCCTTAACATTATCCAGTGCACCGGCTCCGCCGTGAACCATTAGTGAGTAGTGACCTGATTGCGTCATATAAGGTTTTATTGGTTATGCCTGGCAGATTCATATGGCGACTGCCAGGCAGTTAAAATATATCAAAGGCGAGCAGCAAGTTCTGCTTCGAGTTTTTGCTGTTTAGTTTTGGAACCGGCAAGCAGTATAACAAGTTTGCCTACAAGTACTGTACCCCAGTTAACAATAATCACACCTTCACCCATTTTCATATCAAATTCTAACCCACTGAGATCAAGATTAGCCAGGTTGTGGTGCCTGGTATGAACAGTGATTGCGCTCCATTCAGGAATATCGAGCTTTTGTGCAATCATCGTGGGGTATGATGCACCATTGAAACGAGGGTTACATTCAATCGCCGGGAAACGGAGTCCTCTGTCAGTTTGTACGATGGCAACATCGAAGGCAAAAATACCTTTCATTCCATGATCTTTTAACCAATGCGCCATGGGGTCGACTATTCTCCATGGTTCATGGCTGGCAGGAAAACGGTTCCCCTGGTGCTCACAGCCATCCAGAATCTGCTCGCTGGCAGCAAGCCTGAAAACATCATTTCCGACAATACGATATTGCAAATTAAGGAATGTCGCGGCTTGTATTTCTTCCTGTATCTGTACCGGTACATCGCTGTCGAACTTACTCATGGCTTCGAATAATTCATGCTGATTTTCACAACGGTATATACCGACACCGGCAACAGAAATCGCAGCCTTCAGGTAAAGGGGGTAATTAATTTTTTCCAGTACTTCTCTTATATTGATGAATTCTATCGAGTCGTAGCATAGTGTCAGCGGTACATCTACACCAAGGTCATTTGCCAGTGTCATGAAATTATTTTTTGAGTTGATGTATTCGACAGCATTTAACCAGTCCCGGTCGCCCCAGTATTTGCATTCATCAGGTCCATAATAAAAAACAGAAGGATGATGATTGATATGTCTGCCGAGTTCTTTGAGTTCTACATCCCAGATCACATTTTCACTGTGATCGAGACCAATACGTTTATAGTGATCAGTAATATCAGCCCACAGAGGTTTAAGCTGTGGATGCAGCTGAATAATGTCCCACGGCTCAGAAAGTCCAAGTGCACGACCTGAATAAAGATAATTACCGGCAACACTGCCAGCCGTACAGTTCATGATATCGTGGTTAATAATATATTTACCTGTGGTCAGAAAACCGGGGTCGATAGCTGCTGACATGGTTCATTCCTCCATTGAGTCTGAAAATAGTTGAAAGCGCATAAGGAGCTATAGTGCAAAAAATATGCCAGCCCTAACTACTTGAAATCAGGTGGTTTCAGCCGATTTTTTGCACAAGAATGGTACGTGAAAGTGTTAATCGCCTAAAAATGGTGCGGATTTTATGATGTGTTTAAAGTTCTCACGCGTAAGTGTATGCTGGCTTCAAATGTTCGGGGTCGGATCCAGTGACGCCCGCTCGGTAGCCCAAATATATTTAACCGAGAAAAGCCTTGATGTGCGCTTCGACACTGCTAGCCAGTGCTTGCAGGTTGTAACCGCCCTCAAGCGCTGACACGATACGGCCGTCTGCACTCATATCCGCCTGTTCACACAATCTTCGGGTTACCCAGGCGTAGTCGGCTTCGACCAGGTTGAGTCCGGCCATGTCATCTGCCTGATGAGCATCGAAGCCGGCAGACACCAGTATCAGTTCGGGTGCATACTTTTCCAGCCGGGGTAACCAGTAGTGTTCGATGGCCTCGCGAAAGTCCTTACCGTTGCTGCTAACGGCGAGAGGAACATTCACGATATTCGTCGCCAAATTATCGATTCTGGTGTGGGGGGGGTAGAAAGGATGCTGGAAGGTGGAGCAGAACAGCACGCGTTCATCACCGCTGACGATCTCTTCGGTGCCGTTGCCATGGTGAACATCGAAGTCCACGATTGCCACGCGTTTCAGCCCAAAGTGGTTTAGCGCATGGTAGGCTCCAACGACGATATTGTTGAACAGGCAGAAACCCATCGCCTGACGACGTCCTGCATGATGGCCCGGCGGCCGAACCGCACAGAACGCCTGTTGCGCCATCATCTGCATCGCCAGGTCCACGCCAAGAACCACCGCCCCGGCAGCTCGCAAGGCAGCATCCAGTGATTTGTGGTTCATCCCGGTATCTTCATCCAGCCAGACCAGCCCTTCTGCAGGCGAAGCGGTAAAAATCGAATCGATGTAGTCCTCATCATGAACCGCTTCCAACTGTTCACGGGTGGCCTGTGGTGCATCATAGTGTTGCAGCAGCATCTCTAATCCCGATGCTATCAAGCGATTATTAATTGCACTTAAACGCGCCGGCTGTTCGGGGAAGAGTGGCCCCATGTCGTGCAACAGGCAGTCCTGGTGAGTGATATACGCGATCGTCATAATAGCTTCCATTTATTTTGGTTTTATCTTGCCTCTTTGCAGCTTGCAGTGCAACATAACGCAACTTCCAGCGTCTGCTCTACGGCACACGAGACAGGCCGTCATCTATAACCCCCGAGTTGTTAAACAATAAAAAAACACTACTTGAATAATATCTTTGAACCGCACTCCGTCGCCATTGTCGCTGCCTCCGAACGCGAGAATTCGGCGGGACCCTGGTTCTGAGCAACATTTGCGAAATCGGCTTTGCTGGAGATATCTATCCCGTCAATCCCAGGCACCAAAAAGTACAGGGGTTGAAAGCTTATGCATCGATTAGTGCGATCGACCGCGCGGTGGATCTTGTCATTATCGCTATACCGGCAAAAGTGATACCGGCTGTGATGCGCAAGTGCGGCGTAAGATCTGTGATCATCCTGTCTGCTGGTTTTGCAGAGGTAGGCAAGGCCGGGTAGCTGCTTCAATCTGACCCTGAATATTCTAATCGAACAGCTTTCGTTTTAAACTCATTACTATATCGATTTGTTTTCTTGTGCCTTGTTAGATTCTCTATTTGAGTTGCTCATAATAATCATAGATATACTGTTTGTCATATATACCATCACCATTTGAATCAAACTCAGACGATATTAGTTTATACATTTCATATTTTTGTTTTTTCTTAGGACTGGATGATGTTGGACCCAGAATCTCTATTTCTGTAAGTACGCCATTTGTAAAATATGATTTATTATCAATTACACCGTCTTGATCTGTATCAACAGTTTGCAGCAGTGGATTGCCTCGTTTGTAAGTAACAGTGCTTTCAAATATACCATCAAAGTTTTCATCAGACTCAGTTTTGTAAATCCTGCCTTTAATGTTGTATTTATGAATTGTATCTACATTCCCATCAAGATTACGGTCAACCTCTATACGACTAATTCTATTATCTCTATACACCCATTTTTCATCTAATTTCCCATCATCATTATGGTCCATGCCATCAATTGTAACTGGTGTGTTGTATACCAGAAAGGTAGCACCTGTCCCGATTAATAAACCAAGAAGTAGACCGATACCTATGCCAGATGACTTGCTTTTAGGTGTGGCTACATTTACTTCGGTAGTTTGATCAGCGTCCCAATTTTGTATAACTTCCTGTGCATTTATGTAGTCAATATCATCAACCAATACACGAACGATACCCATCGCTTGTAGTTCGCCAACACCTCCTTGAAGATACTCCCCATCTATGCGAGCGACTATTCCAACTTGTTGTAACAGGTTGGAAATCATATGCGCTTCTAGACCTGATGATGCTTCAAATATACATTTCATATTAATCCCTTAAATAATCAAACGTTTGGCTAAGGCGCGCGTGGTTTTTTCGCATCGCTGCTTGTGCCATTTGTCAGGCTCACGACCCTCGCTGTTACATACATTGTTAAAACCACTGCGACAGTAAATGAATATAGACCAAACCTCATTTCCACACTTGCTATGGCGCCAAGCTTCACTGCTACAACAAGAACCGCCACGACAAAGACGTCCAGCATTGACCATTTGCCGTATAAATGCATCCAGTGTAGATATTTGTCCAGGTTTTCAACACTCCGCTGTTTCGGGCTAAGCAGTTTATTCAACACACCTATCTTGAGTACGGGTAATACAATGCTGAAACCCGTGATTACTACAAACAGGAACCACTGCCCTTCCTTTAAGAGCTGCAACACACCACTTAGCACTGAGAAAGTATTTTCGATGAGGATGAATTTCTTCAACGTAATTATTGGCGCGACCAAACCCACTCCTAGAAGGAAAGAAGTAACACCTAATATAAGCCTTAATCGCTTCGCTTCTTTAGGGTGATCGATAGCAATATTCAATTTATAGCCTTCTATCCAATTCGTTCTGGAGCCTAACAATCAGATTATAAGGCCACTGGCCCTATAATCTATATTAGAAGGCGCGCTGTTTAATTTTGATGTTAGCAACAAGGCGATTTTAAGTCTTTGTTTTATCTTCTTAAAATATGACATGAAATTTTGCATCCTTGTTAGTATTGCCATTTTCCGGTGGATCAGGCCTGATGTTTTTTAATAGCTTGCTAAAGTGCAATCTATCATTGTTCCAAAGAAGTCGTCAATTATGAACTCAATACCAACCCCTTAGCGTTTATCTCGATTTCTGATAAGTGCCTACCAGCTCGACACTGGCAATGATATGGCCGGCCATCGCGGCTTCTACCTGCGACCGGGTTGGCTGGTGTAAGCCATCCAGCATAGTATCCAGCGCATACAGTTTGTGAAAATAGCGGTGGCGTCCTACTGGAGGACAGGGGCCACCATATCCGGTACGCTGCCAGTCGTTTATTCCTTGTTTCGTACCTGCCGGCAATGCGTCCGGGCTGACGGCTTCGGGTAGTCCGCTGCTATCAGTCGGTATGTTGTAGAGTACCCAGTGAACCCATCTCATTCTGGGCGCCCTGGGATCGGGTGCATCCGGGTCGTCGACAATCAGCACCAGGCTGCGGGTGTTTTCCGGCACGCCGCTCCAGTTCAATGCCGGTGAGATATCATTACCTTCACAGGTATACTTCTTCGGGATGGAGTCCCCTTCAGTGAAAGCGGTTGAAGTGATTGCGAGTGACATTTTACCCTCCGCGTGCAGATTAGGCGCACCTGTCAGAATACAGGTAATTGCAAATACAGTTGTTAACAAACGAGATTTCGCGAGAATGCTCCCCTGGCGAGAATCCCACGCGATAATCAATTATCATATCAATCATTGTAAGGAAATCCGGGGTGATTTCCACACTATTTTGATCAGGGCGCCTGAAGCCATTGATGAGCATCATTATCATGTGTAGATTTATTCATTTACAAATCGTACTCTTTTGCTGCTTAGTAGTGATAACAACATCCATGGCGTATGCTCAGGCCACGGCGCACGCTCTGACACTTTCGAAAATCGATGCAATCGTGTTTGATGAAATGGCGCGGCAGGATATCGTGGGAATGTCCATCGGCATTGTTATAGACGGGAGAATTTACTACGCGATGGGCTACGGCTATGAAGACCTTGAAGGGATCAAACCTGTCACAACAAAAACAGTTTTCCGCTGGGCCTCAGTTTCTAAAACACTTACTGCAGCAGCTATATTGAAACTTGCCGAGGATAACTCACACTTCTCACTAAACGACAGGGCAATAGAACATGTTGACTACTGGCCCCGGTATGGCAACAAGGGCGATATACGCATCAGGCATTTATTATCCCACCGTTCCGGCATTATTCATTACAGAACAAAACATGGTTGCTTCGACAACCCCTTTCCGGACTATTCATTAAACAGGTATAAAAGCTGGTATTACAATGCCAGGGAGAGTGTGGAGATTTTCAGTGGCCAGGGTCTCTGTTTCGACCCCGGAACCGGCTACAAGTACTCTACCTTCGGATACAGCCTGCTGGGCGCTGTAATTGAGAGTTCTTCCGGAAAAAGCTATGCCGCATGGATAAACGACAATATCAGGAAACCGCTCGGCATGACTTCCTTGCGCCAGTCCACTGGTATGCGAACAGGATTCGAAAAAGAAAGGAGTTATCTGATCCCGGTTTTCGATGGCAACGTGGCCTGGAGGCTCCCCGGTGGCGGGTGGGAGTCCAATATTATCGACCTGGCAAAGTTCGCCAATGCACTCATGCAGGGAAGACTGCTGAATAATACAGCTCGTCTGTGGACAACTGTTCCGGGAAACCATCTTTACGGCTACGGTATGATGCATAACTATAGCAACAGCCACGTGTGGCATGAAGGCAGCCATATCAATAGTCGAGCATTACTTTCTCTTTTTCCCAGATCGGATGCTCAGCTGGGCATTGTAGTGCTGTCTAACAGCGCGCACAGCGAACCCAGGAACATCGTTTATCGCCTGGCGAAGCTGTTTTTAAGATAATGAATAACTCGGGTTGGATAGCATGGCGCTTACTTAAGCCGAAAATGCAATTATCACAGTAAATTCGTCATTGCGAGTTACGAAGCAATCTCTGGCAGATAGGTAGTAGACGTCAGGAGATTATAAATTACATCCTTGTAATTTACCCTTCGGGCTGCACAAAGCGCTTTCAATTTTGCTCCTGGCAAAATTAGTGCCGCGCTATCGCTCGCAATGACGGGAATTTCGGCTTAAGTAAGTGCCATTCGGCTCGGAATAAAAACATTTTGATACAGCAACTTATTATGTAGGAATATTGTTAAGTTTTTACTCCGCATCTAAATATCTATGAAGTAAAAATCAGTAAAGCCATTGCTATAGCAGCGGGCAGCGTCTGTATCAATAATATCGAAGGTTTAGCTGTAATGGCACCATAGATGCCTGCGATAATAATGCAGCTAAGGAAAAATATGAGCGTGTCAAAACCGTCAGTGCTGAGCAGTCCCCATATTAATCCTGCTGCCAGGAAGCCGTTATATAGTCCCTGATTTGCAGCCAAAGAAGCTGATTGCCTGGCGTATTCTTCTGTTAAGCCAAACGTTTTACGACCGAACGGGGTTTTCCATAAAAACATTTCCAGTAGCAGAAATAGAACTTGTAGAAGACTAACTATGCTGATGGTAATGGTCGTTAAAATATTCATGGTTCATCTATTCGACCGGTTAGCGTTTTAGAGGCTGCATCGCGGAACAAGGTTCCGCTCCTACGGTGAATAGAATTTGTAGGAGCGGACCAGAAATATAATTTGGTGTTCCGCGATAATTATTCATGTGATGTGTTTGTCGGTGTTGACAGACCACGCTGGTAGCATTGTTTAGTGAGAGTCGAGTTTGGCCAGTTCACTTAATATCTGTGTAATCAGGGATTCACCCTGTGCTCCCATGCGGGTGCAGAGCTTGTCTGCATCACGTTCACCGTCAATCATGTTTTTGATCACAGCGCTAAGGCTCGCCATGTCACCACCAGCGCTGGACATTTGTTCCGCCATCGTGCCTAACATTGAAAGTGCATTATGATCGCCCCGGCGCGCTTCATTGATTAGCTGGGCAAGCATGGGTGCCGCCTGGGTAGCATCGCCTGTCTGTTCTACTTTAGGCAATGTTCCCGGGTCCTGCAGGCCGCGCAGTATACTGTCAACAATCACCGTATCTTCTTCATCCAGGCCATTGACCAGCGCCTGATCGCGGCTGCCGGCGACAATTTTATTAATGACACTTACCAGGCTTTGCCAGCCATTTTGTGCTGACTGCTGCAACACCTGATCAAGATGGGGTTTTAACTCCGGGTTATGAATGGTTTGCACTACGGCTAAAACCAGGCTGGCATGGGTTTGTAATATCTGTTCGGTTTTTTCTGGGGTAGGCATGGTTGATCTACATAGTCTTTAGTGATGCAAAAGGATACCTTGCCAGACTTATAGTTTGCAAGGGAGTTTTGATGGTCTTTGGTTATTAGTCGTTAGTCTTTGGTCTAACGACTAATAACCAAAGACTAACGACTTTGTTACAACGAGCTAATCTTTTCTACCTGCTCTTCAAACTGTTCTATTGACTTCGTCATTTCCGCCAGTCGAGCGCGTTCTTTTCCAACAACGGCTGCAGGCGCCTTATCAACAAAGTTTTTATTGACCAGCTTTGCAGTGGTTTTATCGACGTTTACCTGTAATTTGCTGATTTCTTTTTCCAGTCGGGCGAGCTCTGCATCCTTATCAATGAGGCCGGCAAGTGGAATCAGGATTTTCATTGCACCAACCAGTGCGATTGCAGATTCCGGCGCTTCTTCTTTTTCGGCCAGCCATTCAACTTTTTCCAGCTTCGCCAGGGTTTCAATAAACGACTGGTTATCGTTATAAAGTGATCTGTCATCATCAGATGCGTTCTGTAACAGTACTGATAATGGTTTGCCGGGGGTGATGTCCATTTCTGAACGGATACGGCGTACGCCGCTGATGAATGTTTTAACCCACTCCAAATCGTGTTCTGCCTTTTCATCTATCTTGCTGTTATCGGACTGTGGATAAGGCTGCAGCATGATAGTTTCACCTGCCTTGCCTGCAAGCGGTGCGATGGTTTGCCAGCATTCTTCGGTGATAAATGGAATGATGGGATGATTTAAACGCAGTATGGTTTCCAGTACGCGAACTAATGTGCGACGTGTGCCGCGTTGTTCGTTTTCTGGTGTTTGATCATTAAATAGAACAGGTTTAGATAACTCCAGGTACCAGTCGCAATAATCTTCCCACACAAAAGCGTACAGGTCCTGTGCAATCAGGTCAAGCCGTGAGTTTTTACTGTGCTGCTCAATGCGTGCTTCGACATGCTGTAAGCGTGAAATAATCCAGCGGTCCGCCAGTGAAAGAACGATATCGTAATTATCGCTGCCATCGTCTAATAAACCAGTATCTTTGCCTTCAGCCTGCATTAACACATAACGTGTTGCATTCCACAGTTTGTTACAGAAGTTACGGTAGCCCTCAATACGTGAAGGTGCGAACACCACATCGCGGCCGGTTGTGGCCAATGAGGCAAAGGTAAAACGCATGGCGTCGGTGCCAAAGGCTGGAATACCGTCAGGGAAATTTTTGCGGGTGAGTTTTTCTATGCGCTCAATCTGGTGAGTTTGCATCACGGCAGAAGTGCGCTTTTTAACCAGCGACTCAAGATCTATGCCGTCGATGACATCAAGCGGGTCCAGTACGTTGCCTTTTGATTTTGACATTTTCTGGCCTTCGGCATCACGCACCAGGCCGTGAACATAAATTTCACGGAAGGGCACATCATCCGGCAATTGGTGG
>CAVYHW010000043.1:0-6818 GCA_963768215.1 uncultured Gammaproteobacteria bacterium
CTCGCTGCAGGATTCAGGGATTAATTTTGATGATGCTCTTGAATTTGCAACCGCTATTAGATCAGAGCTGGGTGACACGTCTGTTATTACAACAGATGAGCTTCGTAACATGGTCATAAGCAGGCTTAAGCGTTCATTCAGGGCTGATCTTGTGCAGCGCTATGAAGAACGCAAATTGCCTTTCATGATACAGATTGAAAGCAGCGATGGTCAGGTTACTGAATTTTCGTTATCAGAATATTGTAAATGTCTGGAGACCATTGGCCTGAAAGCTGATGAAGCCAAGTCTGTCGCTGAAACAGTTAATGCACATTTAATAAAACGTGAGACCGGTATTATTAAATCCAGTTATATCGCCTATTTTACCTACCGTTTGTTGCATAAATTGAAACAATTCGGTCCGGCAGTAGCACATCGATGGCTGGTCTGGCGTGATTTTATTACCAGTGGCCGGTCAATGATATTTATGATTGGTGGTACAGCAGGTTGTGGCAAAAGTACCACAGCAACTGACCTTGCCAGTCGCCTTAATATAGTGCGCACGCAGTCAACAGATATGTTACGTGAAGTGATGCGTGTTATGGTTCCCAGGCACCTGCAGCCGATGCTGTATGAGTCGTCATATACAGCCTGGAAAAAACTGCCGTATGCCAGTAACAGTCAGAAGAAGCAGGAAGAGCTTCTTATTGATGGTTACTGTGCGCAGGCGGATATTATGTCGGTTGCCATCAGGGCAGTAATACAGCGCGCCTTACGTGAGAATGTTTCGCTGATACTGGAAGGTGTTCATGTGCATCCTGCATATGTCGAAAGCCTTGTGGGGAGTAGCGAGACGCTTGTCATTCCGATCATGCTCGGTGTGATCAAACGAAAAAAATTACAACGAAGAATAAGCGGACGCAGCACCAAGGTCCCACAGCGGCGAGCAGCAAAATATCTTAAGAATTTTGAAAATATCTGGGGAATTCAAACCTACCTGCTTTCTGAGGCAGACAAGGTGGATTGTACTATAATCATCAATGACAGCAGGGACGATGTATTGAGAGAAATTATGCTGACTACAATAAAAAAACTTGCTGAAGATTTTGATAAAACCCCTGCGCAGGTATTTGCCTGAACCTGGTTGCTTTTCATACGTGAATTAATGCCGCTTTAACCCGGATATTTCATAGGAATACAGACAATGGGGAGATATTTTATAAAATCGGTCAGCGAGTCAGTTTTGCCGATTCGCCGAAAAGCATAGCCATAGCTATGGTTACAGGCGTATCGGTCAAAATGGCCGCTGAGATTTTTCCAAAAACTGTATAGCGATGCCTGGTACATAGTGTATTTTACTAATATAGCAACATTCCCTAATATAATCATGATGTTAAGCTATATTTTCAGCGTTCCTATGAAATATCCGGGTTTATTAGCTAAAGAGCATTTTAGCGCAAGATAAATGCCGTCAAATTTCTTAAAAATCTACTAAATAACCCCCCTGAAAGTCCTGAGGAATGGGGTTTTTACACATGTTAAAAAAATTAAATTTGATAAAGATCATATTGAATATTATAATATTAGACTATAATGAAAATCTGTCTTAACGAGGGAAGGAGCGTCAAAATGTTTATCTTTGACACCTTGACTTATGTTCTTTTAGCTTATGCGATTTTTACAACCATAACGGTTATTAATTTGGCTAAACAATAAGTTTTATAAGTCATGCTAAATGAGACAAAACTTCAAATGTGCCTAAATAAAAACAAGAAATTATATAGAATAAATGTGGAATGCAGCTTGCCTGTGGCAGGCTGCTAGTCCATATTTCTCACAGTAATGTGGGCTGTAAGTACGTACTACAAACAAAAACAACTGTATTGCATTATCCAATGCAAAAATATATTGCTATCTAAATAACTGCATTCGTAGCGCAATAGTTCTATCTGATCTATTGCCAGGTTATTTTCGTTGGCAACTCAAAATATAATCTGGAGTGGTCTCTATTAACTTCGTTAATGTGGTGTTATGGAGATATCCACAACTGCCATCCAGGCTCTTTGTGAAATACCGTACATCCATGGACATAACCGCACCGCCTCCCTGGCTCCTTGCGGATTACCGCCCATCCCTGGGCATAAAAAACCCCAACCTTAGTTGGGGTTCCCAGGTCCTTGCTTGGTGGTGAGCGTCGCGCTATAGCTGTTCCGTAGAATTAATTACAAATCCGTGTAAACTTTAACCTTTCCATTGTCCATGTCCGTGTTAAATTTCTTAAAGCTATCTATATCCTTATATCCCTGTATGGCTCGTTCCTTATGTCCATGACTAACATTATGGCCACATTGATTAATTTCTGCCATCAGCAGGAAAAGGAAGCTGATGTAGGGAAAACCTTACATTGATTTGTAATGGTTTTCAGACCGAGTACAGGTATTGCTATGATGAATTTGGAGATATAATGATTGCATTATTACAGCGGGTTAAATCAGCATCTGTAACGGTTGACGGTGAAAAAATTGCCTGTATTCAGCAGGGCCTGCTGGTCTTGCTCGGAGTTGAAAAAAATGATGACAAAAATAAAGTAGAAAAACTGGCAGAGAAAATATTGAAATACCGGGTTTTTGCCGATTTGCACGGCAAAATGAATTTAAGCGTACTGGACATTAAGGGGTCAGTATTAATGGTGCCGCAGTTTACTCTGGCGGCGGACACGCAAAAGGGGCTCAGGCCCAGTTTTTCAAATGCGGCCAGACCTGAAAAAGGATTAGCACTGTTTACACAACTTATTGATATAATGCTTCTAAAGGGTGATTCCATGGCCGATAACCTGCCTGTTAACTGGTTACAGACAGGTCAGTTTGGTGCTGACATGGCTGTAGAGCTGCTTAATGATGGCCCCGTTACTATTAATTTGACTATGTGACCTTTGACAAGATACATAAATTACTGGAGAGCTAAATGACATCACGTCAGGCTAGTGTTGAACGCAATACACTGGAAACACAGATACAGGTAACAATAAACCTTGATGGTACTGGTGAAGGTAAATTTAATACCGGGATACCGTTCCTTGAACACATGTTAGATCAGGTAGCACGTCATGGTTTGATTGATCTTGATATTCAGGCGAAAGGTGATTTACATATTGATGCGCACCACACTGTTGAAGATATTGGCATTACCCTGGGACAGGCGTTTGCTAAAGCCGCAGGTGATAAAAAAGGGATTGTACGTTATGGTCATGCTTATGTCCCGCTGGATGAGGCATTGTCACGTGTAGTGATTGATTTCTCAGGTCGCCCTGGTATTGAATACAATGTGAAATTTACTCGCGCCAGCATTGGTGAGTTTGATGTTGATTTGCTTCATGAATTTTTTCAGGGATTTGTCAATCACGCCAATGTCACTTTGCATATTGATAATTTAAGTGGCGCAAATGCTCACCATATTGCTGAAACCATGTTTAAGGCATTTGGCCGTGCAGTGCGTATGGCATTAGCCGCCGATCCACGGATGCAGGGAGTGATGCCCAGCACTAAAGGAAGTCTTTAGTCCTTAGTTGTTTGTTATTAGTTAATATATACACAGTTATCCTTTGCAACCTGTTTTAATATGATTTTTCATTCTGCCCAAAGGCTATCATGAGTTCAATAATCGCTGTTGTTGATTACGGTATGGGTAATCTTCGTTCTGTGTCAAAAGCACTGGAACATGTCACCACGGGCAATCAGCGAGTTATTGTCAGTTCAAATGCAGAGGAAATTGCTAATGCCGAACGTGTTGTGTTCCCCGGTCAGGGGGCGGCACGCGCCTGTATGGGGCATCTAAAAGAGCTGGAGCTGGAAGAAGTGGTTTTACAGGCGGCCAGTGAAAAACCGTTTTTAGGTATCTGCATGGGTATGCAGGTATTGATGGCGCATAGTGAAGAAAATAAGGGCGTCAATTGTATGGGTCTGTATGCAGGGGAAGTACGTGCTTTTGCAGATGAAGCCTTGCAGAAGCAAATGCAGTTTTTGAAAATTCCACATATGGGCTGGAACAAGGTATCACAAAAGCAGGAGCATCCATTGTGGCAGGATATTAAGGATAATCAGCGGTTTTATTTTGTGCACAGTTACTATGTTGATCCTGAGGACAAAAGCCTGATAGCAGGGACAACAGAATTCGGTATCGAATTTGTTTCTGTTATCGCCAGAGAAAATGTTTTTGCTGCACAGTTTCATCCCGAAAAAAGTGCTCATGATGGTTTACAATTACTTAAAAACTTTTGCCGCTGGGACGGTGAGGTATAGTTGATGTAAAGCGGCCAGCTATGATGGCAAGATTAAATATGATAGAGACAGGACATGTTATTAATACCCGCAATTGATTTAAAAGATGGACAATGTGTGCGCCTGCGCCAGGGTGATATGGATGATAGTACGGTTTTTTCAGATGACCCGGTGGCGATGGCCGGGAAGTGGGTTGAAGCAGGTGCGAGACGCCTGCATATTGTTGATCTTGACGGTGCTTTTGCAGGTAAGCCAAAAAACGCTGATGTGATTCATGCCATTGCCTCGGCTTATCCAGATTTGAAGATCCAGCTTGGTGGTGGTATTCGTGATGAGGATACCATTGCAGCTTATTTAGATGCCGGGGTTAATTATTTAATCGTTGGTACTAAAGCGGTAAAAGAGCCGCATTTTATTGCCGAGGTATGTGCCGAGTTTCCCACCCATATTATTGTGGGCCTGGATGCTAAAGACGGCAAGGTTGCCATTGATGGCTGGTCAAAACTGTCCAAACATGATGTTATCGATATGGCCAGGCGGTTTGAAAATGATGGCGTTGAAGCCATTGTTTATACCGATATTTCACGAGATGGCATGATGCAGGGTGTGAATATTGAAGCTACCGTGAAAATGGCGCAGGCAATCAATATACCTGTGATTGCCTCTGGTGGCATCACTTCGATGGATGATATTAAGGCCTTAAGTGCAGTTGCTGATGAAGGCATTATGGGCGCGATTACCGGCCGTGCGCTTTATGAAGGCACTATTGACCTGAAAGAAGCACAGGCCTGGCTGGACCGGCAGTAAAGGTGAAAAGCTATTTCACCACAGAGGCACAGAGTACACAGAGGAAGAGCTTTTTATTGTTAGCTGCGCCGCAGGCGCAACTAACAATAAATCTTAAATGCTTTTCTCTGTGTACTCTGTGCCTCTGTGGTGAAAATTTTTTTGACTTGTAATTATTGAAAGTAGTATAAAAAATGGCATTAGCTAAACGTATTATTCCCTGTCTCGATGTTGATAACGGACGCGTGGTTAAAGGCGTACAGTTTGTTGATATTCGTGATGCCGGTAACCCGGTAGAAGTTGCCCGGCGTTATGATGATGAAGGCGCGGATGAAATAACTTTTCTGGACATTACGGCAAGTTCTGACGATCGTGAAACCATCGTTCATGTCGTGGAAGAGGTAGCAAATGAAGTGTTTATTCCGTTGACTGTGGGCGGCGGCATTCGTACAGTGGATGATGTTCGCAGAATGTTAAATGCCGGCGCAGATAAAGTTGCGATAAATACCGCAGCGGTTTTTAATCCGGAATTTGTACGTCAGGCATCAGACAAGGTTGGATCGCAGTGTATCGTTGTGGCTATTGACGCCAAACAGGTCAGTGCAGAAGGTGAGCCGCTGCGTTGGGAGATTTTTACCCATGGTGGCAGAAAACCGACTGGCCTTGATGCCATAGAATGGGCTAAGAAAATGGTCGATTACGGTGCGGGTGAGATTTTATTGACCAGCATGGACAGGGACGGCACAAAAATCGGTTTTGATCTGGCCTTAACACGCGCCATTGCTGAAGCCGTTTCAGTGCCGGTTATTGCTTCTGGTGGGGTTGGCAATCTTGACCATCTTGCAGATGGTATTATTGAGGGCCATGCAGATGCGGTACTGGCTGCCAGTATTTTTCACTTTGCTGAATACAGCATAGAGGAAGCAAAACAGCATATGGCAAATCGCGGCATCGAAATGAGGTTATGAAAGAGGCCTGATGAACTGGTTAGATGAAATTCGTTTTAATGAAAACGGTTTGATTCCAGCCATCGCGCAGGATGCAAACAGTGGTAAAATTTTGATGATGGCGTGGATGAATCGTGAATCACTGCAATTGACCGCAGAAAAAAAAGAAGCTGTATACTGGTCGCGCTCCAGAGGCAAACTCTGGCATAAAGGTGAAGAATCTGGGCACACACAAAAAGTGCTGGATATACGTTTTGACTGTGATGAAGATGTTATTTTGTTAAAGGTTGAACAGCAGGGTGGCATTGCCTGTCATACTGGTAGAGAAAGCTGTTTTTATCGCCAGTTACAGGGCGATCAGTGGGTTGAAGTTGAACAGGTTATCAAAGATCCTGCGCTGATTTACTCAAAAAAATAAGGTGAGTATTTTTATTAACTCCGTGGCTGCATTAGGTTATCTTTGCAGTCTGTCGCCGTAAATACTTCCCTGTAGGCTTAACTGAAACATCCTTGTTTCAGATACAGCCTGCAAAGATAACCTAATGCAGCCACTCAGGGTTGAGCTGGATTTTGAATTCCGGGATTTAAGAGAATTTATGAGTAATAACGAAATACTGGCACAACTAACAGATATACTGGAGCAGCGCAAAGCAGCTGAGCCGGATTCGTCGTATGTAGCTAACCTGTATGCTAAAGGATTAGATGCTATTCTAAAAAAAATTGGTGAAGAAGCAACCGAAACGGTGATGGCGGCCAAGGACATAACACAGGGTAGTGATGTAGACAAACTGAAAGGCAAGCTGGTTGTCGGTGGCCTCGGCAATTAGTA
>CAVYHW010000044.1:0-15184 GCA_963768215.1 uncultured Gammaproteobacteria bacterium
TCCTTGGCAATCTACAGCGTCCCAGCGTCCAAATTGGTGCGCTTACTCGATTTTTAAGCTATGCTTTTGGCGTGTCTGACACTATTGTCTTAAAAAATATAGAATCTTGGGGAGCAGGCCTTACATTTCACATAACCACGTACGATTTAAACTTATAACCATTGTTTGACAAAGTTAAACAGGCATCACCCGATTGTTACCACAGGTTAAAGGGTCTGGCCCTGAGGTACCCATCTGAGTCTATTGTCTCTGATTTAATGTATCCGTTAAACTGGGGAAGGTTCAATCTTAAAACAAACATAACATGCCAGTTTCTCACAAAGATATTGATAAAAAATGAGGTCTTATTATGAATGTTAAAAACAAGTTGATATTCATCACACTCCCTGGCCTGCTGCTGGCAAGTGCATTGATGGCAGGTTGTTCCCAGTTTAACAGCCATGTGGATGCCGAAGCGCTTGATGTACCTGGCCAGGTAATCAGAGGAGAGGGCGTGGACTCATATGAAGAGATCGTTATTCCCGCAACATCAATGTCTGGCTTTGGTAAAGTGCGGCTTAAAGAAGATGGTAAAGCAACGATCGAGGAATATAAAAAGAGCCACGGACCCGAGTTTAAGGAGGCTTATAAAGTACTGGTTGTGGGACATACAGATACTTCGGGTAAGGCAAGTTATAACAAGGTGTTATCACGCAGGCGAGCTCAGTGTGTGGCCGATTACCTCATTTCCACGGGGGTTGATGCGGATAAAATACGAGTTGTCGGACGAGGACCCAGAGAGCCGGTGGCTTCAAATGCGACCAGTGCGGGCCGTGTTCAGAATCGTCGTGTAGAAATACTGGTCATCGCTGAATCGCGTGTACTGGATAGAATACTGTTTCCAGGCGCTGCATTATTTGAACGCAAAAGTGCTGATTTAACTGAGGACGGGCGGGTATTTCTTGAAGAAAAACGTGTGGAAGCCAGGGAGCTGTTGAATCTTGCTACTTACGTCGAAATTGTCGGACATACCGATGATGTGGGTGATGATAATGACAATATGGTGCTTTCGAAGTTACGTGCCGCGACTGTGCGCAACTACCTGGTTGGCCAGGGTCTTGATGGTGGCAAAGTGTTTTCTGCAGGTAAGGGTGAAACTATGCCGATTGGCAGTAACGATACCGGGGCGGGACGCGCACAGAACAGTCGTATTCAAGTCCTTATATTAGGCCGTGTAAAAGAGGAATAATCGGCGGCAGACCACGGTTTCCGGTACAGGACTCATGAAAACCGTGGTCTGTCCCTTATTATTCCGGGTGATTCTATGCAGCCGCCTGCAGCACAAATGATTCAAGAATCTCTTTACGACGCTGCATAACTGAATCAACCACTAACTGGTAGTTTGTACCGACATCAGCGAACATCGCAGGAATATCCAGCCCCATGTCATGCAGACTGTCATCGAGAAAATCCAGTCTGGAAGAAATGCCGTCAATATAGGCATTTCGGTCAGCTTCGGACATGAGACTCAGTTCCTGTATGATGCGGTCCAATCCAAATGCTACGTGGTCAATTTCATCTTGCAATGGCACTTTCAAAGATTCACGCGTTTATGAGTAAAAGTGCAATAATAACAGGGGACAGACCACGGTTTTACGGTTTCCTTTGGGCACAAGAACCCGGATCGGATCACAATTGTTTCATATGTTAGAGAAAACTGTGATCCAACCCCTCAGGCTTGGAAGGCCGGTTAAGTTAGATTAATCGAGGTCTGCCCCCGTTTAGGCACCCGTTGATGCGGAACTTCAACAGCGATGATCCATCCTATATCATCATATTGAAACGATATTTTTTAGAAATTGATGATGTGCGGAAAATAAAATCAAAAGCGCACCTTTGTCTTCTTCAGTCACAGGAGATCGCCTGCAATGCTGGCCGGTATAACTAAAAACACGAGATTGATTTTTGTTGTTTCATTTATCGTCATCATCGGTGCGTGTTCGTTCAAAACATTTTATAGCAGGCTGGATTACCTGGTGCCGTCTTATGTGGAAGGCATGGTATCGCTGGATGACGTGCTCAAAGAAAAAGTAGAACAGCGCACTAATGTACTGATCAACTGGCACCGTAATACACAGCTGAGACAATATGCAGATCTGCTGCGCACGTTTCAGAAAGATCTGGAATCGCCATTAAGCGAAGAGCGTGTGTTGCAGCATATGGCCTCGATGGAGTTATTATGGCAGTCACTGAAAGCAAAGCTTGACGAAGAGATGGCGGGATTAATGCCGCTGCTTAACAAGGAACAGCGCGAAGAACTGTTTGAAAGTATCGACGATAAAAACGAAGAATTTTATGATGATTATGTCGACCTCGATCAGGAGGAGCGTATCGAGCAATATACCGATACACTGTTCGACAGTTATGAAAACTGGCTGGGTGATCTGACAGAGAAGCAGGAAAAGGCTGTGGAAAAAGCAGCACTAAGTATAACCAGCATTGCTGCCTTGCGCCTGCAGCAAAGAAAGTTATGGCAGTATAGCATCCGGCAGATACTTGATTCTGATGATGCCACAGAAAACAAAACGGAAAACAAGTCTGAACGGCTACGGTTATTTTTTGACAGTTATAAATTCAATAACCAGCCGGAACTGGCTGCAGCGACAAAGGCGAACAAACAGGTGTTCGCAGCGCTAACCGCAGAGATCTTTCGGCATCTGATAGCGGAACAAAAAGCGTATTTTATTACCAGGACAAATAAATATATAACGGTATTCACCGAGCTGGCTGAAAATCGTTAGCCTGCTCAGTTAGGGAACCTCTGATTAAGTCGTGGATGAGCGGCTTGAGCCCAGCCAGAATTGCAAATGGTTGGCCAATAGCTGCGTTGGCAAGCACCTGCAATAGCCCTGCTATTACAAGTACTTACCGCCTTGCTCTTGAAAACCCTGAATCTCAATCTGTTTCACCCAGACTTAATCAGAGGCTCCCTGGACTTTACTTCGTCGCTAACAGGGGCTTTAAACCTGCCCATATATTTTCCATCACCTGTGGCTGGGCTTCTGCTTTCGGATGCATACCGTCCGCCTGCATCAATGCCCGGTTGTCGGCGACTTTGTCGAGCATCTTTGGCACTAGTGGTATATCGTACTTATCAGCTAAGCGCCGGTACAGTTCGGCAAACTTCCCGGTGTAGACAGGGCCGTAGTTCGGTGGTAGGCGTACCCCGACCAGGAGCACCTGCGCGCCCTGTTTGATGCAGCGGCCGATGATGTTATCCAGGCTGTTTTCGATCTCACTGAAAGGCAGGCCGCGCAGGCCATCGTTGCCGCCCAGCGCAATAATAACGATGGCCGGATCATGTGTTTTTAATGCCGGCTCGATGCGACTTAAACCGGTGCGCGTGGTATCGCCGCTGACGCTTGCATTGACCACTTTGTAACCATAACCCTGCCTGCTGAGGTGTTGCTGCAGCAGTGTAACCCAGCCGTCATCGGTATCAAGGCCGAAGGCGCCGCTTAAACTGTCGCCTAATACCAGAATAGTTTGTGCTGTTTTGTGGTCTGCATATGCAGTAGAGTTATCCTCCAGGACGGAACCGATGACAATACTGTATGTCACTGTAAGGGTTAGCAGTACAGGCATAATGGTTGAGCGCAGATAACCGGAGAAAAGTTTTATCATGATGAACGACGCTTCTAGTAACGTTCCAAATACTATAGTTGAGGCCCGTCAACTGGGCAAGCAGGTAAGCACCCGCGACGGTGTATTAACACTGTTACATGATATCAATTTTAAGATTGAAGCGGGCACTTCCGTGGCGATATTAGGCGCTTCCGGTTCGGGTAAAACTACCTTGCTCGGTCTGCTGGCAGGGCTGGATACGCCAACACAGGGTGCAGTGATACTTGAAAATAACAACCTTAATGATTTCGACGAGGACGGGCGTGCTGCACTAAGAGCAGAGCGTGTCGGTTTTGTGTTTCAGAACTTTCAGCTGCTGTTAGGTCTGACCGCGCTGGAGAACGTGATGCTGCCGCTGGAACTGGCGCAGGCAACACATCCGCGTAAAACCGCTGAACAGCTGCTGATGCGAGTTGGCCTGCAGGAGCGTTTCCACCATTACCCCAACCAGTTGTCGGGCGGTGAACAGCAGCGCTGCGCCATCGCGCGTGCTTTTTCCACCAAACCGCGCTGCCTGTTTGCCGATGAACCCACGGGCAACCTGGACAGCGAAACCGGCAAGCGCATCATCGAGCTTTTATTCGAACTGAATTCAGAGCAGGGCACAACGCTGATCATGGCGACGCATGATGTCCAGTTATCGACCTTATGCAGTCAGCGCATCGAGCTTAACGCCGGCCGCCTGGTTACCGGCGGGACAGCTTAGTCTGATGACTGCGAACCGTAAAATGTCAGCGCAAGATCAGGCAGAGCCTAAGAAAGCAGAGATCGGCCGGGGATTCGGTTTTTACTGGTTTGCCTCATGGCACATGTTATGGCGAGACTGGCGAGGCGGCGAGCTGACCATCCTGGCCATAGGATTGATCATCGCCGTTACCAGTATTAGCGCCGTCGGCTTCTTTACCGACCGTATCGAGCGGGGCCTGCAGATGCAGTCAGCGGAGCTGATCGCAGGCGACCTGGTCATCAGTTCCGGGCGCGCAGATGTAAACGATTATATCGCTGATGCGCGGGCAAACGATTTTTCGGTAGCGATCACACAGCAGTTTCGTAGCGTGGTGTTGGCCAACGAACGCCTGCAGCTGGCAGAAGTAAAAGCGGTAAGCGAGGGTTACCCTTTACGCGGCGTATTGCGAGTCAGTGACACCGCTTTTGGCGACGATGAAGCCACCACCGGCATACCGGCCGCCGGCGAACTCTGGGTGGAAGCAAGATTACTGCAGCTGCTGGATCTTGATACAGGTGACAGCGTAACGCTCGGCGCTTCATCGTTTACACTGCGCAAGATCTTACGTTATGAACCCGATCGTGCCGGTGACCTGTTCAGCGTAGCTCCGCGCGTGATGATGAACAGCGCCGACCTTGATGCAACCGGGTTGATCAGCACCGGTGCGCTGGTCAGTTACCGCGTACTGATCGCCGGCGAACGCAGCAGCATTAACGATTATCGTGAAGCGATCAAAAACCGGCTGCAGGCGGGTGAACAGATCATCGGTGTCGAAGAAGGGCGACCTGAGCTGAATACCGCGTTAAAAAGTGCTCAGCAGTTTCTTGGCCTTGCAGCACTGATAAGCGTATTGCTTGCCGGTGTTGCTGTGGCAACGGTCGCCAATCGTTTCAGTACCCGCCATCTCAATACCAGTGCCATGATGCGCTGTCTAGGCGCTTCACAGGCAATCATCATCAAACTTTTTACCATGGAGATGTTATGGCTGTCTCTGCTTGCCAGCACAGTCGGCTGTGCGCTGGGAGCACTGACGCAGGTCATCATCACCGAACTGCTCGATAAACTGTTACTGACACAGCTGCCGCCGCCTTCCTTCAAAGCACTGCTGCTGGGTTATGCGACCGGTATCATCATGCTGACAGGCTTTGCCCTGCCGCCATTGCTGTCGCTGCGCAGGGTGCCGCCGTTACACGTGCTGCGCAAGGATGTACCCAAACAACCGCCCAGTGCGTGGACGGTTTATCTCGCCGTGGTGCTCTGTATGTCGCTGCTGCTGTACTGGCAGATCGGCGACCTGCAGCTGGTCGCTATCGTCATCGGCGGTATAATCGGTACGCTGCTGATCCTTGCAGCGGCTGCCTTTGCCCTTATCGGGCTGCTCAACCGGCTGCGAGCCCGCGTCGGTGTGGCATGGCGTTTTGGGCTGGCAAACATCTCGCGTCGGCCCGGCAGCAGCGTCATACAGATCGTCGCTTTCGGCCTTGGCATCATGGTGCTGCTGTTACTGTCGACGGTGCGCTCCGACCTGCTGGATGACTGGCAGCGCAGCCTGCCGCATGATGCGCCTAATTATTTTGTCATCAATGTGCAGGCAGACCAGGTCGACGCAATAACGGATTACTTCGCCTCAATCGGTGTCAACAAACCCCGGCTGTATCCGATGGTGCGCGCCCGTCTGAGTGAAATAAACTTCTTAAAGATAGACAGTTCAGATTATGAGAGTGAGCGGGCAAAACGTTTTATTACACGCGAGTTCAACCTCTCATGGGCTGAGCAGATGCAACACGATAACGAAGTGGTCGCCGGCAACTGGTGGAGCAGTGAAGATTATGGCCGTCCGCTGCTGTCACTGGAAAGCGGCCTGGCGCAAACCCTGAACCTGCAGCTAAACGATGTGCTCAGTTTTGATATCAATGGCAGCATGATCGACCTGACCATAAGCAACCTGCGCAGCGTTGACTGGGACACCTTTAATGTTAACTTTTTCACCGTTGTAGCGCCGGGCGTGCTCGAAGATAAGCCGGCCAGCTGGGTTACCAGTGTTTATCTCAACAGCGAACAGCAACAGCGGCTCGGCAAGCTGGTACGCGAGTTTAGCAATATCACACTCATCGATATCGAAACCATCATGCAGCGGGTGCGCAGCATCATCGACCGTGTTTCTCTCGCGGTAGAATTTATCTTCCTGTTTACCCTGCTGGCAGGTTTGGCAGTATTGTATGCCGCCATCCAGTCAAACCAGGACGAACGCCGTTTTGAAAGCGCAGTACTGCGCACGCTCGGTGCCAGTAGAAAAACACTGATGCTGGGGCTGTTAGCAGAATTCAGCCTGCTCGGCGCGCTCTCCGGTTTACTCGCGGGCGTCGCAGCAACATCACTGGCCTGGCTGCTTGCCGTGTTTGTTTTCAGGTTTGATTATGCGTTCGATATTACAGTTGCACTCACCGGTTTTATAAGCGGTATGTTTATTGTCGTTAGTGCAGGTATCCTTGGGACCCGGCGTGTTTTAATAACTCCGCCGGTAGAAACATTGCGACAGGGTAATGCGTAGAGTGTTTTGTTAGGGCCTGTTAACACTAATTAAATTATCACTGTTGTGATTGAAAAAGAGTCAATCAAGGCGTGAGGAGTGCAGTTTGGCCCTTTCAAATAAATTATGGCCAAATAAACGACGAGCAACGCTGAGTGGCTCTTTTTCAACCACAACCCAGAGGGTCGGGGCCATTTTTCCGTCCAACTGCGTTGTCAATCGTTTGAGTAGAATAACTACACTGCACTCTTTCCGTCTTGTTGGTCAAAAAAATGGCCCCGACAGTGACAGTTTAATTAGTGTTAACAGGCCCTAAGCCAGTTGGTCTGTCCCCGATTCTCCTGGTTTTCTAGCGCAGGGTTAACTGGTCAGCTTTCACTCGTCATCAAAAACCAGACAAACTGGACAAGAAGTATGGCGCCAGCGGTTGTAAGCAGTATGCCGATAAAACTTCCAGCCATAAACAAACTTTTATGTATCAGGTTCCTACCCCATTTCTGTTTGACATGGTCTCTGTAGTTCTCTGAGAATAGATAACGCCAGCATCAGCAGCGGCAAAAAACCCAACTGTGTCACAGCGGATACAGAAAGATTTAAACGCACAGGCACAGCCTGGTCAGCAGGGGCAGTTGATACCTGTCGATCCGCCATCGGTGTTTGATGATGATTTCTTCAATCGGCCATTTTTCGGACAGAACTGGAATCCATATGAGGAGATAGAGCGCATGCAACGCGAAATGGACAGTATGTTTAATAATGCATTTAGCGCCATTCGGGACAGGCCACGATTTCCACTTCTTCCCCTTTAATCCGACAATTAATTAATGGGACCGAGGGATTATTTTTTAACCATTTTTTCCTGGCTAAATAAAACATCTCTATTCAATTAAGTTTTATGTCTACGTGCCGATACAATTAAAGTAACTCTTTCTTTGGAGATGTCACATGAGTGGATCTATCACATTCAATAGTGGTTTAACTGGTATACGTAATGGCCTTGGTGGAATTCAGAAAGCTGCCAGCCAAATTGCGAGCAAAGAGACGATGGAGGGTGATAGCCCTCACGATTTGGTCGAGTCCATGGTTGACCTTAAAGTTAACAGGAACCAGGTCAGTGCATCTGCACAGGTAGTGAAGGCTACCGATCAGATGCTTGGAACATTGCTGGACATCAAGGCGTAGTAACATATAATTTAACAGGTAAAACTCCTTAAAGCTTTTATGAGCTAAAGGAGTGCAATCACGCCGACACATTTAATTATTTTATCTTTTTAATCCGTCCAAAACACACTCATTGTTTTATTATTATTTAATTTTACCTGTGTGTTGAGTTTCTGGTCTTCTCTGTTCAGCATCACTGCCAGCCATTTTGCATCTGTGTGTGTTGCGTTATTAACACGAAACTGTTTGATCTGTGTAGGCACCAGTTGTGCCTCAGGGACAGGCCACGGTTTCCATTACTCATCACGCAAATAACAGTGTGAGTCAGCTTCAGGAAAATAATCACAATCATATATTTTTCCGTCACATTTAGCTGTCCAGGTTTCTGCGCCACTGAGTTCTACTCTTTCATTTGATATTTGTACATCATCAGCATTACAGCCAATATTCATTGATGTATATTGTGCCTGCATACTCGCACCAAAAGAACAGCCGCCAAGCTCTGCAAATATAATTAATGAAATTATCAGCTTCAATACAGTCTTTTTCATTTTTTCACCGGGGCATTTTTTTATAAATAAATGCTTAAATATCTGTTAGTGTAAAGCAAACAATCGTACTTTAATATTAATTTAACAGGCAACAGGTAACTGTATTCAAGCTGGAATCATCTCATAATGAACGTACAAAAAGCCCTTGAAGAAAGAAAATCAGTAAGAGCCTTCCTCGATAAGGCGGTAGAAGTAGAAAAAATCAATGCGATACTGGGTAGTGCCAGTCACTCACCTTCCGGAGCCAATACACAGCCCTGGCAAGTTGCGATTGTTATGGGTAAAACAAAACAGAAATTACAGGAAAAAATTGAAAAAACATTTCGCCAGGGAGACAAAGGTAAAGCAGATTATTCTTATTATCCTGATGAATGGGTAGAGCCATACAAAACACGGCGCGTTAAATGCGGGCTGCAGATGTACACAACACTGAATATAAAACGCGAAGACAAAGACAAACAGCTAAACCAGTGGGCAGCAAACTATAGAGCATTTGATGCCCCGGTTATGCTTTTATTCTTTCTGGATAAACATATGCAAACTGGTTCATACATAGACTATGGCATTTTTTTGCAATCTATAATGTTGTCTGCGGTTGAGCAGGGCCTGGCAACGTGTCCCCAGGCGTCACTCGCCGATTACGCTGAAATCATAAAATCAACTTTAGATTATGCCGCTGATGATATTCTAATCTGCGGTATGTCATTAGGCTATGAAGACAAAGATGCACTGATAAACAGTTATAGGACCCCGCGAGAAGCGGTGGAGACATTTACGCGGTATTTTAAATAACTGGGTTGATACGGAAAAGACATTACATGATAACCTGTCATGTCATCAGCTGCGGAAAGTTGGTGAATCTCATGGGTATCAGTATGTTTTGACGAAAGATAAAATGCGTATAGAAACAGTATCGGATGAAAATCAAATAGTAATCATTGAAAACCTTGCCCGTGAAATATGGAATGAATATTTCACACCCATCATTGGCAAGGCACAAGTCGATTATATGCTGGAAAAGTTTCAGTCGAAAAAAGCTGTAACTGAGCAGTTGGAAAATGGTTATTTGTATTTTTTAATAATAAATAATAATGATCCTGTTGGATATATAGGAGTGCTTGTTGAAGAGAAGAAATTATTCTTAAGCAAGTTTTATATTACATTAGCTGAGCGTGGCGAAGGGCATGGAAGAAAAGCGATAGAGTTTCTTGAACAACTGGCTATTGAAAAAAATCTGAACAAAATTTCACTAACAGTAAACAGGAATAATTCCGCTACGATTAATATCTATAAAAAACTTGGCTTTGATAACCTGGGAAATGCTGTTCAGGATATTGGTAATGGTTTTGTAATGGATGATTATATAATGGAGAAGAAACTGAGTCGAGGCTTAAGCTGACACACATAAACACAACAAAAACAATTCACCACAGAGGCACAGAGGGCACAGAGGTTTTTTATGTTAGATGCGCCGCAGGCGCAGCTAACAAGAATAAAGCTTTTCTCTGTGCCCTCTGTACCTCTGTGGTGAAACGCTTTTTAGTTTTTAACTGTCAGGCTATATAGACATCAATATTTAAAATTGTCAGATTGGGTTTTAGCTACTACAGTTTAATAATAGTTATCAGTGCCTTTTAATTGCCTGGCCTGCTTTAATTCTTCAAGCTATATGTTTAAGCCCGGCCTGTAAATTCGGGTATCGCAGAACAAGATCAAAATCCTTTAGCAACTTTTTGTTTTTTATACGCCTGGATTCCGCCATATAAGACAGCATGCCTTCGGACAACTGGTGCCGGGCTTCTTCAAGTGAAATTGCAGGTGGTGCGGGTAAATTCATCACCGATGCAATACCGACAAAGTAATCATACATGGTGCCGGGGTGGCCATCGGTCACGTTGTAGATGCCTGTAATCTTCGGATTCAGCAAAGCCTGTTCACAAATATTTACCAGGTCATCAGCATGGATTCGATTGGTGAATGGCGAGTCTTCTTTTTTGACGATGGGTAAACCACTCTTGATGCGTTCCAGCGGGATTTTTCCGGCGCCATAAATGCCTGCTACCCGCAGGATTACCAGTGGAATGTTGTGGTGCTGGCAAAACTGCTGCACCTGTCGCTCAGCATCGGCGCGGCGAAAAGCCCGGTCGGCGGTGGGGTTCAGTGCTGTCGATTCATCTATCCATGCGCCTTTGCAATCACCATAAACACCTGTAGTACTGATTAATACGAACTTTTCGGGTTTATGCATTTCGATGGCGTGCAGGTAATTCGATATACGTGTATCTGTTTTGCCACTGCGCGGCGGTGGTGCGAGGTAGATAACACGACGCCCTGTCAGGTCGATGTCATTTAATGGCTTATCCAGCTCGATTATTTCACAGGGTATGTTGCTGTTGTTGCATTCAGCCAGGCTGGTATCGCTGCTGACATAACCGGTGACAGGTGTTTTTTTATTCAGCAGTTGCAGTGCCAGCAGTTTTCCAATATAGCCGCAGCCAGTAATCGCGATTCGATTGTTGATTGACATGGATTTTCTCTTTATCAAAACCAGGGTTCAAAATCCTCATCAGGATATTCCAGCTTGATTTCCATGTTGCTGGCAGGATGGCCCACACAGCAAAGTCCTTTGCCTGCCTCTATGTCTTTATCGAGCAGTGCAAAAGGCTGTCCGTCTGGATATTCAACATCTCCTTCTATCATCTCAAATATACAGGCACCGCATACGCCATTGTCACAACCATAGGGCAAGGTTACGCCCTGGCGTCTGGCTGCAGCCAGAATGCTTTCTCCTGTTTCAACGTTAAAATACCGGTCGCTGTTTTTTACTGTTACTTTATAAGACATGATGTACATACTATGGTTTTAAAGGGACCGGTGACAGTCAGGAATTATTTGCCTGCTCACATTGCTGTCCCGTTAACTTTTCTGAGAGGGCTACAAACCATTGCTCTCTCTGCAAGAGTTTATATTTGTACTACCCGAGACATGAACTGGAAGCCGTCGCCTGAGACACGCTGTCCAGAAAGATAAAAACATGGCATCCATGTACGCTCGGATGCCGCGTTCATGCGGCATACGGTCTCAGGCGACGGCTTCCAGTCCATGCCTCTAACAGTTAACGGGACAGCAATGGCCTGCTCAAAAAAAACAGATTGTCACCCTGTGCTCTGATAATAACTAATCAGAGATTCTTTGTGTACTGATACTGATTAATTTGCAAAAAAACGGTGCAGGAGAAGAATGGCAATTACTTAACAGAAGTCTAGCGTTACTCTGTCATCGCGAGGCACGAAGCACTAATTTTTCCGGGAGAAAAATTGAACGCGCTTTTTGCGGCCCAAAGGGTGAATTACAAGGATGTAATTCATAATCTCTTAATTGCAGAGTATCAGTGGCCTGCGACCGTGATTCAGAATCCGGATGCGGCGCGACTCATATATTGATACATCCAGTTCGTACAATGATAATTTTACATGGTAGCTATCAGGAAATAAGTTCATTGATTTTGTTTAACTACTGCATATTTTCCCGGATTTTATATAAGCCAGGTCGTGTCCCGGTGGTTCTGTGTTTGAGTTAAACTGCTGCTGTTATTAATGATTTTTGAACGAGGTAAACCTGATGACGGAAACGGCAATATTGATGATAGGAGACCAGCGAATAGAATTACCTGTTATTCATGGTACGGAAGGTGAAAAATCCATTGATATTTCCAGCTTACGTAAAAAAACCGGCTTGACCAGTTATGATCCGGCGCTGGGTAATACCTCCATCTGTAAAAGCGCTATCACCTACATCGACGGTGAAAAAGGTATCCTGCATTATCGCGGCATCCCTGTTGAGGAATTTACAGCGCAGCCCAGTCCGAACTTTGTTGAGGTGGCATGGCTGTTAATATTCGGCAGCCTTCCGTCACATAAAGAACTCAGTGATTTTAGAGAACGCCTGACTGCTCACGAGTTATTACACGAGGATGTGAAGGCCCTGTTTCAGCATATTCCTGCCGATGCGCCGCCTATGGCGATCCTGTCGGCGACACTGAATCACCTTGCCTGTGTGCATAAACAATATCTTGTGGTGGATGATAAAGAGCAGTTACTGGAAGTTGTTGCCAGCCTGATCAGCCAGGTCCGCACGATTGCTGCATTTTCCTACAGGCGATCAATGGGCTTGCCTCACATATACCCCAACCCGGGTTTGCGTTACTGTGCGAATTTTCTTCACATGATGTTTTCATTGCCCTACCGGCAACATACCGTTACACCTGAGATTGAAGATGCGCTCAACCTGTTATTCATCCTGCATGCCGACCACGAGCAGAACTGCAGCACCTCAACGGTACGCACGGTTGGATCTGCAAAGGCAAATCTGTTTGCTTCCTGTGCCTCCGGTGTTTCCGCTTTATGGGGACCTTTGCATGGCGGCGCAAACGTGGAAGTTGTTAACATGCTCGAACGCATATATAAAGGCGGTATGACGCCGGAACAATGTATTCGCGAAGCAAAAGACAAAAGCAGTTCTTTTCGTCTGTTTGGTTTTGGTCATCGCATTTACCGTAACTTTGATCCGCGTGCGCAGGTGCTGAAAGAGGCCTGCGACAGAGTACTGAAGAATATACACGTGGATGACCCTTTGCTGGATATAGCGCGCCAGCTTGAAGATCTCGCGCTTAAAGATGATTATTTTCGCGAGCGCAAACTGTATCCGAATGTTGATTTTTACAGCGGCATTCTGTTGCGAGCCATAGGTATCCCCACAGATATGTTTACCGTTTGTTTCGCCATTGGACGCCTGCCGGGATGGATAGCACAATGGAAAGAGCAGAACGAAGATCCAACGAGCCGTATAATCAGGCCAAGACAGATTTACACCGGCCAGACGAAAACCAGCTATGTACCTATGCAAGAGAGAAAATAAGCGGAGGGGTTATGAGAAAGATACTCGCGATTAACGGCTCTTACCGGGATGACGGTATTACCGACCAGGCCGTCAATGCCCTGGCACAGGCCATCAGGGATAACGGTGCTGAGGTAGATGTTGTTCTGCTGCGTGAATACCCAATTGAGTTTTGCTTAAATTGCCGGGAATGTACTCAGCAGCCGAGCGAGACACCGGGTATATGTGTACAGCATGACGGCATGCAGGCACTGGTCGAAAAGATAGAGCAGGCGGATGCTTATATCTTTGCGGCCCCCACCAACTTTGGATCAGTCACTGCACTCTTTAAACGTTTTATGGAACGGCTGATTGTTTATGCTTACTGGCCGTGGGGTATGCATGCGCCCAAATTTAGAAAAGCGAAGCTGCCAAAGAAAAAAGCAATACTGGTTTCTTCGTGTGCTGCCCCCGGATTCATCGGACGCTGGATATACGGGACACATAAACAGCTGAATGCAACGGCACAAACAGTAGGTGCAAAAGTAGTTGGCACGCTGTTCACCGGTTTGATTTCAGATGAGCCACATGCAAAACTTCCACAACGTGTGCAGGCAAAGATTCAGCGACTCGCTGCAAAAATACCATAAACAAAGTTTTTATCGTCAGGCAGAAAATAAACTGTTAGAAAAGATGACTTCGATTAACCGACAGGACGTGTCAAGAGACTGGGCGGACAGAGGCTTCAGCTGTGATCTGTGGGTTGATCCGCCGGGACAGCGGTGGGAGGATTTTGTCCATAACACAGACGAACTCGTCGTTGTTCTTGAAGGTAAATTAGAGTTCGAAATTAACGGTGAGATTAGCCATCCCGGAACTGGAGAGGAGGTATATATACCTGCCGGGGCGGTTCATTCGGTCCGTAATATTGGTGGTGCAACGGCACGCTGGCTTTATGGATACCGCTGAGTGAAAACCATCGTCGCGAATGCTGCCGGACCGTTATGCAAAACTTCCACATCTTTTGCAGGCAAACAATAAGAAGCTCGCTGGAAAATTATCATGAACAAGGTCTTTATCGTTTGCGGTACTCCCGGTTCGGGTAAAACAACTTATGCAATGCGGTTGTCTGCCGACAGGCATGCGGCCATGCTGGACATTGACACGGTGACCGAACGGCTTGTTCGTGTTGCGCTCGCCGAGTCTGGGCGTAGCCCGGATGATCGCGATTCAGAATACTTCAAACTCACGTTTCGTGAACCAATCTATGAAACGCTGTTCGATATCGCACGGCAGAACCTGGCTATTCAGGATGTGGTTGTTGCCGGGCCCTTTACCAGGGAAATCAAAAATCCAGACTGGCCGATGCAACTGTCTCAGAAGCTGGGCTGCCCGGTTGAAGTGCATTATGTACAGTGCCCGCCAGATGTCCGCAAAAAAAGACTGGCTAGCCGGGGTGACGAGAGAGACAAGGCCAAGCTGCATGACTGGGAGAACTATGTCCGGTATTACGGGGATGAGAGCGCCCCGGTATTCAAGCATGTGCTTGTCGATGGTTCAGGGGTAGCACCACTAAGTTAAGTGTTATTTGTTTTTGTAGGTTCGAAAAAATTGTCTGGAACACATTCACTTAAGCCTCAGCGAGGTGAGGTACAGATAACTGTGATCCGACCCCGG
>CAVYHW010000045.1:0-89870 GCA_963768215.1 uncultured Gammaproteobacteria bacterium
ATGGGATTCATCATTACCCGGCACCGGTAGCGTATCGTCAATCTCTACCAAAAACCTGATATCAATGTGCTCGTGTTGCGGATCATGCTGATTAGCCGCAATACGATGGATATCAACATCAAAAACATCTTCACTAACGAGCCTTATCTGCTGCTCTTTTAGCCCCGTTTCTTCAATCGTCTCTTTCAATGCGACGCGAAGTATATCATGGTCGCCGTCGGCATGACCACCCGGCTGAAACCATTGATCCAGTTTGCGATGGTGCAACAACAAGACCTTGTCTCTACGTGCATTTACCACCCATGCTGACCCCGTCACGTGGACCGGCCACAACTCTCTGTAAAAGCAATCTTCATGCGCCTCAATGAAACTTATCGCACGCGATACAAACGCCGCTTCATCCATGATCCTCGCTCTATGTCTTTTTAATAGATCCAGTAATTGCTGACGATGCATAGTCGATTACCAGCTGTCATGGCTTGTAGGATCCGATGGATGCTGCACTGCTCGCATAGCTGCCGCTGCAGCTTCAGCAACATCTGCTTCAGACCCTGACAATGTCAGCCTGCCATAAGCACCAATCGCTTTAACGTCGATAATTGTGATATTGGCCGCCTTCTCTGCCTGGTTGGCCGCATACACAATATAACCCGCCGGCTCGGTCTCGAGGATAAACATACTTTGCCCGGGCAGCATCATAGAGCCGCGCCGATCCTGACGGTTAATCAGTACAGTATGATCTGAAGTCATACCTGTAATAATTTCACTCCAGGTAACCTTGCAATCCTGCCTCCCCTCCAGATGCTCTGCCTCAAAACTTGACAGCAGCACACTTCCAGCCTCCCGCACATCACTCTGGTCGCGATGATGAATAACCATGGAACCAAAAGCACGCTCTACAACCTGTTGCGCCAGATTAACGCGCGTGGCTTTTAATGCAATATCGGTATAGCGATGAATTGCCATGCCCGGAGACACCTCAATCCAGAGACAGGAGTTTCCCGGAACGGGATGAAATCCCTGTGATACGGACGCAATGTATTCTGCAAGCTGCGGCTGCAACGAATCGATGTAAACATACGTCCTAAGTTTAACCATAATGAAAGATAACCCAAGTATTCCGTCACACGCTTAAACATGGCAACGAAACACATAATAAACTTTTATTCCCAAAGCAAACTCAACACGCAGGAATACCGAACCGTGCACCTTAGATGGATAGCTGTCATCATACAAATAAATAATTATTCAAAAACTGATAGACGAAAAGCTATGGATTGGGCTCAGCACAGAACAATGGTTAAGCCACAAACAGTACCGGATGTTACTCCCTTCCCGCGCTACCGACAATCACCCCGCCTCACAAAAAAATTATGCATACACCATCAACATGCTGTAATGCCGACGCTAAGTATCTAAATATCAATGATGGCCTGCAATAATCTTCACAAAACAAATAATCAACAATCCATTTCAGGGCCAACCTCTAAAAGTAGCGATAAACATGAACACCCTTAAATAAAATTGATAGGCAGGAAAGTAGTCATTATCTTTACAACTAATGGGTCTCTTTGTTTTTAATACAGCGGAATAGGAAAGTGCTAAAATACGTCCTCTCGAAATTCAGGTAGAAAACGTATGAGTAATGAATATATTTATCCCGGTGTTCTCAATGATCTATTTGCAGGCATGACCGGCCCGGGCAAAATAATTCGTGATGCATGGGTATTTGAAATAATTCCCGAAACAGAAACTTGTGAAGGCTGGACAATTCATCGACTTGATGCTCTTAATCATCAAGTAAACGATGAATGGGATAAATACAGCAGCATGGTAGGCAACCTGCCCCCTGAACTACTTGAGCGCCATCAACGCATTCATGGTGAAGCGGTTAAACTTGCCAAACAAGCGGGCTGGAGCGGAGATATCGACACCGAAGATGAAGGATAATATTATATTTTAATTGGCAATCATTGCGCATCCGAGAAAGGATGATAGCTGTCTGCTTTCTATCACTAAGCCTGTTAAAGCATTTGCTTTTAAGAAAAGCACCCGGGCTCTATTAGGACTTATTACGATACCGACTTCTGGCACCTGGTTCGGGGAACGTCACTAAGCTCAGAAGGTTCTGTGCCAAATCGCTCAAGCAATGCATTAAGGACAGTCTCCTTGATGGCAAGATACTGCATCGAACGAACAGGTATAAATAAATGACTTGTTATGCCTATGAAGAGTTATGAGAGCTACTAAAGAGGACGTTCAACTCGGGTCAAGACGTTCTTGATTTGAACAAAAGATGGTGTTTATTCTTGCTGTACTTGTACAATCAGGTATTCAAAAAGGATTTAATTGTACTCTCCAGGAAGATCGTTTTTTATAACAGTAACCTTGCCAAATTTCTTACCTGACATTCTCAATAATTCATCACCTGAAAATTCAAAACCAAGCTTTAGTGCTATTCGCGCAACATCATCTGCAGTTGATGTTGCGAGCACCTCATTTTTAAGTGCAGGTTCAGACTGCATTTTTATTAAAAATGCCTCGAGTTGATCTAATGCCATATTTGAAATTCCTATTCTCGCTAGCTGTTCATATATTAAACAGAAAAACCATTACAGGTTTATAGCAAATTCTACTATTCTTTCAAGATATAGGCAATGAGTGGAACTCCCGGAAGACTAGATATATTGTGCAAGAAAAGGCATAACAATGGCAATTGAGAGGGACTTGCCTTCCGCGGTGTTCGTTTGTGCTTGATAGCACAAGCCTAACCCCGCTCCGGCAAGCCCCTCATTGCGAGCAATCGGCTTCGATTCAGCAGCACATGGGCAAGGTTATAAGTCTGCGACAACAAGCGGGTCTGCTGGCAAAAAAACTCATCCGGTGTGAAAAATAATTGCGTATCATGAGCGGTCATGATTTTAATTGTAGCACTCTAGTCGAATTGTGCCATAGCGGCTTTAACCACCGAGCTATCTGCATCTTCGGGATGACTATTTTCACTCAGGTAGCGACGCCATGCCTTTGCGCCTCGACAGCCCTGATATAACCCCAGGATGTGCCGACTGATCGAATGTAGCCTGACACCACTGGCAACTTCACGATCGATGTACTCACATATCTGCTCGACGATCTGTTGACGTGTTTTGACAACGGCCTGATCATCCTGATAAACCGTTTTATCGACCTCGGCCAGCATGTAGGGATTATGGTATGCCTCACGGCCAAGCATGACACCATCAACATGCAGCAGTTGCTGTTGAACAGCGTCAATGGTTTTAATGCCGCCATTGATCACGATCGTCAAATCCGGTCGTTCACTTTTGAGGCGATGCACGTAATCATACTTTAGTGGTGGGATCTCACGATTTTGCTTAGGACTTAAGCCCTGTAACCAGGCTTTTCTGGCATGCACGATAAAGGTCTCACAACCGGCACTAGCTACTTCGGTGACAAACGATGCAAAAGACTCATAGTCTTCCATATCGTCGATGCCGATACGGCACTTGACGGTAACGGGGATTTTTACTCTGGCGCTCATCGTCGATATACAATCGGCCACCAGTGTTGGTTTTGCCATCAAGCAGGCACCAAAGTTACCTGATTTCACCCGGTCACTGGGACAGCCGACATTAAGATTCACCTCGTCGAAGCCAGCGTCTTCAGCCATCAAGCTGCACTGCGCTAATGCCGAAGCATCACTGCCACCTAACTGCAACGCTATCGGGTGCTCATCCGCATGGTAGGCAAGTAGTCTTTTTTGAGTACCGACATGCTGATCGTTATATAATAAGGCGCCGGTGTTGACCATCTCGGTATATAATAAAGTATGCTTGGTAATCAGGCGTAAAAAATATCGCGCATGACGGTCGGTCCAGCCCATCATCGGCGCGATAGATACTTGTCGTGAAATCATCTCTGTATTTTACTTTAATAACACGGCTGGTAATACGCCTGGTTGTTAACACAACGGGGAAGATTTAGTGACTGGCTTGTACAGAAAGAAACATGCTGGCAGCTGCAGGATTTTCATTGGCCACAGCGGCAAAACTGTTAACCAGTTTATCTGCCTGTACGGCAAAAATTTTCTTTTGCTGTACTGGTTTCACCAATGCTGACAGCCTGCGCAGGTTCGACAAGGCAATGGCATTGGCTGCCGGTAGCGCATCATCAAAGATGCTTTTTGATCGGAACAGCAGATTTTTATCGTTAGCAGCCGACTCAAAATAAGCATTCGAAACCTTATCAAAAAACAATCTGTCTTGCTCCTGCTGTAATTTTAGCGCTGTATTTAACCACCGGCTTTCATGATTGGCATCATAGATTGTCAGCAGTCCATTGATCAGCCAGACATAGTCTGACAGCACAGGGCTGGAACTGGCCTTAGTATCACGGTACTGTCTATATAACTGGCCATCTTTGCTGTTAACCAGATGCTGTGTAATAAAATCTGCTGAGTGTATAGCCTCTGCCAATAGTTTCGGATCATCAAATACTTTCGAGGCGCGGGCAAAAGCAGTGATCATCATGCCATTCCAGGCAGTGATCACCTTGTCGTCAAGATGCGGACGGGGCCTTAACTGGCGTTTTACGTTGAGCTTTTTCTTTATCGAACTGAGCAGTGCCATTTGATTTTCTGTCAGCGGCTTATCCCGGAAATCTTCATCGATATAAAATATGTTTAGGTCGGTGAACTCCTGTCGTGGATCAGAATCGATATTGCCATTTTCTCTGATATGAAAATATTTTTTAACCCAGTCAAATTCATCAGCAGTAAGATTGTTTTTCAACTCTGATTCACGCCATAAATAATAGGCGCCTTCGGCTTTATCTACGTGGTTATTTTTATCTGGCTGAGCATCTGCGGATCCGACACGTTCGCTATCCGCATCCAGCGCCGAATAATAACCGCCCTCGGCAGATCGCATCTCACGCTGTACAAATTCCAGCGTGTCATAAACGATCTGTTTATATTTAAGCTGTGCATCGACCTGGTAGAAGTCGCTATAAGCCAGCACCATTAATGCCTGGCTGTATAACATCTTTTCAAAATGCGGAACCTGCCAGCGCTCATCTACCGAATAACGGTGAAAACCACCGCCGACCTGATCATATATTCCACCTGAGGCCATTGCATCAAGCGTAGTTTTCATCATCTCTGTTAATTCTTTTTTATTTTTATCATCTAACCGTATGCGTTGATTCAGGTAGGCAAATATTCCCGGCCGCGGGAATTTTGGTGCAGCGCTAAAACCGCCGAACGATTCATCATAACTCGCTCTTATCTGCTGCACAGAAAGTTCATTGATATTGTCGGACAACACACTTTCTTCGACCGTATCATCAGCCATTGCGGTAATACGTTCGGTTATCGATGTTGCGACCTCGTCGATCAGCTCAGGGTCTTGCTGCCATAACTCGTGTATCTTCAATAAAACATCTTTTAAACCTGTATGTCTGTCTGATGAAAACGGCGGATAATATGTCGCTGCATGAAATGGGCGAAGTTGATTATCAAGAAATACGGTCATCGGCCAACCGCCCTGACCATTAATTAATTGCGTTGCAGACATATACACCGAATCGATGTCTGGACGTTGTTCACGATCAACTTTTATACAGACAAAATATTTATTTAATAGAGCAGCGATCTCTTTATTTTCAAATGACTCATGTGCCATAACGTGGCACCAGTGACAGGTCGAATAACCGATAGAAAGAAAGAGGGGCTTATGCTCTTTTTTCGCTTTTTCAAAAGCAACATCTCCCCAGGGATACCAGTTAACTGGATTGTATGCATGCTGCAATAAATAAGGACTGGATTCATCGATCAGACTATTTGCTTTTCGGCCTTCTTTTTTAGCCTGAGCAGCGGCTTGCTGTAAATAATTATCGACTGTGTTGTGTTCGATAGACGCACTGATTTTAACGTCAGTCTGCGCCTCGGACGCAACAACAGACACAGATAAAAACTGTAAAAACAGAAAGAAAAATATAAATTTCATAGCATCAAAGACCAAACCTCAAATATTAAACTTAGATATTAAGCGTAGAGACCAAACCCTAACTGTAGACGGATAAGCACAGGCATTAAAGACGATACGCAAGTTCAAGACCATCCCTGATGGCTGTTTCTGCATCCAGCTCAGCTGCTTTTTTGGCACCACCGATAATATACACACTTTGGCCTATGTCACGGATCTGTTGATACAGTAAATTTTCAGATTTCTGCCCTGCACAGATAATGACATGATCAACAGCGATAACCTGTTTTTTCCCCTGATGTACGATATGCAGACCGTAATCATCAATTTTCTCGTAGACCAGATCAGATAACATCTTCACGCCTGCTTTGCGTAATGTCAGGCGCCGTATCCAGCCGGTTGTTCGTGCCAGGTTTTTTCCTGGTTTTTCGGCTTTACGCTGCAACAGGTAGACCTCACGTTCACTGTGATGGTTCACCGGCTTATCTAACAGGCCACCACGATTCTTATATTGCCTGTCGATTCCCCAGTTTTCATACCAGCTTTCTCTGCTGCACGAGTTACCGTCTTTACTGATCAACATCTCCGCGATATCAAAGCCGATTCCGCCAGCACCGATGATGGCCACTTTACTTTTCAGCGATGTTTTATTTTTAATGGCTGTTTCATAATCCATTACCGAGAAGTGTTCGATACCCTCGATGTCCGGTTTTCTTGGTGTAACCCCAGTGGCAAATATGACCGCATCGGCATAAGTATCACGCAGATCTTCAAAAGCCACTTTGAAATTTCGATGCACCTCGACGTTCAGCAAGGTGAGCTGTGCTTCATAATACCTAACCGTTTCATGATAGATTTCTTTGCCGGGTATCTCACTGGCCAGATTGAACTGGCCACCGAGGTTGTTTGCATCATAAGCGATAACATGATGACCGCGTAAAGCGGCATAATAAGCACACGATAAACCCGCCACGCCGAGCCCGACGATAATAATCGTTTTACACCGTTCCGCTTTGGTCAACGGGAACTCAGTCTCATAAGCCGCTCGCGGGTTAACCAAACAGGTCGCCCTTTCCTGCTTGAACACACGATCAAGACAACCTTGATTACAGGCGATACATCGATTGATCAGATGCGACTCATTATTTTTTGCTTTCTGCACGAATTGACTGTCAGCAAGAAACGGCCTGGCCATCGATATCAGATCAGCGTCTCCATCCTGCAAACACTGCTCTGCCAGCTCAGGACTGTTTATCCGGTTTGAGGTGATCAGCGGTATATTAACAACCTGCTTTAATTTTTTTGTCACCCAGGTAAAAGCTGCTTCTGGCACAACCGAAGCGATGGTTGGAATCCTTACCTCATGCCAGCCGATGCCAGTATTGATTATAGTGGCACCGGCTTTCTCGACCTGTTTTGCATGCTGTTCAATTTCCGGCCAACTGCTGCCGTCTTTATGCAGGTCGAGCATCGACAGTCGATAGATGATGATAAAGTCTTCACCCACAGCCCGCCGTATCGCCTGAATGATCTGCAGAGAAAAACGGATTCGATTTTCGAACGAGCCGCCCCATTCATCCTGTCGTTGATTGGTATTACTGCAGACAAACTGGTTTATCAGATAACCTTCAGAGCCCATCACTTCAACACCGTCATAACCCGCTCGCCTGGCAAGCCGTGCCGTATTTGCATAGGCGCTGATTATCTTGTTAATTTTTTTGTGGGTTAACTGCCTGGGAGAAAACGGCGAGATAGGTGACTGGATAGCGGAAGGTGCAACCGAAAATGGATGGTAGGCATAACGTCCTGCATGCAGGATCTGCAGACAGATTTTTGTTTCATGGCGATGCACTGCATCAACTAATTTACGATGTTTTGCGATCTGAAAAAAGGAGCTAAACTGCGATGCCATTAAAGACAGGCGGCCGCTAAAAGTTGGCGAGATACCGCCGGTGATAATCAAGCCGACTCCCGCCTTCGCTCGCTCCTCATAAAAACTGGCTAGCTTATCAAAACCTGACCAGTGCTCTTCCAGACCGGTATGCATGGAACCCATGATGGTGCGATTACTTAGCTGGGTAAAACCCAGATCGAGCGGTTTCATCAAGAAGCAGAAATAAGACTTATTACTGGTTAAATTACTGGAATTCATATGAGATTCATCCATAGATCATTCGTCTGCCCGATAACAAAACAAATTGTATCTTACTATCACCTATCTTTGGCAGGAAAAACACCACACCGATTTTTAGTAAAATCGCGCAAAATACTATCTACGCAACAGCAAATAATTGTTTATTGTGTAGATGTGCCCTATAGTAGGCATTTTTAATGCAAGACCCACGTTGAGCTATGTATAACCAGTACTTCGGATTTAAAGAGGCGCCTTTCTCTATTGCGCCCGATCCACATTATCTATATATGACGGCGCAACACCGTGAAGCACTGGCTCATCTGGTTTACGGTTTAAACAGTGAAGGCGCCTGCATCCTGCTCACTGGCGAGGTTGGCACGGGTAAAACGACCATCTGCAGATGCCTGCTAGAACAGGTTCCGGAACAGGCAAAAGTCGCATTAGTACTCAACCCTAAAGTCAGTGAAATCGAATTACTCGAGACCATCTGTGATGAATTGAAAATCAGTTATCCTGACACGGACAACAGCCTCAAAACTTATACAGATAAGATCTATGAATTCTTAATCGAAAGTAATCGCAAAAATGAAAAAACCGTATTAATCATCGATGAAGCACAGAACCTGAGCAGTCCAGTCCTCGAACAACTTCGCTTGCTCACCAATCTGGAAACCAACCAACGCAAGTTATTACAGATCATTATTTTAGGCCAGCCAGAACTGCTGGATATCCTGGCGAAATCCGAGATGCGGCAGCTTGCACAACGTATCACCGCACGCTTCCATCTAAAACCGCTGTCAAAAGATGAGGTTAAATCTTATGTCAGTCATCGCCTTGCCGTCGCCGGACAAAATATACAGTTATTTCCTGACAGCAGCATCAAGTTACTTTTTAAACTCAGCAAAGGCATACCCCGACTGATCAATGTTTTATGCGACCGCGCTTTGCTCGGTGCCTACGTAGAAAGCCAGAACTCAGTCAATCCGAACATCATAAAAAAAGCTGCAACAGAAGTTTTTGGTGAGTTAAAAAATGTTGAAAATAAGAATAAATTCAAACACTGGTTATATTCAGTCACTGCAGCATCCAGCATTATTCTACTTGTTAGCGTCCTGATCTTCTACATCACGCAGCCAGAAAACAGCGGCAGTGCTATTATAGAAAATCCCTTCACGCAAGAACAAACAACTTCGTTAGATAATCATGCCGAGGATACAAACGAAACAAAAACCACTCCATTCCTTTCAGCGTTATCTGATCAGGAGACAGACTCATTACCAGGATCGCTAGGTGGACAGCCCATCACCGATCCTGATGTTGCGACAACAGGCAGTTCAAGTACAGTCGAAAAAAACGCCACAACGCTAACTCAATATGATGATATGAAAGAAATATTAAATAATGACTCAGACAGTATTGCCTCAGCTTATCAGGCGCTATTTAAATTGTGGGGAGAAAACTACAATATCAATCTTGCTGATACTGCATGCAAACAGGCAAAATCACATTCTCTTGGCTGCCTGTACAAACAGGGAAACTTAAACAATCTAAAAGCGCATAGTCGCCCGGCTGTTTTAACGCTGATTAACAACGATGGTAGCACGCACTACATTACTGTCGCTTCGATACACGAGGATTATGCCAAAGTATTTTATGACAATAGCGAATACAAAATCAGACTCAGCGATCTGGATAAATACTGGTACGGGCAGTTTGTTTTACTGTGGAAAAAACCAGCCAACTATTCTTCTGCCGTCACACCTGGCGACAAAGGCCCGATCGTAAGCTGGCTAAGATCACATTTCGAGACTAAAAAACTTACAGGCAACGACCGCTACGATAAAAAGTTAATAAATGAAGTTAAAAGTTTTCAGTCACAACATGGATTAGCTGCTGATGGAATCGTCGGCCCTGTTACTATCATCCATTTAAATACACAGTCTGGCTTAGCCGCGCCTACGCTAATCAAACAGAATTAACCATGTCCTACATACTTGATGCACTAAAAAAATCTGAGCAGGAACGTGGTCAGGGCCGTGTACCCGATGTTCAAACGGTGCATTCATCCGGTCTGAATTATCGAAAAGATAAAAAATCTTACTGGCCTTACGTGCTAATTACCGCCGTTTTATTAAATCTTGTAGCGATCACATACTTCATTATTAATAAAGACAATCCACAGACAGAAAATCTGACTGCGGATAATATCGTACCTGTTATCGAAGAAAACAACATCACTCCGCCAGCCCCTGAAATAACCACACCGTTAGACACGACAGTAAATGTCAGCAATAAAAATGACAGCAAACTCCTGGCCACTAAAAAAGAATCCACCAATGACATTGGCTATCAGGAGAGCAGATCTGTCGAAGAAAGCCGTCAACCGACAGCAAGTAACCCAGTCATTATTAAAGAAGAAAAAACAAGAGAACCCGTAACGAGCTTCAACAGCGATGAAATCATTAGTTTTCATGAGTTACCACCATCGATAAAAGCGCAATTACCCACTATTACAATCTCTGCTCATGTTTACTCCAGCAACCCATTACAGCGTAGCATTGTTATCAATAATAACTTTATGGAAGAAGGCGAATACCTTATCGATGGTTTAATACTTTATGAGATCACACCTGATGGTGCAATATTTGATTACCAGGGCACCTTGTTCAACTATGGCGTTGTCTCTGGCTGGCAATAGTATTCTCTAAGCTGGAACAGAAACTCCGAACCCCCTAAAATTCACATTCCGCAAATAAGTGCATTTTCTTGTTGGTAACCGGATGTTCAAATAATAAATTATCGGCATGCAGCAACATCCTGGGCTGTTCTATTTCATCATTACCATATAAGCCATCACCAATAATCGGATGCTCCATCGCTTTGCAATGTACGCGTAACTGATGCGTTCGACCCGTTTCCGGTTTAAGTAATAAACGAACAGAATCTGTATTTCTCTGTAATACCTGCCAGTGAGTTACTGCTGACTTACCATGTTCATAATCAACGATCTGCCGTGGCCGATCTTCTATATCACAACGCATAGGGAATTTAATCACACCTTCGTTTTCTTCAAGCCATTGCTTTACTACTGCGATATATTGCTTCTCAATTTTTCTATCATGAAAGATCCGACTTAAGGCTCGCTGCATCTCGATACCGATAGCAAACAGCATGATACCCGAGGTGTAGCAGTCGAGCCGATGCACAACTTTTGCCTGGGGAATTAACCTCTCTAATCTATTTATCACACAGTCCTGCTTGTCAGGTCCTAAACCGGGCACAGACAATAAAGCCTGTGGTTTATTCACCGCAAGGATGTATTCGTCCTGATATAGTATTTCAATCGTCATCAGTAAATTATAATACTATAAAAATCTAAAGCACAGAATTATAACCAGTCTTGCTGATTTTCGATAAGTTTTTCATGTAATATGATACCAAATCAATAATTATAGATCGAAGTAATAAAATAGGAGATCGTAACGCCATGGACTCACCTAACACCCTTTCCAATGATCACATAAATCAACATGTTCGACTGGAAGAAATTCGATTACTGTATGGCGGCTCACCTTTTTCCTTCTCAGCTGCAATAGTTATCATACTGATCATCTATAACGTTTTACTCGGTCATGTTGCATCAGAGCGAGACCTCAATATCTGGTTATTCAGCATCCTTGGTGTAATGTTATTGAGGAGCATCGATTGTTACCTTTTTTCAAAACAGAGCAAGCAGCAACAACTGGATAAAAGCTGGCGAGTACGCTTTTTTGTCGGCACGGGTGTTGCCGGCTTTTGCTGGGGCCTCTTACCCTGGTTAGGTTATTCGGCAGAGATTGAATACTTCAGTTTTATCATAGTGTGCCTGATCGGCGTGATTGCCGGCTCCCTTTCTACCCTGTCTTATCGCTGGGAGACCATCGCATTATTTTTATTACCTGCCAGCCTGTTACTGATTTTCAAACTTCTCATGGAAAACAAAAGTTTCTTTAATGAGACGTCCTTCGTACTTCTGGTTTTTATCTTTTTTTCATTGACTGCTGGAAAGAAAATATTCAATAATACTCAACAGAATATACGATTGCGGCTTGAAGCAGATATCCGTGAGCACGCTATCGAAATAATGCATCAAAAACAGGCGCTTCACCTACAAAACACTCCGCTAGCAATTATCGAATTTGACATCGATCTCAATGTGACTGAATGGAATACAGCGGCTGAGAACATCTTTGGTTACACTCACCACGAAGCCATCGATGAGAACATCATGCGCCTGATCCTGCCTCGCGAAAATTCTGATGAGGCCGAAAAACTATGGCAGCGTTTACTCAATCACGAAGCTGTCGTTGGCTCAGTTATAGAAAACAAAAAAAAATCCGGCGACTCTATTTTTTGTGAATGGTTTATTACTCCTCTGACTGATGAACAAAATATCATCGTCGGCATAGCCGCCATGGCGCTAGACATCTCCGACAAAAAACAAAATGAGATCGCTATTTTAAAATCCAAGGAAGAAGCTGAAAAAGCCAACCAGGCAAAGTCAGATTTTTTGTCACATATGTCACACGAACTCCGCACGCCGCTAAATGCTATTCTTGGTTTCACCCAGCTTCTTACCTACGAAAAAACCCTAACTGACAAACAACGATCTCATATTAGTGAAATAAATAAAGCAGGCAACCTGTTACTGGAACTGGTCAACCAGATCCTTGACCTCGCAAGAATAGAAAAAGGCCATCTACATCTGTCGATGGAAAAAGTAACACTGGCACACTGCTTTAAAGATTGTCGGGACATGGTCTTACCGCTCGCCAACAAAAATGACCTGACGCTTGAAATAAACCCGAAAATCAACGGTTATGTTATTGCTGACTACACAAGACTAAAACAGGTGATGCTAAATCTGTTGAGTAACGCTATCAAATATAATATCAAACACGGAAAGGTTTGTTTAAAAGCTCAGCAAAAAGAAAATGGCATCGTAAGAATCTGTGTTATCGATACCGGCGCTGGCATTTCAAAAGAACTGCAACAGGAGATTTTCCAACCTTTTAATAGGCTGAATGCAAACAGCAGTATCGAAGGCACAGGTATTGGACTATCTATCAGTAAACAATTAGTAGAGATGATGCACGGCACAATCGGTGTCAGCAGCAAAATTAATAAAGGCAGTACATTCTGGATAGAGCTATCAGGCAGTCTCAATATCTCCACTGCCCTCGAGCATGAAACTAAAACTACTGATAACAAGCCTACGATAGAGAGCACCTCGAAATCGAATCACAGCATCCTGGTAGCTGAAGACAACCCGACCAACCAGGCACTCATACTGAACCAGCTCAAAGCTTTAGGTTACAACGCTGAACTTGCAAAAAATGGACAGGAAGCCCTTAATAAAATGGTCAGCAAACAATACCAGTTATTATTAACAGACTGTAATATGCCATTAGTCGATGGTTACAAACTCGCTAGAACAATCCGTGAACGGGGCAATCACAAGCTACCTATCATTGCTTTGACTGCCGATGCTTTCCCTGAAAAAAAAGCTGCATGTCTAAACGCAGGAATGAACGATCAGATTACAAAACCAGTTGATCTGCAAACGCTTAAAAACATCCTTGAAAAATATCTAGCTTAGACTATAAATCAGGATAACAATAAAAACATAGAAGAAGACATGTCAAAACCAAGCGACGAAGAACTGGCAACAGCACTAAAAATGGCAGAACAGATGCGAGACAAAAACATCGACCCTTTTTTTGTTGCCAAATCCCTATTGAGCCATAACTACCGTATAAGGTATCTCGAAGAGATCCTGCAGACTGCTGATCGTTACATCAACCAGGGCATGTCAGAACAGGAAAAGACACATCTAATTCGCACCATTCAAAAAGCAAAAGACGCAGAATCTTTTACTTCAGGCCACACCATAGAAAGTTTTGGTCTGGAGTAGGCATTATAAAGTGTTTGCGGGCCACCTACAGACACTCTAATGTCATGTAAAATATCGGTCACCAATCATAGATAAGCTTTCTATGATATGGCAGTTGTTAATATACTACATACAATTACCGATCATCTATCACTTTAAAAGTTCTTTACCTGTAAAAAATATACAATAAGCGATTGACTAACGTCCAGATCAATAGAGAAAGCACATACTAATGAACATTTCTGAAGCTTTACAACAACGAAAGTCCGTTCGAGCATTTCTTGACAAGCAGGTAGAAGAAGACAAGATCAACTTCCTTCTTAGTGCCGCCAGCCACGCACCCTCAGGCGCCAACATACAACCCTGGCAAGTAGCTGTAGTCACAGGAAAAACAAAGCAATCTCTGCAAACTAAGATCGAAAATGCTTTTCGAAGCGGTGATAAGGGCAAGGCGGATTACACTTATTATCCGGAGAAATGGACAGAACCATACAGAGCACGACGTCTCGCCTGTGGCTTACAGATGTACTCCGCTCTAGGTATAACGCGAGAAGACAAACAACGTCGACTAGATCAGTGGTGCGCAAACTACAGAGCTTTTGATGCACCAGTAATGCTGCTATTTTTCATGGAAGGTCATATGCAAACAGGATCATTCATTGATTATGGTTTATTTTTACAATCGATCATGCTGATCGCAACAGAACACGGTCTGGCTACCTGCCCGCAAGCATCACTGGCTGACTATCCACAGATCATAAAAGCAGAATTAAATTACCCACAAGACAGTATCCTGATATGCGGCATGTCATTAGGATACGAAGATAAAAATGCCATAGTAAATAGTTATCGCACACCTCGTGAGGAAGTAAATTCATTCACACGATATTTTAGTTAGAAAATATTTAGCATGTCTGAGGTCAGAGACAAAGCTCATGACAGCCCGTTCAGGGTCGGCAACAATCTATCAGCTCAGTATCACGACCGCGGATAAGCGGCCATTAAGCGACGCTCACTTGAATGACTTTGGATGCCTGCAATCAATCATAAGCGGACTTGAACGACTTTTTCTAACAACAAAGATCGCCACAATAGGAGACCTTCAAGATTGATTAAATTTTAATCCCTCCGACACCCTCATATTCTCTTAAATGTCTGCGTGGACGGTAATACGTTGCAAAGATTCGAACAGCATTGTCATCTGTTATGTAATCGTCGAGTCGATCAGGAAATAAAGTGGCTTGATTTCTATTTTCACCTTCAATGAAGTCAGTCATGACGATGCCTTTCTGAATGAAAGCTATATTATATAGAAGTTGGGGTTTTCACACAGTCTGGACCAGGAGCGGTCGCCCGTTGATGCGTATTACGGGCGAGGTTAGGAGAAGAGGGAATCTATTAAATTAAACACCATGGCCATGCGCCGAAAGATGCATTACGATAACCGCAATAACCTAAACCTAAGGAACTGAACTGTCTCTTAAATCAGGCGGCTATCTGTCTAGATTGGTTTGACGACTTACAGGTTCAGAATCGGTAACTGAGTTCAAAAAAATGTAAATCAACCCCACGGTTATTAGAGCCATAAAATCGGCATCAGAAAAGTGTTGAAACCGCCAACCGCCCACAATATTTCCTGGAAAATGATAAAAGATCCCGCCTTGACCAATGATTTGAACGTGCCCTCCAAAATCTTGTTCGTCATAATGCTGGTTACTGAGAAAAGCCACACCGGTCCCAAATTCAGGCTCACATTCCAGTCCCGCTTCGTTAACGTGACACCCGGACCAGTAGTGGCGATAAATCCGTTCTCTCCGCCCCCATGCAACAGGCCGGCAGAAGCATACCATAGGTACCGCCCTTCCCATCCCCGCGGCCATTCCCAACTCCCCGGGAACCCGAAAATACCGAAGACATCATATTGATTAAATTTATGTTTTTCCTCGGGAGGAATCCCTCTTAAGTTCTCTCCTGCCCGAATCCCTACCGAGATAAGCTCAAATTTTTCAGATCCCTGGCTGTGACTTACTCAGGAAGAAAAAAGAAAAATACCAAACTAAGAAAGACACTAAGTTTTTTGGCGATGGACATAGAAAAACATCATAGAAAAAAGCATCTTACGGCAATAAAGGGGACGCCGACAACTGATAAACATTGTATTTGTCACCGACTCCTTTAGCTTACATGAAGCGTTTTATGGTATGTACCGGGAGTCGGGATTGGGTCGCTCATCAGCACTCGATACACGACTCTGAAGTGCTCTCAAACCCGAAAGACTACGTAGGAATGGGCGGGAGCTTACTGCATTCTAATTGATAAGTAAGGATAAAGGAATAAAAGGGAGGTGTGTTTACTGATTTTCAAAGTATGAGAGAAGGTCCGTTATGTGTAGCGATTTCTAATATTAGCTGTGGCTAACAGACTGTTTTTGGCCCAGGCTGTGTGAAAAGTCGGGAAAAATTTGGGCCGATGCTGAGCCAGCCCTAAATATGAAAGGTTGTGCATCAATATAGTGATAAAGATATCCACTTGAAACGAATTACTGCTCAATATCGGCGTTGATTTACCACTTTCACAAATGACAATTAGTTTTCACACAGCCTGGACCCATAGCGGACGCTAGCTAGCTAATGTCATAAAGCCAGTTGCAGTCGACTGCCCTGAAGACCACTGGATTATTCGGTGGTTACTGGACTCTTCCAGATTCTGCGCAACATGCGGATCGCGACCTCTAAGCCGTCATAGGCTGTTTTCGGTTGAACTTCCTTGAACTCATCCCAGTGATCGTTGGTGAAAGCACCATCTGCGATTTCACCTTCCGGATCGGACAGGTAATAGTGGACGCCACCAGGCTCGCCATTCGGTGACATCATAATCTCCACCAGCAGCGCGTAATCCGTTCCGATGCCCGCCTTCCTGACCTGGGCAGCGAAAGCTTTCGCACTGTTCGCGACGATCTTTGTCTGATTGGGGCTGAACACGAAGTCGTATTGGACTCGTTCCTTTACGAGCAGCGGTTTCGCCAGCTCCTCGGTTTCCAGGAATGTCACGACTTTCTCCGCCATCGGGATACTTGGATGAATGGTTCCCGGTGGTTTGATCACATTCACCGGGTATACCGATACGGAAACCGGTTCCGACCTGGCATGGAATTCCTTACTGGCTTCAGGTGAAATATAGGGATAACACGCTGACAATAATAGCGTTGCCAGCAGCAGAAAAGAAATACGGCAAATCTGACCCGAAAACGACACTCGTTTCCTCCAATGTTAATTCCCTGTATAAAAACAACCCTCAAAAGCCATGATACACAGTTACATATGACAGTTCATGACGAAGATCAATAACAAGACATACAGGCATAACAGAAACGCCCCTGAAAGCCCTGTGAGGTGGGTAGGGAGCTGTGCTGTGGCAGAAGAAAGGATTCAACGAGGACCTTAGTCTTGAATAAGGCGGTTCCATAAGGAGCCGTTTTATGTTGTGTCGAACGTCTGTTATGTGCCGTATATCCGCAGTCGATTTAAATTTTTGGGAGTCCGCTAACAGTCTCGGCTAAAAGCGGATCTCGGACGCATGATAATATAGGGATTTATCGAAAACCATTCTTAGTAAATACAATTTGCCCTGGCTTGTACTAAGCGTATTATTGTAGTGTCAAATTAATAATTGAGGGGACATAACAATGGATTCAACACAATGGTGGGGACATGGGTTCGGCTTCATGTGGTTATTCCCGATATTCTTTTTTGTGGTGTTCTTCTTTTTTATGCGAGGTATGTTTGGACGGGGTTCGTCTGGCTGTGGTTCACACGGGGACAATGCGTCAACTCGGGAAAGTGCGCGTGAAATATTGGATAAACGTTTCGCTAAAGGTGAAATAACTAAGGAAGAATACGAGGGAATGAAGAAAACGCTCGAAAACGATGCTTCATAAATGTGCAGCTAGAAATGGCTGTAATTAAAGGGGCGGTGGGACTAAAAATCAGACTATTCCATAAGTCCGCTTTGTATTGGACTTTCCCTGTTGATGAAAATAAATGAGGGTCTGCTAACCAGGATATGTTGAGTTTTCGATAGCAGTTGCACTCACTTAGTTAGAACTCTTATGATTGACCCGAATCAATATTACGATTGACTGGCTGTAATATCATTAAAGCGTTTAATGTGAAACATTACTGCAAGCAGTTCATAGGAGAGGATATATGAAATCAATACTTACAAGCGCTTTCTTAGCAGGCGCGCTGTTATTTGTTCTGGATACATGGGCGGCTGAAATATCTGGGTTTGTAGGTCACAGCTCGATGCAAGTAGCACCCAATATGACAGTAAAATTAACTAAAGGAGATAGTGGTCAAGTAGTTGATATTGATGAAACAAATTTTTTTGGTAAGTATAGCTTCGAAGATGTCAGTCCTGGGTACTATAAATTACAGGTCGGAGATATTACCCGTGAATTAATGATTAAAGGCAGTAATGAGGAGAAACGAATTGATGTAGATCTTAGCGCTAAAAGCGGTGCTATGCATTACGGTAAGGCCATGAAGGAATTAGATACTAATGCGAAGAGCGCAGCAAGTGGAAAGCCAATGACTAATAATCAAAATCTGGCTAGCCAGATTGCAGGTGACTGGCGGGGGTATGCTGGCTCAACAGAACGTCGTATAGGTCTTTGTCCTGGTGGAGCTTACCGAGATTACACTGAGTCAAGTTATTCAGGTGGTTCATATAGTAATCAGGGTGCTGCATGGGGTGCAGCCAGTCAGCACGGTGGTCAAGGTAGCTGGGCTATACAGGGTGACGCGCAGAGTGGTGTGATATCAGTACGCTATAACAGTGGTGAAACGACCTCTCTAAACTATCGCCAAATTAATGATCCAGGATGTCTTGATATCAACGGCAATACGCTGTGTCGCACCTCAGCAACGTGTGAGTAATGGTAGCGATTAGGGACGCTTTATATTCTGGATGTCCGTTATGCGCCGGTTTCGGTTTTGCACTGTCAGTACAGCTAAATGAACGCCTGCTTTAAGGTTTGCTTTTTCTTTTGATCTTCATCCACCTTAAACAAGCCATTGAGAGCGCGCAGTCATCATGGGCTTTCTGTGAAAACTGTTTGAGCGTGCGTGTTTTTAAGGGGCGAGTTTTTTCACAGCATGATGACTGTGCTACTTCGGTGGGAATCCCTGTGTTTTTTACAGGGACGTAGTCATAGTGGCGGCATGTTACAAAACACGTCCTGTGTTTTGCCTTTCAGGCCAGCTAAAAAGCAGCTGTTCAATTTTGCTCCCGGCAAAATTAGTTTGGTTACTTTTCTGTTGCTGCAGACAGAAAAGTGACTCGCCGTCAGGGCGAAATCCGAGGTAACAAAAAACAAACAATGTATCGAAGTCGAAAAAGAGTAACTCGCCCGCGGTGCGAGAACCGCAATGCCAAATACAAACACAGTCCTAATAGCTAAACCACCAAACCCAATAAAAACCACAAACAATAAAAAAGCCGGGCTGACAAAATCAGCCCGGCTCTCTAATTCAATAAAACGTAAAAACTTACGCCATTGAACGAATATTATTGTTCATGCGGCTTTTATGACGCGCTGCTTTATTGGCATGAATTAAACCTTTACCTGCGATACGATCAATCACAGGTGCGGCTTCTTTATATGCTGCTTCTGCAGCCGCCTTGTCACCCGCTGCAATTGCATAATAAACTTTTTTGATATATGTACGCATCATTGAACGCGCGCCGGTATTACGCGTGCGATTATTTTCCGCCTGTTTTGCGCGTTTTTTAGCTGAAGCTGAATTTGCCAATGTTCTAAACCATCTTGAAAAAAGAGCGCGTAGATTGCCTGTTTCCTGATGATTTGTCAATACTAATCTAATTTCTGGTCTGCTTTATTACTTAAACCGCGCGGTATTCCACTCGGCATTTAAGGGTTTAGAAAATATCACTCAACAGGTAGAATGCCGCATCAATAGACAAAGGAGACGGCTCTGAGCACCAAGTTATTGCGATCCACCTTTACCGTAGGCGGAATGACGTTGCTGTCCCGTGTTTTTGGCCTGTTACGTGATATCACACTGGCCACCTACTTTGGCGCCTCTGGCGGTACAGACGCCTTCCTGGTTGCCTTTAAAATCCCTAATTTTATGCGCCGCCTGTTTGGTGAAGGCGCTTTTTCACTGGCTTTTGTTCCTGTGCTTTCCGAATACAGGGAAAAGCGTGATCAAGCCGCACTCAAAGACCTGGTTAATCATGTCGCAGGCACACTGGGTGGGTTTTTATTGACCCTGTCCCTGCTGGGTATGATATTTGCTCCCGCACTGGTTTATATCTTTGCGCCCGGTTTCACTAAAGATGCCGGACAAATGCAGCTCACAGCCGATTTATTACGCATCACCTTCCCCTATATCTTTTTTATCTCGCTGGTGGCTTTTGCTGGTGGCATTTTAAATAGTTACCATAAATTTGCGATTCCGGCTTTTACCCCGGTGTTATTAAATTTGTGCCTGATTGCTTCGGTATACTTACTTGCGCCCTATTTTGATGAGCCGCTGATGGCGCTTGCCTGGGGCGTGGCTTTGGCCGGTATAACACAACTGCTTATACAGTTTCCTTCACTGATCAAACTGGGATTGATGCCGGCACCAAAAATAAAACGCGGTCACGAAGGCGTTAAAAAAATCGTTCGATTAATGCTACCCGCCATTTTTGGCTCATCAGTGGCGCAGATTAATTTATTGCTGGATACCGTCATCGCCTCCTTTTTAATCACCGGCAGTGTCACCTGGCTTTATTATTCCGACCGCCTGCTGGAATTTCCATTGGGCGTATTAGGTATCGCCATCGCCACGGTGATTTTACCCACGCTGTCACAGCAACATGCCCGCGCATCGGCAGAACAGTTTAATAATACGCTCAACTGGGCTTTACGCCTGGTAACTTTAATTACTTTCCCGGCCTGCGTCGGGCTGTTTATTCTTGCCGGCCCTATTCTGGCATCACTTTTTGAATATGAAAAATTTACCGCCAATGACACTTACTTTGCCAGCCTGAGCTTAATGGCTTACATGCTTGGCCTGCCGGCTTTAATCAGCATAAAAATACTGGCGCCCGGTTTTTATGCCAGGCAGGATACACGCACCCCTGTACGAATCGGCATTATCGCTATGGTGTGCAATATGCTCATGAATATCGCGCTTGTTGTACCGCTGGTTATGTTTGACTATGAAGCACCGCATATCGGCCTGGCGCTGGCGACCAGTTTTTCTGCCTATATTAATGCCATGCTGCTATATAGTGGATTACGCAATATCGGTGTATTTCAACCTCAGCCTGGCTGGCCGGCATGGATTTTTCGCATAGTAATAGCCAGTACGGCCATGGCGGCAGCTATTACCTGGCTGACCCCCGGGGCGGCACAATGGAGTCAATGGCTGTTGTTTGAACGCCTGACAAACCTGGGGCTTATTATTGCTTCAGGCGCTTTTGTTTATTTTGTTTTACTCTGGTTACAGGGAGTGCGCCCGAATCAACTTAAAAAATCAGTATAGCGTCGCTATCTGGTAGGATATGCACTAACCCAAATCAAACATTAAACCACAAACACTGAAGCACCCATGCCCGGAAAAAGCATGCCCATTAATAATATGCCCATTAATAATATGCAAGTTATTCGCGGTTTATACAACTGTCGAAAACAACATCAAAACGGCGTACTTACTATCGGTAATTTCGATGGCCTGCACCTTGGCCACCAAAAAATGCTGGAGCAGTTGCATAGCGAAGCAAACCGGATTGGCACACATCGCTGCTTAATGACTTTTGAACCACTGCCGCGTGAATATTTTGCCAGAGGCAATACAACGACTCCCCGCTTAATGAATCGCGCTGAAAAAATACGCGTACTCGGCGACTTCGGGCCATCACTGAGCCCCGAATATCTGCTGTTTGTGAATTTTAACCAGGCGCTGTCAGAGATGAGTGCAGCAGAATTTATTAAAAAAATTCTTGTTGATACGCTTAAAATAAAGTCAGTCATTATTGGCGATGACTTTCGATTTGGCCGTGATCGCCTGGGCGATTTGGCCCTGTTACAGCAATTCGGCGAAATACATCAGTTTTCAGTAATCAACATTGAATCTCACTGTATTGATAACCAGCGCGTCAGCAGCTCTTTAATACGTGAGGCATTAGTAAATAACCAGCTCGAAAACGCTAACAGAATGTTAGGTCGCGCCTATACCATCTGCGGCCATGTTCATCATGGTGAAAAACGCGGACGGACCATAGGCTTTCCCACTGCGAATATCCACTTAAAACGCTCAGAAACGCCACTTCATGGTGTATATTCTGTTACCATGCACAGCGAGAAACATGGCGATGTTGACGGAATCGCAAACCTTGGCCAGCGACCAACGGTGAACGGAAAACGTATTCAACTGGAAGTACACTTATTTGATTTTGACAAATCAATTTACGGCGAACATATATGCGTATCTTTCCAGCATAAAATTCGCGATGAAAAGAAATTTGAATCCTTTGATGATTTAAAACAGCAAATACAAACCGACTGCAGACAAGCACTCGATCAATTAAAAAAGTGAAAAATGGAAAATGAAAAATTGTTTTTTTAAAAACATGCAGCATGACATACTGCACAAAACGCTTTTCATTTTTCACTTTTCACTTTTCATTTTTCACTGATTTATATGACCGACTACAAAGCAACACTCAATCTACCCGATACAGACTTCCCGATGCGTGGCAATCTGGCCAAACGCGAGCCTGTAATGCTGAAACAATGGCAGGACACTGGGCTATATCAAAAGATCCGTGAAACTGCTGATGGCAGACCCACCTTTGTTTTACATGACGGTCCGCCGTATGCCAATGGTGATATCCATATTGGCCACGCTGTTAATAAAATTCTTAAAGATATTATCGTTAAAAGTCACACCATCGATGGTTATGATGCACGCTATGTTCCGGGCTGGGACTGCCATGGTTTACCCATTGAATTAATGGTTGAGAAAAAAGTCGGTAAAGCCGGGACCAAAGTCGATGCAAAAACCTTTCGCGAGAAATGTCGGGAATACGCAGCAAAACAGGTAGACGGCCAACGCAACGACTTCATTCGTTTAGGTGTACTGGGTGACTGGGACAAACCCTACCTCACTATGGACTACCAGTTCGAAGCCAACATTGTTCGCAGCCTGGGCAAAATTATCGAAAAAGGCCATCTGCACCAGGGCAGCAAACCGGTACACTGGTGCCTGGATTGCGGCTCTGCATTAGCTGAAGCCGAAGTTGAATATCAGGACAGGGAGTCACCCGCGATTGATGTTATGTTCCCTGCGGTGAATAACAGCGACTTTGAGCATGCTTTCAAATGCGAAGAAGGCGAAGGCGACATCGCGGTCGTTATCTGGACCACCACGCCATGGACCCTGCCTGCCAACCAGGCGGTGGCGCTGCACCCTGATTTTGAATATGAGCTGATCCAGGTGGAAACACAAAACGGTCCGGCGCGATTAATTCTGGAAAGCTCACTGGCAAGCAGCGCACTTAATCGTTATGGTTTTGAAAACACGAAAAAACTCGCCAGCTGCAAGGGGCAGGCGCTGGAAAATTTACTGGTTAAACATCCACTGTATAACAAGCAGGTGCCCATCATTCTGGGTGACCACGTCACTACAGAAACCGGTACCGGTGCGGTACATACCGCACCCGGCCATGGCCAGGATGACTTTGTTGTGGGCAAACGTTACGGACTTGAAGTCTATAACCCGGTCGGTGGTGATGGCGTCTTTCTGCCCGACACGGAACTGTTCGCCGGCAAACATGTAAACAAGGTCAATCCTGAAATCATTGAAACCCTTGAAAATAATGGCATCCTGTTAAAGCAAAAAAAAATGCAGCACAGTTACCCCTGCTGCTGGCGCCATAAAACCCCGATCATATTCCGCGCCACCCCACAGTGGTTTATCAGCATGGACCAGGCAGGCCTGCGTGAACTTGCTATTAAAGCCATTAAACAGACCACCTGGTTACCCGACTGGGGCCAGGCGCGCATCGAAAGCATGGTCAAAAACAGGCCTGACTGGTGTATTTCCAGACAACGCACCTGGGGCGTACCCATTAGTTTATTCGTTCACAAAGAAAGTGGTGAGCTGCATCCAGACACGCCAGCATTAATAGAACAGGTCGCTAAAAAAATCGAACAGCAGGGCATTGAAGCCTGGTTTTCTTTAGATGCCAGTGAGTTGCTCGGCAGTGATGCGGAGTTCTACGACAAGACTACTGACACCCTGGATGTCTGGTTTGACTCTGGCGTCACCCATGCCTGCGTATTAAACCACCGCAGCAAACTGCCGTTCCCTGCGGATTTATATCTTGAAGGTTCCGACCAGCATCGCGGCTGGTTTCAGTCATCACTACTGACTTCAACCGCAATAAACGGTGTTGCCCCGTATAAAAAAGTATTGACCCATGGTTTTACCGTTGATGCCCAGGGCAAAAAAATGTCGAAGTCATTAGGCAATGTTGTTGCGCCACAAAAAATTGTTAACAATTTAGGCGCAGATATTTTACGTCTGTGGGTGGCCAGCAGTGATTACAGTAATGAAATGACGGTTTCAGATGAGATATTAAAACGCAGTGCAGATTCCTATCGCCGTATCAGAAATACCGCGCGCTTTTTGCTTGCCAATTTGAATGGTTTTGATCCCGCCACAGACAAACTGAAGAGCAGTGAACTACTTTCACTTGACCGCTGGGCAATTGCAAAATCACTGAAGTTACAAAATGAAATTATCGATGCGTATAAAGAGTTTAATTTCCATTTAATTTATCAAAAACTGCAACACTTCTGCACTATCGATCTTGGCGGGTTTTATCTTGATATCATTAAAGACCGTCAATACACCACACAAAGCGACAGTGTTGCTCGACGCTCAGCACAAACTGCGCTGTATCATATTGCAGAAGCCATGTGCCGCTGGATAGCGCCCATATTGAGTTTTACTGCGGATGAATTATGGAAAGCTATCCCGGGTAAACGTAGCGATTCAGTCTTCCTGGAAAACTGGCACCAGGATTTAACTGATCTTGATCCCGGCGCAACCATGAACATGGCGTTCTGGCAAACAATTCTTGAAGTTCGCTCGGCGGTAAGTAAAGAACTGGAAGCTTTACGCGCTGATAAAACAATTGGCTCATCACTTGATGCCGAAGTAACACTTTATGTGGATGCAGAATTACAGGACGCACTCGAAATGCTGGATCAGGAATTACGTTTTGTGTTAATAACTTCAGACGTTAATATTGAAGACATAAACAGTGCCGATGAAAACTGTATAGAAACCACTATCAGCAGTGGCCAGACAATAAAAATCAAGGCTTCCGCATCAGAGCATACAAAATGCGTACGTTGCTGGCACCATCGAGAAGATGTCGGCAGCAACACAGAACACCCTGAACTTTGCGGACGTTGCGTAGAAAATGTTGCAGGCAATGGTGAACAACGTTTATTTGCATGATGAATATTCTTATTAACAACCAAAAGCAAACCGACGTTTCACTATGTAGGTGCGCTAAATGTATTCTTTATGTATTCGCACTCAGATGTTTATGTTTGGCGCCATTGTGCGAATAAATTCGCACCTACAGGATTAGATTACATTTACACTATGAAATGGTTATGGCTTTCAGCATTAACAATTGTTCTTGATCAGTTAACTAAATATATTGCCGAAGCTGAATTATTACTACATCAACCAGTCGCAATTTTCCCCAGCTTCAACTTCACATTAATGTATAACAAAGGCGCAGCCTTTAGTTTTTTAAGTGAAGCAGGTGGCTGGCAACGTATTTTTTTTGTTACCTTGTCCACCGTCATTAGCCTTTTTCTTTTTTTCTGGTTAAAACAGATTACTAAGGATGATAAACAGAATAATAACCATTTACTGCAAATTGCCATTGCATTTATCCTGGGTGGCGCCATTGGTAATTTAATCGACCGCGCATTAACTGGTGAAGTTGTCGACTTTATTCAGCTCTATTATTCAACTTATTATTTTCCTGCGTTTAATATTGCTGACTCAGCCATTACACTAGGTGCAGGACTATTAATTCTGGATATGTTTTTAGAAAGCAAACGTAAAAACACATAATTCACTATAAAAGCTTTTTATTTTGCCGCAAAAAACGCAAAGAGCACGAAAAATAGTAAAATTATCAATAAATACAGAAACGAGAATAAATTAAGGACAGCAAACGCGTGTGCAAAAAAACCGCCCTCCCTACGAAGCTAAATAAAATATATTTTTTTGCACTTTTTTTGCGTCCTTCGCGGCTAAAGCTTTAAAAACTTATGACAGACGAAATAAATATGCACAGTCTGGTGCTCATGCATTACAGTATCGCATTAAGCAATGGCAATGTGATAGAGAGCAGCTTCGATGATGATCCTGTTGAAATAACAATGGGACGGGGTGAAATAACCGAAGGCATGGAACTTGCCATTTTTGGTTTAAAAGAAGGTGACACTCAAACACTCACGCTTACCCCTGAACAGGGTTTTGGGGTTCGTGATGAAAGCAATATTCACGATATGCCAGTATCTGATTTTCCTGAAAACTTGCCTCCCGAGGTCGGGCTTTCCTATTCCTTTGAATCCCCTGAAGGTGATGAAATTCCCGGAACAGTTCTCAGCCTGAAAGGTGATGCGGCAGAAATTGATTTCAATCATCCACTGGTAGACCAGGAAATTATTTTCACCGTTAACATCCTCGGGGTAAACAATGCACATGCAGAAATTAAATAATATAAAACAATGAAAATTTATCTGGCAAATCCACACGGGTTTTGTGCGGGTGTTGACCGCGCCATTGAAATTGTAGAACGCGCACTGGAAATATTTTCTGCACCTATCTATGTGCGCCACGAAGTGGTGCATAACCGTTACGTGGTCAACAACCTGATGGAAAAAGGCGCTGTCTTTGTTGAAGAATTAAATGAAATCCCTGATGGCGCCACTGTTATATTCAGCGCACACGGTGTCTCGCAAAAAGTGCGCAATGAAGCAATACAGAGAAAATTGCGTATCTTTGATGCGACCTGTCCTTTAGTAACTAAAGTACATCTTGAAGTGGCAAGGCACGAGAAAAATACTGAGGATGTTATTCTTATCGGGCACACCGGTCACCCTGAAGTTGAAGGCACTCTAGGCCAGTACAAACAAAATCCGGACAGTAATATTTATCTGGTTGAAACGGCTGAAGATGTCAATAAACTAGAAGTCAAAAATCCGCATGCCCTGGCCTACGTCACACAAACCACCTTATCGGTTGACGACACTAAAAACATCATTGATGAATTACGTAATAAATTCCCGGACATTCAGGGGCCACGCAAAGATGACATCTGTTACGCCACACAAAACCGTCAGGACGCGGTAAGAGAACTGGCCGATAAAACAGATGTGTTTCTTGTTATTGGTTCTGCAAACAGCTCTAACTCAAACCGCCTGTGTGAACTGGCCAAAAAACAGAATGTGGATGCCTATTTGATTGATGGCGTTGAAGATATTAATAATGCCTGGTTTGAAACCGCACAATCCATTGGGGTTACGGCAGGCGCTTCAGCACCGGAAGTACTTGTCCAGGAAGTGATTAAAACACTGGAAAAATTATTTGATACAAGCGTTATCACTATTAACAAGACAACTGAAAATGTACATTTTCAGTTGCCTAAAGAATTACGACCACAAAAATTACGATAATAAACGGCCCTGCATTACCCCTACATCACCCCTAATATCACCAGCAGCCATCAACTGTTGCTCCAGCAGCAGTTACTCCTTTCTGGCCTAAGGAATTTAATGTCAGGTTACCACAATCCGCATCAGCCGTTACCGGTGTTGCGGTCAATGTATAGGTAAAACCATCAGCTGCGGTAATTGCCAGGGTATACAGGCCGTCAGAACTGGTAGCATTTGCCACTGTGGCGCCAACATAAGTATCATTATTCAGGTAATATTCTTCCATGCGACCGGCAAGAGACAGCAGGGAATCTATACCGTCAGCTCGATTACCTTTTTTAACCGAGCTGGTATAAGCCGGATAACCAACCGCTGCCAGTATCCCGATAATGGCAATCACAATCATCAGCTCTACTAAAGTAAACCCTCTTAGTTTTTTCATTATCAATTCGCCTCATACCAGTAAGTTTTACGTACACCCAGTCCAAAGTCAGCTTGTTTGCATTCCGCACCAATACATAAAGTCGGTTCGCCACCTTTGGTAATAATAACGTTAGGTGATGGAGGGATACCGCCACGTGTTAATTTTATGTGACGCTGAGGTCTTTTATCAATATCTTGTGGGTACGCAGGTGTAGCATCTAAAATATCGAGAAAGAACACTTTACCGTTACCCGCCTTTGGCGCACAGCTATCAACGCTTGTCGTAAAGTCTGGCACATAGGTTGTCAATATGGCTATACCTTCAACAATCAATGGCTCAGACAGACCTTTTTCGCCCAACCATGTCCCCGTCCCCGGATTATTTTCATCATCTAAATCAATATACCAGCCCTCGGCTGCTGCAATCCTGGCCAGTTCCGCTTTTCTTGAAGCATCGGCCACTGCATTTCCAATCGCACCACTGTCACCGCCAGCGAGGTTATCGGTCACATCTTCCAGACTGGCCTCGGTTATCAGGGTGTAACCGGTAGATATCAGGCCTGTGTTTTTATCTTTAAGCATATAGATGCGATCATGTATGGTTTCATCTAATGGATGCGCCCTGTATCCGGAAGCAATAACCATTGCATGGTATATTTCATTCGAATCATTCACCAGTGCAACATCCGGAGGGTAGTAGAAACGACGCGCCCCCGCCGCTGTATTGTCAGCAAGTTCAGCAATTCGGCCACCCGTAATGGAGCTGGCCAGTGAAGCATCATTAGTATTATTAATATCAAAACGGAAAATCTGACCACCCATATCGACAGCATATACGCGGTCGATATAACCGTCACCACTGATATCGAGTGGTTTAACACGCGCCGGTATGCTGTATTGCATGTCGCTAATGACCGTATCACCAGACGCACCGCCAAGCCATAAACGCTCGCCTGTTGTGGCGTCAGCAATAAACACAGCGCGACCGAAAGCATCTACCGTTCTTACTGTCGCTGCGTCCTGGGCAGCATCATAACCACCGCCAAAGATCAGCACAGTTTTCTCGGCAGTACCATCTTTTACTTTTTCAACATTGATGGTTGACCAGGTATCACCCAGTTCCGTGTAATCACCAACACCGCCTTTTATCACCCAAAGTAATTTAGGTTCGCTCCTGTTTGTCACATCCATAGCATAAATGTCACTGCCACCACGGCGCATACCAAGGTAAAGGTAAACACGGTCCCCGTCTGCTGCTTCAACCGTACCATCCTTGTCTACATCTTTAATCCAGGCAACCACACTGCCATCAAGTCCATATAATTTTTCGCTGCCGGTATCTTCCATCGCTACACTTAAACCACCTAACAACTCCTGCGGTACAAAAGAAAACAGCTCAGAGCCATCATCAACATCAAAAGCGTGAAGATAACCATCATTGGTTGCCACATAGGCCACCAGGTCAGCCACACCGCCTACCTGGCCATACTGCACAAGCGCCGGTTCTGCATGTAATGGGTCACCCATATGCTTAAACGCATCAGTCGTGTCGCCATCTGTATTTTGATCAAATACATCCAGGCCGCCCGCCCAGTCAAGCAGTGTATCGCGATAGGGAATTCCTGCCACTTTCTGAGGCTTACCAGTAGTGTCTAACAGTGCATCCGTTAAACTTGTATTTGCTTTATCAACTGCATTGACGCTGGCAATCAAGGCAGGTTCCGCCGGCACATAAACACCCGCATTGTCTGTGTAAGTGCCGGTGATAGTATAAACATTACGTGTTGCGGTCATTACGCCTTTGGCGCCACCGACTTCCACGTTTTTACCATCGGGAGCATCAGCCGCTGCCGTCCAGTAGCTCACTGCCGAATCTTTGAAGAATCCTGTGCTATCATCGACGGAATCCGCACCATTATTTGCATCAGCAACAAATGGCAGGCGCTCTGTTGTGTCTCCATCATTATCATCATCATTGGTATCAATATGAAAATCCAGCTTGTATTTTTTCAGATTACCGTCCCAATGCTCGTTAACGCCCGGTTTAAACAAGGTGAAATACAGGTCATTAAGATGAGTTGAGCGATTAAATGCATTCACTGAAACGGCTGGTGATGAAAAGGTTGAATCCACATCAAGCACCTGGGTCACAATGTTTGCAAACGCTGTTGTCAGTGATACAGCGTCACTCGCTGCATAGTACTCGCCAGCACCGGTAGCCGCTTTACTTACGCTCGCAGTGCCCTGAAGCAATGCAGCCGCAGAAGCAATATCAAGGCCAATGGTGAATGTTGAGATAAACTGGTCACCATTCACATCGCTCTGATCATTGTTGGCAATACTACTTGAAATTTCTTCAAGACAGTTAGTGGTGCCTATCGCGCTACAACTGCCGGTTACACCGATACTGCCAAGCCGACCTGACGGGTCATCACTAGTAGGCTGACCATCTGTGAGCAGCACAATATAGTTTTTCTGGCAGGTATCACTAATAGGCGAAGCATAGCGTGTATTATCTGCAGCCATTCTGGAGTCGGCATGGCTTAATCTGCTTACCTCCTCCGTAGAGGTAGCAGGCGGATTAATATATTGCGTAACCGTAGAGCCATTACCGTAATCAACACTATCTCCCTGCATATAAGAAACCGCTTCGTAATAGCTTTCTGCTAACGGTGTACTACCTGAATGATACATTTTTTCCAGCTCAAGTAAAAAATCTGCCTTATGCGAAGCATCATCAACCGGACCCATTGGCGTTACCACCAGACCACCACTCACCATTCTTGGAAAACCGCATCAGCCCGACATTAATGCCTGCCGAAGCTGAGATAACGTCAGTTAAGGCATCCTGCATAACGCGTAAACGTGTAGCAGATGCAACACCCCCGCCTTCAACAATTTGATTCAAATAGTTGCCTGCATATACCGTTTCACCCGTACCGGTGTCGCCCCAGACTACTGCACCACTTGCTCCAGACTGCCAGCCGCCGGCACCGGAACTATTCGTTGCATACGGCTTGCCGTCACCGGTGCTCTCACCATGCGCCCCCGCATCTGCTTCACATTCAACTGGGTCACTCAAAAAATTATCCTGAATCTTACTCACAGAACCCCAACGGGTAGTAGTGGTCGTCGCACCCCCCCCCGCGACGTCCGCGACGTTTACTAGTCGTCGTCGTCGTCCTGTATTGAGCAATACGGTCAATATAAAGACCGCTTGTTGCTAATGAATCGTCCCCTGTATTACATTTGAATGCACTAACATTGAATTGATTAATTGTAGTTATATCGTATTTCCACGAGGTACAGTACTTTATCGCGTTAACAAGTAAATCATCCTCTACATACAGTCGATTAGCATCAAAACAACCGGTATAAATATTAGAAGAATCATAATCAACCGGTACTCCCGCGATGATACCATTCATACTACCGGAGGTATCAAGCACAAATAATATATTGGCGGTTGCCGGAGACGAAACACCGGTGGATCCGGTATAGATCTCAATATCTTCAGCGAATGCTGGAGCACCACATAGAATCCCGTAAAGCAGGCCAATTAGTACCGACTGTAATTTTTTGCTTATCTGTTTCATAACAACCTCCTCGTTATATTGCACATTGATGGCAACACAACAGTGTGTTTTTTCACTCGTCACTGAAAGCTTCAGCAATTCATCACTACCAGTAACTCAACCTGCCTGCTTGACTAACTTTCTATTCGCTAATTAAGCGATTGCAAAATAAAAAAACTAAAAAATAAACTGATAATTACCAGGTAATTCGCGTTACACTGGTATGCTCAATATTAATAAATACGGTTGCGGATTTTCCCGCCCTGGCTGCCGCCTGTTTAAGCGGAACTTCAAGATCCTTATTAAACGCTTTAGTTTCCGCTGTTATTGCAACCGTTAACAATTTACAATCATCACAAATCCTTCCCTGTATATAACCCGTATTTTTGTCCTTCAGGGTTATACGTAAGGACTCTGTTTCAATTGCGTCTTCGACATTGGTAAAAGCATAAACCTCTAATCCGAACATCAATAGCGAAACCATCACCAAACGGTTTATCATTGCTTTCAATGTATTCATGATCTTTTCCTCTTTTTATTTCTTAGTTACAGGCAGCTGCAGGAAAACGAATCCCCTGAGTCTGCACCGAAATGGCGGAGCCGGTTGCATTAGAACCTGATCCTGTTATCTCAAAAAAGTTATAACTAAAGCCTTTACCTTGTTCCAGGCTATTACCTAAAGCTACCCCGCAACCTGTAAAAACTGCTTCAGCTTTTAGTGAAGAGCTATTTGGCACCGAATAAGAAGTGATAGCCTGCACCAGGTCCGGGTCATTAGTTTGAAAGTCAATTAAATCGCCATTAGTTGATACGGCAAACTCAAGTACTGACTGTACAACATTAAATGCAATTTGATGCTGCTTTGCATTTGCTGTTGCTTTTAATTCCATATTAGAACTGTTCATTGAAGACACGCCAATCAATGTCAGTACAGCCAGCAAAACCAGCACCAGTACTAATACAAAACCATGCTGTTTCACTTTATGCAACTGCAAGTTGTGTTGTTGTTCTATTTGCCTGTGTAGCCACATTCTTTTTTACTCCAATGGACTTATATCTTGTATCTTGCACTTATATTTTCTGCACGTTTCTCAGGTTTACTACGCTGGTCAGCAGAAAATAGCGGTAGTCACTCATGCCGCCATAACTCACAGGCGCAGCACCTGCAATTGAAAAAGATTTAGTTGTATCGATGCCTCTCTGCTGCTCGTTAGAGCGCATCAACAACCAGATTTTTGCAGCATAAACATCTGACCAGTCGTCCACATCATCAGGATCAACATAACGGTCAATTGCTTCATCATTATCTACATCGACACCAAATTGCACCTGCAAATCAGAAACACCCGATATCAGTGTTTGATTTTGTAAGGCTGGCCCATTTTCCAGGGCAACACGTCGTAAAGATGGAATGCCATCACCTGCTGTATCAGTGTAATCACTTATGTAATAAACATAAGCATGCAGTTCATGGTTCCTGGTCTGCGATGAAGAATCATAAGAATTAATGACTGGCTGAGTAGCGCCAACAAAAATCTTTCCATTAATCGCATTGCTGCGAACATAAACCTGGTTAGCTAATAATGCAGCGGGTGGATTAGAGTCTGCGTAACGTATTTCCAGAATATCAGTGGTATCAACATGGCCTTCATCGACCATACAGCTTGCAGAATATGGATTAGCTGCACTATTATCTGTGGCAAAAACAGGTGTCGTTAAATTATAATACCAGCCAACTGCACAGTCCCCTGCAACGGCTCCCGGCAGGTCTTCACCTGCTGAAGATGCAGTACATGCAGCATCACTGGACTTACAACTGATTAAGGCAGCTTTATTAGTACCACCCCACATGCCAGCATGGCGCAAATCGTAAGAAATCATTTCAATAGCAAAACGCGCATCAGCCACCATGTCCATTTGCATTTCGTTTACTGCCTGTGTTTTTCGTGTTGTTGAATGCAATGAAAACGCACCGCTAATAATCACCAGGCCAACAGTCATTGCAACCAGTAATTCAACCAGCGAAAAACCATACGATTGTCTGTTCTTTATTTTCATCTCAACCTCTAACATGGAATCTCGGTACAGATATTTGTTGTAGTGGTATAAGTCTTGGAAACACTACTAGAGGCACCAGCCGAAGTATCTTTACTACGTTCACTCCAGGTTATATCAATTTTTACTGTTGCCATTTTTGATGGCGCAACAGCCGGTGTTACGGTAACAAGCGTTGTTGCTGCACCAGGCAAACCGGCTTTTAAATTCTGCTTCCACCAGTAAACATCATCCTGCGCCAGCTCCGTTTCACTGCAATTTTTAGTACCTGTACAGGCACTGTTTACGCCGGCGCCAGCATAAGTCGCCAGCACCGAGGGATTGGCCCGCATGCTTTCAAAGAGCTCGTCAACTTTCATCATGGCGACAGAACCATATACTGATGTTTTACCGGCCTGCAGAGAAATAGCCTGCAATGAAGCAATACCCAGCATACCCATAGAAAGAATCAGAAAACCTATTAAGGCCTCTAACAGGGTAAAGCCCTTGCTGTTGTTTATATGGCAGCTTTTTATATGGCTGTTTTGCCTGTTTATTAGTTTTACAGGTATTATTTTTAGGGTTTTTATGGACATGAAATCACCGCCGCATTATCAGAGATACGTGCCCGACCTGACAAACTTAATATCACTGCACGAGAATCAAGCGTACTGCCCGAATCATCCAGACTGCATAAACTGAAAGTACCCGACTGCGAAGCCCCGGCAGCACTTCTAGGCAAGCCACGAGCATTAAAGGTAAACGAACTAATATCAGCTCCTCCTGCATTCACACCTGCAACTGTCAACTGGTTGTCAGTAAATGCATCATGCACGCGTAATAAACAATCTGTACCGAGTGCAGCACATGGAGCGCCGGTGCCCTCAAGGTTACCGTCAGCATCAACAAATACGATCCAGCCATCTTCCCAATTATCTGTGCCGGGGCCGGTACATGATGTACCATTGGTGCTTTCACATATAGTCACGCTGGTATCAAGTTTAATCGCCTCAGTTCGGGCGAGATGCAAGGCCGAAACCAGTTCATTAGTAGAAGCTATAAGCTGATTGCCCTGCATAAATGTTTTTAGTGAAGGCAAACCTACCGTAAGCAAAATACTTACGATAGACAGGGTTACCATCAACTCAATCAGCGTAAATCCAGAATGTTTTTTCATGACTGTAATTTAAGACCAGTTTTTTTGATTTGCCAGCAGATAATGACAGGGCGTGGTTTAAAGCAGATAAAAGGAAGAATTTAAGGTAAATACCAGAGACATGGCCGCTGTATTGCAATTTGTCTACACTAGGGCGCCTCTGATCAAATCTATTATGTTTCTGGCTTACAGGCTTGTTCGTAATCAAGACAGTATTTTGAAAGCATGTAGATACCTGGTGAAAAATACTAACGAAGAGTACGGGCAAGCCAGAAAGCCCCTCCGGGCGTGGCCTGAAGGGCACATCTGCCACGTTGCAAAGCTTGTTAAGGACTAAGGCCATTAACTTCACTTTGCGCCTTGCATCTGCACCCTTCAGGTCACGCAGAAGCATAATAGATTTGATCAGAGGCGCCCTAGGTAGCACTGCAATAAAACAAATAATAATTACTATTTACCGCACAATACAACTAATTCATATAAACTTTTATTACGAAAATTTACTAAGAAAATATTATGAATTTAGACAGAGTCAGTTCAGGCAATAATATTCCTGAGGAAATTAATGTCATCATCGAAATCCCGGCACACAGCGACCCGGTCAAATACGAAGTTGATAAAGAAACCGGCGCCATGTTTGTTGACCGTTTCATGAGCACAGCCATGCATTACCCCTGTAACTATGGCTATGTACCTCACACTCTGTCCAAAGACGGTGACCCTGTTGATGTGCTGGTAACCACACCGGTGCCTTTAATTGCTGGCTCTGTCATTCAATGCCGCCCGGTTGGTGTGCTCAAAATGACCGATGAATCTGGAGACGATGCCAAGATACTGGCTGTCCCCCTGGATAAACTTTGCAAATCATTTCGTAATGCTAAAACAATAGGCGACATGCAACCCATGCTGCTGGAACAAATTGCGCACTTTTTTGAACACTATAAAGATCTGGATGAAGGCAAGTGGGTACGTGTGGAAGGCTGGGGCGGCATTGATGAAGCCAAAGAAGAAATTATGTCCAGTGTTGCCATGTATAAAGAGGCGCCGGTCAAGCCAAACTTCTAATAAAAATAGTTGTAAGTTTTAAGTAATAAGATGCAAATTAACAAACTTATTACTTAAAACTTATAACTTATAACACTGCTGTCCCGTTAACTTTTCCGAGAGGTCTACAAGCCATTGTTCTGTCTGGAAGATTTATGTTTATACTAGCCGAGACATGGACTGGAACCCGTCGCCCGGGACACGCTGTAAATACCTCCATGTACGCTCGGATGCCGCGTCCATGCGGCATACGGTCCCAGGCGACGGGTTCCAGTCCACGCCTCTAACAGTTAACGGGACAGCAGTGAACTTATAACTTTAATTATTGGTGCCGGAAGGGAGAATCGAACTCCCAACCTCGTCATTACGAGTGACTTGCTCTACCAATTGGAGCTATTCCGGCCTGTTTTAATCTCTAAACTGTAGGAGCGGACCAAAATATAATATCAGGGTTCCGCGAATGAGCTGCCAGCCAATGGCCAATTGCGGAACCCTGATATTATATTTTGGTCCGCTCCTACGATTAACTTGTTAATGCGGTGCCCGCATTTGATAAGGACGCACATCACACCATGGTTCCCTATCCAATACTATATCAGTCATTAATTCTGCTGAAGCCACACCCAGTACAATGCCATTTCTAAAATGCCCTGCATGAATATATAAGCCTTCAATATCATCATGCTGACAGATGTAAGGTATGCCTTTTTCAGTACCCGGCCTCAGTCCCGCCCATTGCCTTTCTACCTGCAAATCTGCCAACAAAGGGACCAGCCTGATGGCAGCCTGATGCAACTCATCAAATGCAGAAGATGAAATTGTTTTATCAAAGCCAATTTTTTCCAGTGTACTGCCCGCCAGTATTCGTCCATCTTTACGTGGAATAACGTAATGTCCTTCGGACAGGACAATGCGTTTAACAAGGTCAGGCTCGCCTTTATACATAATCATCTGTCCTTTTACCGGGACAACATTAACCGATGTCCGGGTGACATTAAACTGCGCACTCCATGCGCCGCTGGCAATAATAATTTTATCAGCAAAAAATGTTTGCTGCTTTGTCCGCACAGCTGAAACTTTATTATTTTTAACAATTATTTCTTCTACGGTGCAGTGCTCATGATAAGGGACAGACAGGTTTTCTAAAGATGCCTTTAACGCCTGAACAAATTTTGGGTTTCTTAACTGATTGATGTCAGGCATCCATATGCCTTTGTCTACCTCATTGCCGACCGCCTTTTCAATGGCATGGATCGCACCTATGTCATCTATAAAGCTGGCATCAACCGACCATTTTTTTGCCCAGTCAGTGATCTGCTGGTTATTGTCTTCAGTAACAGTAAATAAACCGCTGTGAAGCAATTCGCTGTCGACACCGGTTTCTTCAAATAGTGTTTGCGTAAATTCAGGATATATTTTTTTGCTGCGCTCAGCCAGAACATTAACTGAATCATCATAAAACCATGGATAAAGCGGTGAAATAATGCCACCACCAGCCCAGGAAGACTCTCCACCAAGAGGTCCTTTCTCTAATAACAGAACATCCATACCTTCTAAAAATAGCTGGCGCGCAGTTAATAATCCAATTACGCCGCCACCAACTATGATGCAATCAGGCATAAGTTACTCTATATTGTGTGAAAAACATCATTCATAATACCAGCGTAAACGTGTGCGACTTAAAACTCAACTTAAAAACTCAGAGTTTTTTCTGTAAAAAAAGCAACGTGTTTACGTTGCTTTATATTACAGAATAACAATACCAGTTTAAACCATAGTTGCTTTACCGGATATTTCCAGACAGGTATTTCCGCAAGTATTACTAAATAAAGGGGGCTTCAGGTATTAATTACAGGTTGAATTCGCCTGAATTTCAGCAGGGGCATATTCAATAAATTTCTGGCAATAACAGCGATGCTCGCCTTTATTCCAGTACTTCTCACATACATTAAGCATTTTCTGCGTAATTTCACTACTAATAGCTGCCTGCTTTGCTTCACTGGCAGCAATAGCTGCAGCTTCAGCTTTTAACTGCTCTTCCTGTTTTAATTTTGCTGCAAGTTCTTTTTGTTTTTTCTGTTCAGCCAGTTTTTGTTGTCTGGCCATCTCCTCATTAACAAGTTTGCTTAACTGCTGTTCGGCGTCCTTTTTTTCTGCAGCATTATCACAGGCATACTCAACTGACTTTATATTTTTAAATTTTACTGGAGCATCGAGCAAGCATTTTTTCTTTGGTACATTAACACTCTTTATTTTCTCAACAACGACATTTGTTTCATCAGCAGGTTTAGTGTTTAGGGCGACATACATATCTTTAAAATCACCAAGATCATAATACAGCTCCAGCGAGGTCCTGAATGGCTTGAGCAAAATTAACAGGCGACTGCCTTGCTGTAAAGATGTCAGGGTGTTTTTATTAAGACGCATTACAAAACGACCTGCATCACCATCAACTGTGCAGATATCTTTCTTAACTTTAAGCCCTTGCTGTAAAAACCGATTATGCCGCTGCTGATTATTTAAACACCACTTAAATAACAAACTGTCCTTGCCATCAATCATTACATTAATGATTTCGAGTTGATTGAATTTTTTGGGAGTCAAACCTTTGGCGTCACTGCTTATCATTAACTCAAGCTGCCTGTTATCAAACTTTAAATGATAAAAAGCTCCCTTACCATCACCAGTCGTTTTTGTTGCCACAACAGTATCGTTATCAATTTCCCAGCTTATATCTTTTCCAATATTCAAAGATTCAGTTTTAGCAAAAGGATTATCATTATTCTTTGCAGAAACACTGGTACTAAAAACAAAGGCAATAAACAGTGATACAAAAAAACGATTAAACATAAAAACTTTCCAAATTTATATATGTTGTTAATAAACCTGTAATAAAGTAACTTGCGATGAAATGAAGGATACAAGAAGGTTTATAATAATTATTAAATAAAAAAATAGCACAAAATCCTGCTTTATATATCGAAATGGCTCAAAAATAGCCAGTTCAGGAACAATTCAAATGATAACCATTATTTTAAACGGAAAAGAAAAAACCATAGACAGCGATAGCAATATTGAACAACTCCTAAAAAGCCTCAATTTAGAAAACAAACGCCTGGCGGTGGAAATCAATCAGCAGATCATTCCACGTAGTGACTATAACAGCCACATATTAAAGGAAATCGACAAGGTCGAAATTGTTCAGGCCATTGGCGGTGGTTAGCATTGATTTTTTATGTCCTGATATTGATCTGGCGCTTCATCCCACACTTTAAAATCAAGTACAATACACCAGCTACTAAATCCTTAACTACCAAGTAAAAAACAATGTCTGACACAAATCTTGATAAGCCGCTGGTCATCGCTGGCAAAACATATACCTCCCGCTTACTTGTCGGCACCGGCAAGTACAAAGATAATGAAGAAACACGCCTGGCGCTTGAAGCAAGTGGCGCTGAAATTATCACTATTGCTATCAGACGAACAAATATCGGCCAAAATCCTGACCAGCCGAACCTGCTGGATGTTTTGCCACTGGACAGATACACCCTGTTGCCCAATACCGCTGGTTGCTACACTGTTGACGACGCTGTCAGGACCTGCAAACTCGCACGCGAACTGTTAGGTGGGCATAAACTGGTCAAACTGGAAGTACTGGGTGATGAAAAAACGCTATTCCCGGACGCCATTGAAACACTTAAAGCAGCCCAAATTCTGGTAGATGACGGCTTTGATGTCATGGTTTATACCAATGACGATCCACTCATTGCCAAAGAGCTGGAAAAAATTGGCTGTGTTGCCGTTATGCCATTAGCAGCGCCAATAGGCTCGGGCCTGGGCATTCGCAATCCTTACAATATTCTTACCATTGTCGAAAATGCCAATGTACCCATACTGGTGGATGCCGGCGTTGGAACCGCCTCAGATGCTGCGATTGCCATGGAGCTTGGCTGTGACGGCATATTAATGAATACGGCGATTGCTGCCGCGCAACACCCGGTATTAATGGCATCTGCAATGAAAAAAGCCATTGAAGGCGGCCGTGAAGCTTATCTTGCCGGACGCATGCCTAAAAAACGCTTCGCCTCCGCCTCTTCTCCTATAGAAGGTACTTTTTTCTAACGCTCCCATCCAGGCCCTGTCTGAGTCACTAATTCGCTGTGTCTTCGCAAAATACCCAGATAAAACCAGCCCGTAAATATAAAGCCATAAAAAGCTTTGTTTTACGTCAGGGGCGGCTGACGAAGGCGCAGCAGAATGCTCTGGACAGTCACTGGCAGGATTATGGCATCGACTATGTTGAACAGTTTTTATCGTTTGACAAACTGTTCAATAATAACAATGAAGTTATTGTCGAAATAGGTTTTGGTAATGGCGAGTCCTTACTGCAGCAGGCAAAAAACCAGCCAGAGTATAACTTTATCGGCATCGAGGTCCATGGCCCCGGCGTTGGTCATTTAATACACCATGCCAACAGTGAAGATATTCATAATATAAAAGTCATCCGTTTTGATGCCGTTGAGGTATTAAAGTACCAGATTGCAGATAATTCACTAAGGCAGGTTCAGCTTTTTTTTCCTGATCCCTGGCATAAAAAACGACATCATAAACGTCGTATAATCAATCCTGAGTTTATCCGGCTAATACATAAAAAATTAAAACCCGGTGGTTTGTTCCACATGGCTACAGACTGGCAACATTATGCCGAACAGATGCTCGAACAAATGGACAGTGCCGATGGTTTTAATAACACCTCGGGCACAGGAAATTTTTCATCGAGCAGGGGCGCACGCTGTGAAACCAAATTTGAACGCCGCGGGCTCAAGTTAGGCCATGGTGTATGGGACCTGATTTACGAAAAACAGTAACAATGTATCCGCCATGGCTAATTTATTGATTTATTTATATATAGTTTTCTTGACTGACCTCATTTTAATAATTGGTTGAAACAGGATACAATAACGGACTTTTTTAAGCAGAGTAACCGTTCAGATACTGCCTGCTACACAGAATTTTAGTAATTGGAGAAACATAAATGTCACAAAAACACCCTATTGTTGTAGTCACCGGTTCATCTGGCGCAGGCACCTCAACGGTAAAACATGCCTTTGAGCAAATTTTTATCCGTGAAAAAATCACACCAGTAATCATCGAAGGTGACAGTTTTCATCGTTATGACCGGGCCGAAATGAAAGAAGCCATGGCAAAAGCCGAAGCTGAAGGTGATAAAACTTTCAGTCACTTTGGTGAAAATGCCAACGTGTTTGACAAACTGGAAGAATTATTTAAATCATATGGAGCCACAGGCACTGGCAAAAAACGTCTATACCTGCACAGTGACGAAGAAGCAGCTCCTTATGAGGGTTTAACTCCCGGACAATTCACCCCCTGGGAAGAAATTCCAACTGGCTCAGATATCATGTTCTATGAAGGCCTGCATGGTGGTGTAGTCACAGAAAATGTTGATATTGCTCAACATGTCGATCTGCTTGTCGGTGTTACACCTAGTGTTAACCTTGAATGGATACAGAAAATTCACCGTGATAACGCGGAACGCGGTTACTCTGAAGAAGTAATCGTTGACACCATTCTTCGCCGTATGCACGACTATGTTAAATACATTACACCTCAGTTCTCACGCACTGACATCAACTTCCAGCGTATAGCCACTGTTGACACCTCAAACCCTTTCATCGCACGTGATATTCCTACACCGGATGAAAGTTTTATTGTTATTCGATTTACAGATCCACAAAAATTCAATATAGATTTCCCTGATCTATTAGACATGATTCCACACTCATTCATGTCACGCCGCAACACTATTGTTGTACCCGGCGGTAAAATGGGCTTTGCCATGGAGCTGATTCTGACTCCTATCATTCATAGTATGATTGAGAAATCATAATAGATTAGTCTCTAGCTTTTTTTACTTCAGGGCCGGCATTTACCGGCCTTTTTTATGCCCAGGGACGGGAGGTATGTCTCAAGGAGCCATGGATGGCGGTGAGACGAATGCCAACAGATTTTACACACATGGATGGCAGCGCGGCTGCACGTGCACTACAGGTTATAACGGGTTACACTAATATGCATGCCTGATATTCAACTAATTGATTCACATTGCCATCTTGATTTTGAGGTGTTTGATGACGATCGCACGCAAGTACTGCAACGGGCAAAAGATAATAATATCAGCGACATTATTATCCCTGGCACACAAAGGACCTTTTGGGACAGGGTTAGATTACTCTGTGACAACAATCCTCAATTGCATGCCTGTTATGGCCTTCATCCTTACTGGTTAAACAGGCAGAAAAAACAGGACATACAGGCACTGGAAAAATATATCGAAGCCTATCGACCTGTTGCACTGGGCGAATGCGGCCTCGACTTTCGTCCCAGTCAAATTGACAAAAAAACACAGCTGTATTTTTTTGAGGCCCAGTTAGCCATTGCTGAAAACAAGCAGCTACCCTTGGTTATTCATTCGGTAAAGGCCACTGAAACCGTTATACAGACAATTAAAAAGTTCAAAAACCTGAGAGGCATGGTCCACAGCTACTCAGGAAGCAGCGAACAGGCAAAACAGCTTATAGCGCTAAACTTTTTAATCAGCGTGAGCGCAGGCATAACCTATGATAATGCAAAAAAAATAAAAGCGGTTGTTAAAGAAATTCCGCTAACTTCTGTTTTACTTGAAACAGATGCACCAGACCAGCCCGACCAGAAACATGCGACTAAAAGAAATGAACCGGCTTATCTAATAAATACACTGGATGTGATTTCAGAATTAAGAGATGAACAGCGAGATATGATTGCAAAACAAACAACTTTAAATGCAAAAACCCTGTTTAATATTTAAGGCAACTCTGATTAACGGTTCCATCTGGATTCATCACTGATTTCTTTCATCGTGTTTTCAATCCAGTCAGATACTTCCTTATTAATTTCCTCAGCCTTCCTGCCTTTTGTTTCAATCGCAGGCCCGATAACCACACTGATGGTACCCGGCCATTTTATAAAACTGTGTCTTGGCCAGAACTCGCCTGCATTATGCGCTATCGGTATCACCGGATAACCGCTTTTCTGTGCCAGCAGGGCGCCGCCTATTTTATACTTGTGGGTCTTGCCCGGCGCGGTGCGTGTCCCTTCAGGAAACAAAACAATCCATTTACCATTATTCAGTTTTTTTGTGCCTTCATCAATCAGCTGCTTAATGGCGACCCTTCCCGTGCCGCGATTAATCGCAATGGGATCAGTTAATGCCAGCGCCCAGCCAAAAACCGGGATATACATCAGTTCACGTTTGAACACCCAGTGCACAAGCGGCGTAAAAGAATGCAAAGCCAGGGTTTCCCAGGTTGACTGGTGCTTGCTCAATATAATTGCGGTTTCAACATTCAGGTTTTCCTGCCCCTTAACTTTGAAATCGATACCACAAAAAACCTTTAACAAAAAATTATTGGTATATGACCATAAGCGGGCTATTTTTAAACGAAAAGTTGCCGGCATAAAAAATAATAAGACGACTAACAGGCCGAAAACGACGGTATTAATAATAAAGCCAAGCCAGAACAATAATGAACGGAAAAACAGGACGGGTTTTGATTCCATAACTAGGGCACCTCTGATTAAGTCTATTATGCTTCTGGCTTACAGGCTTGTTCGTAATCAAGGCAGTATTTTGAAAGCATGTAGATACCTGGTGAAAAATACTAACGCAGAGTACGGACAAGCCTGTAAGCCCCACTGGGCGCGGCCTGAAGGATACATCTGCCACGTTACAAAGCTTGTTAAGGACTAAGGCCATTAACTTCACTTTGCGCCTTGCATCTGCACCCTTCAGGTCACGCAGAAGCATAATAGACTTGATCAGAGGTACCCTGGTACTCCGTCAAGATTCTATTGTTGCAGTAGTGAAGTTACGGCTGAGGCAAGGTCGTCGAACACTGGAACAGATTCTTCGTGTTCTGCCTGCAATATTTTTTCTGCTTTTACCCCTTTTCCAGTACGTACCAGAATGGCCTGGGTAAGCGCATTACTGGCTGCCTTAATATCTGAAACACTATCGCCAATAAAAATAACATCCTTTAGCGGCACATTAAATCGCTGTCCAATCTGCAACAGCATGCCCGGTTTGGGTTTTCTGCAACTACAGCCTTCATCTGGTCCGTGTGGACAGTAAAACACAGCATCAACGCGGCCACCAATTTCTGCCAGCATATCATCCATTTTTTTATGCATCGCATTCAGGGCCTCAATATCAAAATGCCCCCTTGCCAGACCCGACTGATTTGATGCAACAGCTACCGTATAACCACTATGATTTAAACGCGCAATAGCTTCAAGACTACCATCAATGGGGATCCATTCTTCAGCGCTTTTGATATAAGCATCTGAATCATGGTTGATAACGCCGTCTCTATCTATAACAATTACTTTCATTTGATAAGCCTGATACTGTTGACTACAGCTTACGACTGATGCAGTCGTGACAGGTCAGCAGCGCGCAGAAAAAGCTGATTCATTGTATTTAACAGTGCAATACGGTTGTTTTTTATTGTCTCATCATCAACCATTACCATCACCGAATCAAAAAAACCGTCTACCGGTCCACGCAAAGAGGATAACTGGCTTAGTGCAGCTTCATAATCGCCTGCATCAAACATTGGCTCTACGGTTTGACTTAATGCAGTCAAACTCTGATAAAGTTTTTTCTCGGCGTCTTCAGAAAGTAAACTTTCATCCACTGTCAATATGTTATCGCCTGCAGACTTCTTTAGAATATTACCCACACGTTTATTTGCTGCAGCCAGGCTTTCCGCTTCGGCAAGCCCCCGGAATATAGTAACGGCTTTTATGCGATTATCAAAATCTAGCGGGCGAGAAGGCGACAATGCTGACACCGCATCGAACACATCCGGCAAAATGCCACGATCAAGATAGTAGGCGCGCAGTCTTTCGAGAATATAATCAAATACATCCTGTTCAACTTTAGCGGCATCCACTTTATCAGCAAGTAAATCTGCTGATATGGTTATCAGCTGCTTAAGATCAAGGTCAAGCTGACGCTCGATAATTGTGCGCAGAATGCCTAGAGATGCCCGGCGTAAGGCATAAGGGTCTTTTTCGCCCGTTGGTTTTTGACCAATGGCAAAAATACCGACCAGGGTATCGAGTTTGTCACTAATAGAAAGAATTTGCCCTGTGACACTCGTTGCCGTATCGTCACTTGCACCACGCGGTTTGTATTGCTCATCAAGCGCCATGGCAACTTCTTCAGCTTCACCTGCCACCTGCGCGTAACGCTTACCCATCACCCCTTGCAGCGCAGCAAACTCACCGACCATGTCCGTCATCAGGTCACACTTACTTAATATTGCTGCACGCCTTATATATTCAATATTGGCATACTCGCCATTCACGTTGAGTTGTGCAGCAATCGATTCGGCTAACTTTGCAACACGCCGTGTTTTGTCTGCAATCGTACCAAGCTTTTCCTGAAACACGACATTTTCCAGCGCCATATTAAATGATTCCAGTGGCTGTTTCTGGTCCTGCTGCCAGAAAAACATGGCATCCGCCAGGCGCGGGCGAACCACACGCTCGTTTCCTGCTTTTACTTTTTCAGCTGACTTACTGTCAATATTGCTGATGGTAATAAAATAATTTTTCAAATTTCCCGTAGTGTCTTTGACCGGAAAGTATTTTTGATTGTCCTGCATGGTTTTAATTAATACTTCTGACGGGATCTGCAGATACATTTCTTCAAATTCACCGGCCACGGCTATCGGCCACTCGCTTAATGCAGTAACTTCGTCAAGCAGGTCTGCGTCAATTACTGCTTCACCACTCAGGGAGTTTACGGTATCGATAACCTGCTGCCTGATATTCTGTTTTCTTTCTTCAAAGTCAGCAATAACAAAACCTTCTGTTCGAAGTAGTTCTTTATATGATGAAGCCGATGGAATGACAATCTCACCGGGGGAATGGAAACGATGGCCAAAAGTTGTTGCTGATGACTTCAGGCCTAAAACTGTCGCATCAAAAACTTTTTCTCCATACATCAAAACCAGCCAGTGCGCCGGCCGTACAAACTCAGCATCATTACTTCCCCAACGCATTCGTTTTGGAATAGGAAGACGAGATAGTGACTGGTTGATAATATCTTCAATCAAATCAGATAAAAGCTGTCCTTTTTCAGTTGCCTTAAAAACCAGCCAGACACCTTTGTCTGTTTCCTGCTGCTGAAGCGCATCAATCTCAACGCCACAGGATCGGGCAAAACCCATCACCGCTTTAGTCGGTTTATCATTGGCATCATAAGCTGCTTTCAGACTGGGGCCTTTACGCTCAACATTTCTATCAGGTTGTGATGCAGCGATGTTATTAATTATTACGCCAAGTCTTCTAGGTGTGGCAAAGGATTCAACGTCATTGATTTCAAAACCGGCATTTTTTAAACCGTCTACAATTCCCTGAGTAAAAGCAGTGGAAAGTTTATTCAGCGCTTTGGGCGGTAACTCTTCCGTGCCCAGCTCTATCAACAAGGAGTCATGAGTCATGCTGCATCTCCTTTTGAATTCATACCAACGCCGAGAGTGTTACCAATAGGAAAGCCCAGGGCCTCTCGCGAATCGTAATACGCCTGTGCCACGGACCTTGCAAGTGTACGTACGCGTAAAATAAACCGTTGCCGTTCAGTCACTGAGATAGCATGGCGTGCATCAAGCAGGTTAAATGCATGCGAGGCCTTCAACACCATTTCGTAGGCAGGCAAAGGCAGGCCCAGTGCAATCAGCCGCCGGCTTTCAGACTCACAATCATCAAACTGTTTAAACAGTATTTCAGTGTTTGCGTGCTCAAAATTATATGCCGACATTTCAACTTCATTTTGATGAAATACATCACCGTAAGTCACATCGCCCTGCGGTCCTGTTGTCCAGATCAGATCGAACACACTTTCTTTTTCCTGCAGGTACATTGCCAGACGCTCCAGTCCATAAGTGATTTCACCTGTGACAGGACGACATTCAAGCCCGCCTACCTGCTGAAAATAAGTAAACTGCGTCACTTCCATGCCATTCAACCAGACTTCCCAGCCCAAACCCCAGGCGCCTAATGTAGGTGATTCCCAGTTGTCTTCGACAAATCGCACATCGTGTTCCAGCAAATCAAAGCCCAGCGCTTCAAGTGAGCCCAGATATAAATCCTGTATATCATCCGGTGAAGGTTTCAATACCACCTGAAACTGGTAGTAATGCTGCAGGCGATTAGGGTTCTCACCATAACGCCCGTCCGTTGGACGGCGGCAGGGTTGCACATAAGCTGAGCGCCAGGGCTCCGGGCCTATAGCACGTAAAAATGTCGCCGGATGAAATGTACCTGCGCCCACTTCCATATCGAGTGGCTGTAATACGGCGCATCCCTGCTTTTGCCAGTAATCCTGCACTGCGAAAATGAGCCCCTGAAAAGTTGAAACATCGTAAGCCATGTAAAATCTTATATCTTATTGAATAAAGTACAGATTATAACCTAAGCAAGCTCTAAATTACTGCGCTGGGTGGTGTTTCCAGCAAAAAAGGGCTATAACTAGTACTCTATCAAGGTGGTTTTGATGATTTCAGCGCTACTGTGGTGTTTCGCAACTAGGCACAGTGCGCAGACAATGGCCTTTGTCCTTGTCAAGTACTGTAACACAGGTGCGGAACGCCTCAGTAGCGCCCGAAGGGTTGGTCTGTCAGTATCCATGGCTGCGTTACGCCTCTTGCAAAGGACTATGGCCATTTGCTGCCCAGATCGTAGGCTTGGGTGCCTTGCCATGAATACTGACAGACCAACTGAAACCATCAAAACCACCTTGATAGAGTACTGGATAAATGCTCAAAAAATCTTCTTAATGTCGATAAGAAAACAGAGGATGAGAACGATGAGTAAACCATTAATCCTGAATTCATCTGAACTTTCACAGTGGCACAGACTGGTGCAGGATGCCGAGCAGGACTATGGCTGCCAGCTGGATGAAACCATGCAAAGTTATCTTGTCTTCACGCTGATGCGATTTACAAAAAACCAGCAGCTTAATTCAACAGCGCTTGCGCTTGATTACTTAACGTCGCTCCACCTTCCTGACAACTTATGCAGTGAGAAGCTGCGCAACATTGGCGACCAGTGTTTACTGGTATCCGGTTTATTTCCACAATCAGCTGAAAAACGGCAGGTTGATGTTAATTATTATGTCAATCTTGGGCGTTCCTCTTATCACCATATTAGCACCCTGACGCAACGTGGCATCGCTGATTTATACCAGCAACTGGCAGAAAGTTTTGTATTATTAATGGATTTATTACAAACCATCAGACAGTACAGCACACCCGCATTGCAACCGCTCGCGGCATTGGAGCTATGGCAGAAAACAGGGAGCCGGGCCGCATATAAACAGGTTTCAGATAGTGGCATTCCGTACATGAAAGTCTGCTAGATATTAAATTGTCATTGGTCATTCGTCATTAGTCGATTGTCAAAAGTGACTAATGACAAAAGACGAATGACCGCGTTTCTAAATGACGCTCCAGTTCAACCACGTCCTGTTTAACATCCAGCTTCGACAGCACGTTATAAAGCGCAGCTTGCAGCGCCTCTTCAATGACCGGGTGATAAAAAGGCATTTTCAGCATATCAAATACCGTCATGCCATTTTGGATCGACCAGCATATAAGGTGCGCCAGATTCTCTGCTTTAACACAGCACATGCTTGCACCCAGTAGCAAACCATCCGATTTCTGTACGTACAGCCTGAGCAAGCCACGATTTTTACCGATAATTAGCGCACGCCCAACCGGTGCAAACTGAATTTCTCCAATAGCTATTTTCTCCTGATTTAACTCGGATAGCTGCGCACCCACAGTGGCAATATTGGGATCACAGAAGGTAATAGCCAAAGGCACTTTACGTTTAAATTTTTCAACTGATCCATTGAGCGCATGATGGACGGCGTTATAACCGGCAACACGCCCTTCATGCCCTGCTTCATGCAAAATGGGGCGGTCTGCATTGACGTCACCTGCAATATATATTGGAAGATCACCAATCTGCATCGTCAATGGATCAAAAACCGGGATACCATTTTCATCCAGTTCAATATCGGTGGCCTCAAGTTCCAGGCTGGTAAGTGCCGGCTTTCGTCCCAGGCTGGCCAGCACTTTATCCACCACCTGCTGATTGTCCCCGGCTGTTACCTGTATGCCGCCATCGACTTTTTCCAGGACAGCTGGCTGGCCTAACCATAACGGAAATTCTTTGCCAATAACATTTACCGCCAGCTGGTTTACTTCGTCATCTTCCAGCCGGGCAACATTTGTCAGTTGATCAAGCCCGAAAACCTTAACACCCAGGCGCTGTAAGGCCTGGCCAATTTCCAGACCAATAGACCCAAGACCAATCACCGCCATAGAAGCAGGCAAATTTTCCAGCTCAAAAAACTCATCCGTGGTATAAACATCGTCAGCAAAGTCCTGCCAGGCAGCTGGAACTACAGGGGTCGAACCGGTTGCTATAATAATGCTTTTTGCTTTTATCTGTTCGCCATTCACTTCAATGGTGTCGTTGCTAACAAATTTTGCATAACCATCAATCAGGTGGGTCTCATCCATGTCATCGGTCACACCCAGTGTTCGATCAACAAACACATCACGCAGGTCCTGCACATGCTCCATTATGGCCGGGACATCTAGCGACAGCTCTTCCGCGCCATCAATGCCTTCACGCTCGAACAGACTTTTACGATGAAAGTCTTCCGCCACCTGAATAAAAACTTTTGATGGCATACAGCCAACACGCGCACAGCTGGTGCCTAATTCACCGCCATTAATTAATACATAATTATCGGTTTCACGTTTCACCTGTGATAGCGCGAACAACCCGGCGCTACCCGCACCTAAAATGGCAACATCTACTTCACGAGTCATAAGACTTCCTCAAAAATTAACACGTAATTATTACATTTGCATAGTTGAATGATATGATATTACTCCAAATAAAACACCAATATATAATTCAGGAATTATGCAGACCTGTCCTGGAGCCTGTTAACACTAATATGGCAACCGATAAAAATTAACTTGACATCCCTATATCATAAATTTAGACTTATTCTAATAAAGAATTGGTGTAAACTTTGCCCACCTTTTTTAGACTAACCCAAAAACAGGAGACATAAGATGGTCTTAAAAGACAGTAAAACAGAACAAAACCTGAAAGACGCTTTTGCTGGCGAATCACAGGCAAACCGCCGCTACCTTTACTTTGCTGCAAAAGCTGATGTAGAAGGCTACAACGATATTTCTGCCGTGTTCCGCTCAACTGCTGAAGGTGAAACTGGTCACGCACATGGACACCTTGAGTATCTTGAAGAAACAGGTGACCCAGCAACCGGTTTACCCATTGGCGCTACCGCCGACAATCTGAAATCAGCCATTGCCGGTGAAACGCATGAGTACACAGACATGTACCCAGGTATGGCCAAATCAGCTCGCGATGAAGGTTTCGACGAAATCGCAGACTGGTTTGAAACCCTGGCTAAAGCAGAACGCTCACACGCTAACCGTTTCCAGAAAGCGCTGGACAATATGGAGTAAGCAAAGCTGTGAATCAGAAAAAGGCCAGTCAATGGGGCTGGCCTTTTTATTGCCTTCACTAAGACGCAAAGCTCGCAAAGAAAAATTGAAACATCTGTGGTCCTTCCTTTGCGAGCTTTGCGCCCTGGCGAGAGAACATGTATTAGAGCAACCCATGGTCTTTTTATTCAACAGTCATTGAGTTAATCAAATCATTCAGGAGAACAAACATGGCAACTAGCAGAGAAGGCAGTTTAGAAGCGCCCACTCGACACCCTCTTGGACAGGACACAGCTGAATTCTGGGATGAAGAAAACCTGTTTAGTGAACTCGAACGTGTGTTCGATATTTGCCATGGCTGTCGCCGATGCGTTAGTTTGTGCGGTTCTTTTCCAACGCTGTTTGACCTGGTGGATGAGTCTGACACCTTTGAAGTTGATGGTGTAGATAAAAAAGATTACTGGCAGGTGGTTGACCACTGCTTCCTGTGTGACCTGTGTTATCTCACCAAATGCCCTTATGTGCCGCCACATGAATGGAATGTAGACTTTCCTCACCTGATGTTACGTGCCAAGGCCGTTAAATTCAAAAAAGGCGATGTAAAAACCCGCGACAAACTGATCACTTCAACGGATACACTTGGAAAACTTGCAACTATCCCGATCATTACTCAAGCCGTGAATACTGTTAACAGTAACGCTGTTACTCGCAAGTTGCTCGATAAAACACTGGGCATTCACAAAAATGCTTTATTACCCAAATACAGTTCAAACACCCTGGTAAAACGTAACAGAAAACGTTCAACTGAAACAATTAAAGCGCAAGCAACCGACGCCACCACAGGTAAGGTCGTACTGTTTGCGACCTGCTACGGTAATTACAACGAACCCCAGATTGGTGAAGACCTGGTCCGGGTATTCGAGCATAACGGACTGCAGGTTAAACTGGCGGAAAACACGCAATGTTGCGGCATGCCTAAACTTGAGCTGGGTGACCTTGATGCGGTTACTCAGGCCAAAGAAAATAATATAAAAATACTTGCTCAGCTAGTTGATGAAGGCTGGGATATTGTGACGCCGGTACCATCCTGCACCCTCATGTTTAAACAGGAATTACCCCTGATGTTTCCTGATGATGCGGATGTTATCAAGGTGCAACAGGCAATGTTTGATCCCTTTGAATATCTCATGTTGAGACATAAAGCAGGCAAAATTAACACCGAATTTAAAAATCCACTGGGCAAAATTTCCTACCATGTCGCCTGTCACCAGCGTGTGCAGCGTATTGGCATGAAAACCCGTGACATACTGGAGTTAATTCCTGATACCGAAGTATTACCGATTGAACGCTGCTCCGGGCATGACGGTACCTACACATTCAAAAGCGAGTTTCATGACACGGCAATGAAAATATGTAAACCCGTCGTCAATAAAGTTAAACAAAACGATGCTGACTTTTACACCAGTGATTGCGCCATGGCGGGCCATCATATTGAAGCGGGGCTGGCCGACGGCTCTAAACCGGTACACCCTGTTTCACTGCTTCGTAAAGCCTACGGCATATAAACCGAAAAAAGATACTAACGTTATGACTAAACTAACACGTAAAGACCTGTACAGCCTGGAAGATTATTCTGAAAAACGCGATGAATATCGCAAAAAAGTGATGGCGCATAAAGAAAATCGACGCCTTGTGCTGGGCAATCATCTGTTACTGTTATTTGAAGACCAGCTCACCATACAATATCAGATACAGGAAATGCTAAAAGCAGAAAAGATCTTTGAAGCTTCTGCTATCGAAGAAGAGCTTGAAGTTTATAATTCGCTAATTCCTGACGGCACAAACTGGAAAGTAACCATGCTGATCCAGTATGTTGACATAGAAGAACGCCAGCGGCAACTTGCGCGATTAATTGGCATAGAAGATTTAATCTGGATGCAGGTAGATGGTTTTGAAAAAATATATGCCATTGCCGATGAAGACCTGGAACGGGACAATACTGAAAAAACCTCTGCTGTTCACTTCATGCGCTTCGAACTCGACAGCAATATGGCAGCAGCAGTAAAATCGGGCGCTAACATATCAGCTGGTGTTGAACATGAGAACTACCAGCAAACTGTTAGCCCTGTAGCCAGTAAGCTTCGTGATTCATTAGCAGCTGACCTGGGGCCTGTGAACACTAATTAAAAAAGCCTGCTCGTTTATGAGCAGGCTTTTCCAAATATTCACTTAAAGCTATTGCTGTTCTAGTTTTACTGATTTATTTTGATGTTACTTTGAAAACAACGTCTGTATCGATAATTCTTAAGCCATCTGCAAGTTCTGAATCAAGCGCTATATCAACATCGACGCCATACACATCAGACAGTTCACGGGTATCAACATTATACAAATGCTGATGCACCTCTGGATTGGAGTCGTAAAAAACACGCTCTCTATCAATCAGCACTTCACGCACGACGCCTTTTTGGGCAAACAGGCCCATGGTGTTGTAAACCGTGGCGCGCGATATACGATTGCCTTCACCTGTTACGCCATCAAGAATTTTTTCTGCCGACAGGTGCTGAGGGCGCTGAAATAAAAATTCGGCAATTTCTACACGTTGACGTGTGGGTGAAATTTTAAAATGCTGCAACATTGAGATAACTTCACTACGCTCAAGCGGAAAAGTAATATTTAAAGTATCCATGCACATATTATAACCAAGTTATTTAAAAATAAAAGGTATGCACGTTTGTCGGGTTTTCTACTTAGTTTGGTGTTTTCCCACTAAATAGTCGCTGTCATAACTGAAATGCGAGTTACATATCATACAATACAGAGAAAATTGAATAATAAAACCACATTATTCTGCTTATATTAAATCAGCTTATTTAAGGCATAATGCAACAATGAAACAGGCTTTATTTCCTTTAAACACCGTACTATTTCCTGGCAGCATCCTGCCATTAAAGATATTCGAGCAACGTTATTTAAATTTAATTAAAGACTGCATGAAACAGCAAACGGGGTTTGTCACTGTTTTAATCAGCCAGGGCAAAGAAGTGGGTGCCGCACCCAAAATATACTGCGTTGGCTGTTATGTAGAAATAATCGACTGGGAAGCATTGGCCAATGGACTACTGGGCATTAGCGTACAGGCAAAATACCGTGTGCGATTGTCAAACAGTTCGGTTAGAGATGATGGTCTATTACTGGCTGAAGCAACCCCTTTTGAATCCATGCCGGATATTAAACCCCCTCTGCCAGAAGTTTTTGGAGCATTCGCTGATACTTTAAAACAGCTGCTAAATCATCCATTTGCGTTACGCTATAAAGATAAAGTCGATTTCAATAACGCTAACGACATTTGCTATCGCCTTAGTGAGCTACTACCCATCAGCAATAAACAAAAACAGCTGTTACTGGAATCAGAAACAATAGAACAAATACTTGATCAGCTTGCTTTACACATTAATGCATTACAAACATAAGAAATAAAAGCTTTTCACCACAGAGGCACAGAGTACACAGAGTTTAATCATTAAATTTGTTAGATGCGCCGTAGGCGCATCTAACTAAATAATGATTTTACTCTGTGCTCTCTGTGCCTCTGTGGTGAAAAGCTTTTAATGCTAAAATCACCCGACAATATTAATTGAGGAAATATCAATGGCCTGGTGGGGGACATTTATTGGCGGCACCTTAGGTTACGTTTTTGGCGGGCCAATCGGTGCACTCATTGGTGCGGCGCTCGGCGGCAACCTGGACCGCGGTATCAAAATGGGTGACCAGTTCGATACCGGCAACCAGGAACGTGTACAACTGGCTTTTTTTACAACTACTTTTTCTGTTATGGGCCATATTGCCAAGGCAGATGGTCATGTTAGCGCACAGGAAATTTCTTCCGCCAAAAACATTATGGCGCAAATGCAGTTATCTGCTCAACAGCGAAAAGCGGCCATTAAGCTTTTTGACCAGGGCAAAGCCACTGGCTTTCCACTAGAAGAGGTATTACACCAGTTTAAAAAAGAATGTCATGGTCGGCGCAACCTGGTCCAGATGTTTATTGAAATCCAGATTGCCACAGCACTGGCTGACGGCAAAATCGATAGCAGTGAAAAACGCATTCTTTATACTATTGGTGAAATTCTTGGTTTCTCACGCAGCCAAATTGAGCACTTATTTAATATCGCAAATGGCGCCAAGGCCAGCGCCAGTGAAACATTAACATTGACCCAGGCATACAAAATTCTTGGTGTTAGCAAAGGCAGCAGTGAGGCCGAAATTAAAAAAGCTTATCGACGCCTGATGAGTCAGCATCATCCTGACAAACTTGTGGCGAAAGGTTTGCCCGATGAGATGATTGCTCTGGCGACAGAAAAAACCCAGGAAATCAGAAAAGCATACGATTTAATAAAAAAACACTTATAGGTTAACAATGGAAATTACAGGCCCGCTAAATATTGGCGTTTTAGATAATGACACAGGTGGTCGAGAACTGCACCTGAGCTTTAAACCTGAATTTAGAATTTTAAATTTACAGCAGCAGACAGAAAGCTTTCAGGAGTTTATCAGCACTTTAATCAATCAAATCCAGAAACTTGATGCGTCTGATGTCAACCGTCAGGGCATGACCACTATCTTGCAAATTTGCGAGCAGTTAAAGCCACATATTGAGAGTAATGAATTGCCGCTGGAAGAAACTATCGTGGTTAATATTCAGACCCATAGTCCGTTTGGCAATATTAAGATTTCGGGGTAGGACTGTACTGAGAAATAAGCTTTAAAAACTTATTCACCACAGAGGCACAGAGTACACAGAGAAAAACTTTTTTTAAGTTTTTGCGCCGCAGGCGCACTAACCAATATAAGTTTTTCTCTGTGTACTCTGTGCCTCTGTGGTGAATATCTTTATGTACTAAAGTTAATTAATTTTTGAACCGCTTAATTCCCAGGCATACGCACAGTCCAGTTCAGATAAAACAGCCACCACACCTGTTTCACCATCTTCCAGCATGGCCTGTAGAGGGCACCGGTTCTTTAGTCGTGCATGTGGCGCAGCCATCCAGCGCGCACCCATCTGTAAATTTCTTGGGTAAGAAGTGCGCAAGGCATCAATAATGCCCAGTAAAAACTTTACCCGGCATGCCACATTTTCATCATCGGGAAACGGTGTATCTTTACGATATTTTGCCAGATGACGACTGCGCTCAGTCTCAGGAAAATCCAGAATGGCGAGTATCTGATCACCACTCAAACCCCAGTCATCCAGTGCATTCATCACTTTTTGTGTATGCAACAATTTTTGTTCAGCACTTATGGTAATAGTCATGATTTATTAAATTGGGGACTTATCGGGTTAAAATGAGTCATAATTTTACCATATTTACCGTTTTTCAATAACCACAGGAAAATTCATGGCAATACAGCCGGTATTACGCCTAGGCGACCCACGATTACTAGCAACTGCATCTAAAGTTGATGGGTTCAATTCCGCTGAACTTGATACTTTGATTAGAGATATGTTCGACACCATGGAAGCGAATGATGGCGCTGGACTGGCAGCACCACAAATAGGCGTTGCTTTACGTGTGGTAATTTTTGGTTTTGATAACAATCCTCGTTATCCAGAAAGCCCTGCCGTCCCTAAAACGGTTTTAATCAATCCAGAAATCACGCCGCTAAATGATCACAAAGAAGATGGCTGGGAAGGCTGCTTAAGTGTTCCCGGAATGCGTGGCGCGGTTTCACGTTTTACTAAAATCCACTATACCGGTTATGACGCCTCAGGCAACCCTGTTGATGTCAGGGCGGAAGGCTTTCATGCCCGCGTGGTACAGCATGAATGCGACCATCTTGATGGCATTATTTATACACAACGTTTAACTGATCCAGGAAAATTTGGCTTTATCGAGGAATTGCTCAGCTCCGGTCAGCTAAATACTGGCCAGTGTTCTGAATAACATGTTTTACCAGGCAACAGAATATGTTTATTTCTATTACTAATGCAACCTGTACTGCTATAAATAATACAGATGGAAACTTTAACAGCTCGAACACAAATACAATAAACCGGTCGCATATTATAGTTTGCACTTTAAAGTTATTTTAAAACGCATTTAGCCTATCATTATGGATAATACAGTTTAACAATCCGCAGTCATCCTTTATGAAATCTTATTCCATCACCTTCGCTTTATTCATTAATTTCTTTTTCCAGCCTATGTCATGGGCAACCAGTTTATTACCCATCAGCCTTGAGCAACTTTCGACTCGCGCAACTTTAATTTTTTACGGAGAGGTTGTAAGTAATCAGGTAAAAAAAGATGAACCACATGGGCACATTGTCACTTTTACTGAATTCAATATAATCGAATTAATTAAAGGCAATGCTGGCGATAGCCACACTATAAAACAAATTGGTGGCTCTTTAAAAGAAAGCAATATCAGGCTTCGAATTCATGGTGTGCCTGAATTTGTAACCGGTAAAGAATATGTCGTTTTTTTACCGGAAAAGTCTCAACGTGGATTTAGTAGCCCATTAGGTTTACATCAGGGTGCATTTTCTGTTGAGAGTATTAATGGTGAAAAAATTGTAAGTAACGGCAGCAAACCAGCACCACAGGTTAATTCTGGTAATCGAAGTATAAATATCCCACTAGCCATAAATCCTGAGAACCCAACTCAGTCAAATCTGAATAACTTCATTAATACTGTGCGAGCATACAATATTCAATAAGTAAGATGATAAAGTCATTCAGAATAATCTGTGTTTTCCTTTTGCAAATCTACGGCAGCATATCTTATGCTGGCGGCCCTTTAGCTGCAGTAAGCCTCAATGGAGGCACAGCTGTTACTTATCAGGACTCAAACATTACATTACATATAGAAAATGGTGACCTGGGCGGCCTTTCTAACGCAGTGGCTGTTACACTCATGCAGGAAGCATTTGAACTATGGAACAGTATAACCACATCTAGTATAAACCTGAATTTGGACCAGACCCAAATAGCACTTGATATTGACCACCTTAACTATCAGGTTTATTTACCTAATGAAACAGACAACTTGAATCCCATTATTTTTGACTCCGACGGGAAAATTATTGATGAATATCTAGGTAATTCCCAAAGCGATTTAATATTAGGGTTTGCCGAATCAATAGTTAATACCGCAACAGGCCATTTTATTGAAGGCAGTATTGTACTTAATGGCAAGATAACTGGCAGAACAAATACAGAAATCAAACTGACTTTTGCACATGAAGCCGCACATTTTTTTGGACTTGACCATTCACAAAACGATATCAACAATCAGGAATCTTTTTTTGATTTGCCACTATTCTGCTTTACCACAAATTCAGATAACTATCCTCTGATGTATCCAGTTTCATGCCGTGAAAATGAAACTTTGCATGCCGATGATATCAGTGCAGCATCTGCACTTTATCCTGCAGCAAACGTCAATGACAGCTTTGGTATTTTAAATGGGCAGTTTTTTGATGAATCAGGTAATGCTATTTTAGGCGCCAACATCTGGGCAGAGAATACTACAACAGGTGAAATTGTCAGTATTGTCTCGGATTATTTAAAACAGGGCACAGGTTATTACAAACTATATCTGCCGCCAGGTATGTATACACTGCATGCAAACTCTATAAATACAGAATTTACAGCTGGTTCTGGCGTAGGGCCATATTCTCTTACCAGTTCTGATATATCATTTACTGAACCTCACCCTATAGCAGAAGTAACATATCATGGCAGCAATGAAGCCAATGATGAAGTTATCTCTATTATGGACAACCAGGCAGTGGCCATAGATTTCGCCAGCACGGGTGCACTTATCGTAACCGAATCCAGCAATGAGTCAGAAGATGATAGCTGGCGTGACTTATTTGGTGCGACGTCACATATAACGCTATTAATAATGGCTGGCCTTTTAGTATTTGGACGTTTAATTACTAAACCGAAGTCTGCGTGATGCTGAATCAGCAATAAACTGTAAAAACCTGTCATTTTCCATTGGCTCACTCACATAATATCCCTGAATAGTTTCTACGCCACGCTGATTCAAAAACTCAAACTGATCCCTGGTTTCTACACCTTCACCTATAATGCTTAATCCCAGGCTGTGCGCCATGGCAATAATTGCTTCGCATAATGCCGTATCGTCGGGGTCTTCACCTATATCAGAAACAAACGCTTTATCAATTTTCAACACATCAAATGGAAAACGTTTTAAATAACTTAAAGAAGAATAACCGGTGCCAAAATCATCTATTGATAGCCGGATACCCATGCCCTTAAACTGGCTTAATAAATTAATTACATGCGGCACATCTTTCATTAACAGGCGTTCAGTGATTTCAAGTTCAAGACATGAACCCGGCAAATCATATCGCTTTAGAGCATCTGAAATATTCTTAACAATATTTTTGCCCCTAAACTGACGGCTGGATAAATTAACCGCAATATAAAAATCTTTATACTCTGTATTTTTCCGCCATTGTTTTACACTGGAAAGTGCTGTATCCAGCACCCAGTTACCTATTTCAACAATCAAACCACTTTCTTCCGCAAGCGGGACAAACTCTTCCGGTGACACATCACCCAACTCTTCGTCGACCCAGCGTATTAAAGCTTCAGCGCCAACAATTGATTTTGACCGGGCATCCATCAAGGCCTGATATTTCAGATAAAAATCACCGCCTTCCAGTGCATGACGCAACTTATTATCAATCTCAACACGTTTCATCACCACATCGCCCATTTCAGGCGTAAAGACTTGATATGTATTGCGGCCTTTACGCTTGCTTCTATACATTGCCGTGTCTGCATTCCTTAGCAGCACATGCGGATCATCACCATCCTGTGGAAAAATAGCAACACCGACACTGGCAGTAACGGAAAATTCCATGTCCTGTATCACGCAGGGTTTTGAAACATGACGTAAAATATCTTCTGCTTTATTTTTTACAATGTCCTCAAAAGAAACAGCACGAACATCCCTGTCTTCAAAAGAAGAAGCATGAACTTCCCTGGGCTCATCAACCTCTAGCAGCATGATTAAAAACTCATCTCCACCCAGTCGCGCTACTGTATCAAAATCACGCACACAGGCTTTTAGCCTGCCAGCCATATATCTTAAAAACTCATCTCCGGCACTATGGCCTAAGGTGTCATTAATATTCTTAAAATGGTCAAAGTCCATATATAAGATTGCAATATGTTTTTGCTCACGATCCGCAGTTGCAATTGCCTGTTGAATGCGGTCATAAGCCAGAGTACGATTTGGTAAATCTGTTAACTTGTCGTAACTGGCCTGATATAACAGGCGATCTTCATAGTCCTTACGCAGGGAAATATCTTCTTTAATGGCCAGGTAATGCGTACTTTGGTTATTACCATTCTTAATTGGAGAAACGGTGACGTTTTCCCAGAACAGTTCGCCGTTTTTCTTTTTATTGTAAAGCTCTCCAGTCCATGATTTGCCGGAGATAATTGCATTCCACATGTTTTTAAACTGTACTTCAGGTGTATGACCTGATTTTAAAATACGCGGGTTCTGCCCTATTAATTCATCCTCTGTGTAACCTGTAATTTTACATAGCTGAGGATTAACATACTCTATAGCACCATCCAGATCAGTAATCATTACAGAGACAGGACTTTGTTCTATCGCCTGTGATAATTTATGTAAACTTTCTGCGGTAAGCTTATGGCTGCCAACCTCATCTTCTAAATCAACAATCAAACCATTGATATTTTCCGTCATTTCATTAAATGCTTTGGCCAGAATACCTATTTCATCATCCGCCTCAATATTAGCTTTGGCTTTCAGATCACCATCGGCAATTTTTTTAACCACGGTAGTTAAGCGTTTAACAGGCCCTAGCAAGAGCTGTGTTGCCGCCATAACGATTAATACAACGATAAATATGATAATACATGCCAGCAGTAAAGTGGTTTTTGTTTGCGCCACCACAGGCTCTAAAAATATATCCTGTGGTAAAGACACAATAATGGTCCACGGCGCTGTGCTTAACTTGATAACTGCGGAAGAATACATTGATGTACCCAGGCCATAAAACCGGGTTTCCATAATAGGTAAACTATCACTCATACTCTGAACTTTTTTACTCCATTCAGAAGGTTCAATAAACGCCGTAGAAGCATTTTTCGGTACTCGTTTATCTTTTATTAGTTCCTGTAATTTTTTCTCGTCGTGTCCAGTTGCCAGGGTATAGTTAAGATCCGCCCGACGCCCATGGATCAGGCGAAGATAATTTTCATCCAGCAAAACTGCAAATGAGCCTCGACCAACCATACCCCTGGTTTTTCCAAACAGTGTTGTAAGAATAGAAGCATCATATTTTGCCCTCAAAACACCGATCAGTTTTCCTGATAAATCATTAATGGCACTACTGAAAACAATGACCGCCTGCTTTTCATCAAAAATTACCGGGGATCGATAGCTATTAAGACCTGTATTAATGGCCAGTTGACTAAAATATTCCTGCTGACTTTCATCCGCACCAATATTTGCTGAATCGGTATCCAGTATATTAATACCTTCCCTGTTTAATATTGCATAGGAAGAAATATGCTCATTCTGCCTGGACCTGAGCGCACGTAATATTTCCAGCAGCGCCTGACGATTAAAGGGTGGCTCTGCTTTTCGGGTAATAAAATAATTAATTGTCGGCAGGCTTGCTTCGGTTTTTAAAAACTGCGAATTGCGGCGATTAAACTGGTCGATTCGTGCTGCATAGTTCCTCGCAGCCAAATTTAGCGCATTGTTTGCACTCTCAGCCAGGTTCTCACGCATAATGTAGCCATCAAGTACAGCCAGCACTGACAGCGAGGTCAACACGATGACCAGGAACGCCATGATAAGTTTGGCGCGCAGGGTATATCTGCGCGCAAGAAAAATGCCGATCACCAGCAGCACGATGCCACTAATTACCAGTAAACCTGCAATCTCTAATACCACGCGCTTACACTCTGTTGATAATCATAAATTAGCATTGTAATATCATTTTCGTTTAAACAGTATTCTATTATTAAGGATAGCTTTCTCACACGGTAAATTCTATTATTATCGTTTTCCTGGCAAAATATCTGCCGCCACCATATTCATCTACCTGACAAGGCTGTATTCATGACAGACCAGCTGACTGAAAACAATAATGACAATCAGGATAATGGCCAAGCTTATGGCCGAGTTTACGGCAACTGGCCTTCTGTTATTTCTGCTGAACTTATCGCCAGTGACAGTATATCCATCGACGAGCCAAAACTATCAGCAAATGCCATTTATTATATTGAACGCAGACCGCATGAAAATGGCCGCTGCGTAATAGTGAAAGTTACTCACAACGAAACTACTGATATTTTACCTGAAACTTATAGTGCACGGTCGCATGTACACGAATATGGTGGTGGCAGTTATTGTGTAGATGACGAATTACTGTTTTTCATTAATGAGAAAGATCAGGACATTTATTGTATAAAGAACAGTCAGATATCACGTGTTACAACAGCTGAAAACAAACGCTTTGCCGATTTCATCTATGATGATAAATTTCATCGGCTTATCGCAGTATGTGAAACACACAGCGAAAGCTCTGTCACAAACTCTATTGTCAGCATTGATATTAGTAATGGCCAGATAACAACCATTGAGCAGGGAGATGATTTTTATGCCAGCCCCAGATTAAACTCCTGTGCAGACCGGTTATGCTGGCAAAGCTGGAAGCATCCTAATATGCCCTGGGATGGCAACCTGCTTTACCTGGCAGACATCGATAACGCAGGTCAGATTGTAAACACGACGCATATTGCTGGCACCGATAATATTTCCGTGTTTCAGCCACAATGGTCACCTGATGATGTTTTATATTTTATTTCTGATGATAGCGGATGGTGGCACTTATATCGCTATCTTGATACCGGGCCGTCAGTCCGTATAGAACAGCTAACTGAAGGAGAAAAGGAATTTGGCCTGCCGCAATGGGTGTTTGCACAATCAACGTATGCTTTTGTTGATAGCACACAAATTCTTTGTTGTTATCAATCTGAGAACAAAACAACACTAGCATCATTATCACTTAGTGGACATGCAACACTAACTCCAATATCAACACCATGGCTGGAATACAGCTGCATAACATCCGCTAACAATACGTGTGGGACAGGCAGGGTTTGTTTTATAGCCGCATCCAGGCAAAGTTTCCCGCAACTGATTTCTGCGACCCTTAATTACAGCGAACCATGTACTTTATCAGCAACCGTGATTAAAACATCATGCCAGCTGCCAATATCAATAGAACATTACTCCAGAGCTCAAAACATAACTTTCACAAATCGACATCAACAAAAAGTTTATGCAAATTATTACCCGCCGACGAATCCAATCTGTCACGCTAATGATAATGAATTGCCGCCATTGATTGTAATGTGTCATGGCGGGCCGACGGGTCAAACAAACACCGCCCTTGACCCAAAAAAGCAGTTCTGGACTTCACGCGGTTTTGCACTGCTAGATGTTAACTACAGTGGCAGCACGGGTTATGGCAGAGACTACCGCTTGCGCCTGAATAACAAATGGGGCCAGCTTGATGTCGAAGATTGTTGTGACGCCGCACACTTCGCCGTTTCGCAAGACCTGGCTGATAAAAATCATTTAATCATCCGAGGCAGCAGTGCAGGTGGTTATACAGTGCTGTCCGCGCTAACCTTCCAACAGGTGTTTTCTGCAGGAGCAAGTTATTACGGTATCTCAGAACTAAGCAGCCTCGCCACTGATACTCATAAATTTGAATCTCGTTATCTTGACCGGCTTATTGGGCCATATCCTGAAGCTAAAGCTTTATATGAGCAACGCTCTCCAGTCAACTACAGCGACCAGTTCAATTGCCCCGTTATCTTTTTTCAGGGAATGGAGGACAGCGTGGTACCAAAAGAACAGGCAGAAAAAATGTTTGAAGCTTTAAATAAAAAAGGCCTGCCAGTTGCCGTACAATATTTTGAAGGAGAAAAACACGGCTTTAGAAAAGCAGAGACCATCATTCATTCATTAGAAAACGAGTTAAGTTTTTATCAGTTGATATTTAACTTAAAACCCAGGGATGAAATCAATTTTAAAGGCGACATTGAGTTAAAAAACATTTAATAGCTTTATTTATCCACAGATGAACGCAGATAAGAATTATACATATGCAATTCACATGAGAACCCCGTCACCCTTCACTATCGATCAGGATAACAACACTTTATTAACCTAAAGCTTTTATCGGTGTTTATCTGCGTTCATCTGTGGACAATAAATTCTTTAATAATAATTAACGATGTACGAATTATTATCCTGTTTAACAATATCGCCGTAATGCGTTTTAAAATCGCCCTGTTTTTTATCCCGATAATATAATTTTAGAGTTTCACTAATGACCTGAAACGCAATGTCCTGCCACGGAATTTCATTTTCTTGTAACAGGGCCACATCAAGGCTTTCATCACCTGCGCTGGCCTGCCCACCAACAAGATCACCACGATACATGGTATAAACCTGGTTAATATGTGCAATACTAAATACACAAAACAATCGCATATTTTCTACTTCAGCATTTGCTTCTTCAGCTGTTTCCCTTGCTGCCCCCTGTAGATTGGTTTCTTCATTTTCCATAAAACCAGCAGGCAAAGTCCACAAACCATATCTTGGCTCAATCGCACGTTTACACAATAAAATTTTATCCTGCCATTGTGGGATACAGCCGGTAACAATCTTTGGATTTTCATAATGTATAGTCTGACAATGCCCACAAACGTATCGATGTCGATTATCACCTTCAGGGACAAGTAAACTGACTTTTTCACCACAACTCGAACAATAATTCAAACCATCTACCCTCAAAAACCCGCGGAAAATCTCCAGTAAAAACCCAGTTCTTCTATGCAAGAATATCCGGGATCAAGGTGTTTTCCAGCTGCGCAATTATATCTTTAAGCTTTAATTTACGCTTTTTAAATCGTTTGATCTGTAACTCTTCGACATCAGGCGACAATAATAAACGATTAATAACGTCATCAAGATCACGGTGCTCCTGTTTTAATTCAAACAACCGTTCCTGCATTTTATGTTTTTCTTCATCTGTTAATTGCTGCTGCATCGTCGTCTCTGAATTGTGAATAAGATCATGAGTATTCTGAATATTACCGTAAATCTAAACTTGCATTCTTTTTTTATACTATTATAATTCGAAATATGTCGAAATATAGAATTAATGAATCTGAACAACTGGTTGATATATTTAAGGCCCTGGCCAATGAGCATCGTTTAAAAATATACAACATACTAACCAGTTGCTGCAAACCAGGCACCAGCTGTAACAGCAATGAAGTGTTCAGCTGCTGTGTTGGCGACCTTGACTCTCAACTCGATATTGCCGCATCTACCCTGTCACATCATTTAAAGGAACTTCATCGCGCCGGACTGATCCATATGAAACGTGACGGTAAGCAGGTTTTTTGCTCACTTAATACCGACAAAATGACTCAACTACAACAGCTTTTCTCCCAATAAACAGGCAACCATAGTTACAGGCACTAGATTATGAATCCAGAATTAGACCAGAAACAGGCAGATGAAATTCGCCAGAAAGTTCGTGAAAGTTATAGCGAGGTCGCAGAATCCAGCAATAACGGCAGTTGCTGCGGGGAACAATCCAGTTGCTGCGGCGTGTCCGATGATGCCGCAATAAATGCGCTGGTGTCGACACGTTTAGGTTACAGTGAAGGGGACCTTGAAAGCGTACCGGAAGGAGCTGATATGGGGCTTGGCTGCGGCAACCCTCGCGCCATTGCCAGCATTAAACCGGGTGAAACCATACTTGATCTAGGCAGTGGCGGTGGCTTTGACTGCTTCCTTGCGGCGGCAGAAACCGGGGAATCCGGCCATGTCATTGGTATTGATATGACACCCACCATGATTTCCAAAGCGCGTAGTAATGCGGTAAACGGCAAATACAATCATGTCGAATTTCGACTGGGAGAAATTGAACACATGCCCGTAGCCAACGATACCGTGGATGTCATTATCTCCAATTGTGTTATCAACTTATCGCCAGATAAACAGCAGGTTTTTAGTGAAGCTTTCCGTGTTTTAAAACCTGGGGGGCGACTGGCAATATCCGATGTAGTCGCCAGCACTGAACTGCCTGACGAAATCAGAAATGATCTGGCTTTATACTCAGGCTGCATGGCAGGCGCGTCACAGGTATCTGTATTACATAACATCCTTGAAAGCAACGGATTTGAACAAATCAGCATCGTGCCGAAAGATGAATCAAAAGAATTTATAAAAGACTGGGCGCCGGGACGTGGCGTGGAAGATTATGTTCTGTCAGCCACTATCGAAGCCGTGAAACCGGGCGATTGCTGTAGTGGCGGTTGTTGTTAATTATCCACAGATGCACGCAGATGAACACAGATAAAAGATTGATTATTTAAATTAAATCCTTACGAGATTTTTGTTAACAACTAAAAGCGTTTATCTGTGTTCATCTGCGTGCATCTGTGGACTATTCAGTTTTTTCAAAATCCAGCGATGCGGAATTAATGCAATAACGCAACCCGGTTGGTTTTGGTCCGTCTTCAAATACATGTCCCAAATGTGCATCACACTTTGGGCAACGAACTTCGATACGGACCATACCATGACTGATATCTTTGATTTCTTCTAAAACGACACCATCTTTTGGTTTATAAAAACTTGGCCAGCCCGAACCCGAGTTATATTTCTCGCCAGAAGCAAACAACGGCTCACCACAGCAAAGGCAGTGGTAAATACCGGTTTCTTTATTATTATAATACTTGCCTGTGAAAGCTGGCTCGGTTCCCGCTTCACGCGTAATGCGATATTCCTCATCACTTAACTGCGATTTCCACTGCTCTTTGGTTTTTTTAATTTTTCTGCTCCTCTGAAAAAATATTTGCCGCGAAGAACGCGAAAATCGCAAAGAAAAACTTTAATTAACTTAAAAGATTTTGCGTCTTTTGCGTTCTTCGCGGCAAAAAATATTTTATATACCTTACTTCATTTTAAAAAATGACTTATAAAATATAACCTCGTTCATCATGCTGATTAATATCCAGACCTTCTGTTTCCTCTTCGTCCGTAACACGTAACCCAACAAGAACATCAACAATTTTCAAACTAACAAATGTTGCTATTGCAGTAAAAACAACGGTTGCAATAACACCGGTCAATTGCACACCCAGCTGCGAACCCATGTTCATACCTTCAGCGAAACCGACACCACCGAGACCTGCTGAAACAAAGATACCGGCAAAAATCGTACCTAAGATACCGCCAACCCCATGCACCGGAAATACGTCCAGTGAATCATCAATTTTAAGTTTCTGTTTAATAAATGCGGTCGCAAAGAAACAGACAGTACCCGCAGTAAAGCCAATAATCAGCGCACCCATCGGCCCGACAAATCCTGAAGCAGGTGTAATGGTGCCTAAACCCGCAACCATGCCAGTTACTGTACCCAATGCACTGGGTCTGCCGTACTTGATCCACTCCATTGCCGCCCATGTCAGGGCGCCGCAAGCCGCGCTCACATGGGTAACTAACATTGCCATGCCGGCATCACCATTTGCGGCCACTGCACTGCCGCCATTAAAACCAAACCAGCCCACCCATAACATACCTGCTCCGGTCACTGTCATGGTCATATTATGTGGCATCATTGGTGTTGTTGGAAAACCATTACGATTACCCATAACCAGCGCACAGACTAATGCGGCAACGCCCGCAGTAATGTGCACCACGGTACCACCGGCAAAATCAAGCAGCCCTTTCTCAGCTAACCAGCCGCCGCCCCATACCCAGTGGCAAACCGGAAAGTAGACAATACTGACCCATATAGCACTGAATAACAGCATGGCTGAAAACTTCATACGTTCTGCAAAGCCACCAATTATCAATGCCGGTGTAATAATGGCAAAAGTCATCTGAAACATAACAAAAACACTTTCAGGCAAGGTACCGCTCAGTGAATCACGGGTTACATTAGCCAAAAATGCATTGTCCAGACCACCTATCCAGGCATTGACGCTGCCACCGTCACCAAATGAAAGACTGTAGCCATAAACCACCCACAGAATCGTTACTACACAGGCAATGGTAAAACACTGCACCAGAACAGACAGTACGTTTTTTGCCCGCACCAAGCCACCATAAAACAATGCCAGACCGGGCAATGTCATAAATAGAACTAAAGCGGTTGATGTTAATATCCAGGCGGTATCACCCGTATCTACCGCGTCAGCCTGTGCAATAACAGGCAAAAGCAGCAACATTAATGCCGCAGTCATAGTATTAAAATATTTCATAATTCTCTTCAGTATTCACTATTATCTATTCACTATTAATTACAGCGCTTCACTACCCGACTCAGCGGTACGTATTCGAACAGCCTGTTCAACATTTAACACAAAGATTTTACCGTCGCCGATTTTACCGGTGATGGCCGCTTTGCTAATGGCCTCAACAACCTTTTCCACCTGGTCGTCATCAACCACCGTTTCAACTTTTACCTTAGGAAGAAAATCGACCACATACTCCGCACCTCGATACAATTCTGTATGGCCTTTTTGACGGCCAAAACCTTTTACCTCGGACACAGTGATACCCATTACACCGACTTCTGATAATGCTTCGCGCACATCATCCAGCTTAAAGGGCTTGATAATTGCCTTTACTAATTTCATTTCGACTCCCGTACAAATTTTTTACCAATAAATCTCAGCGGCCTTTTTACCACAACTCAGACAAACATTGCATTATAAATACGCATCAATATTGCACCATAACAGTGCGCCGCCGTTAACCCGGTTTAGTCTATACAAAAAAAGGCCGAGCACCTAAGTGCTCGGCCAACCACAATACTAGCAGGAGTCTATTATTTGCCAGTAAATTCCGGGTAGGCTTCGAGACCACATTCGCCGATATCGACGCCTTCGTATTCTTCCTCTGCAGATACACGGATGCCCATAACCATCTTAAGGATGAACCACACAGCAAAGCTGGTAGCAAAAACCCAACCGAAGATAGTGGCCGCACCAATCAACTGACCAGAGAAGCTCGCACCACTGTTAGTTACAGGAACAAGCAGTAAACCAAGCAGACCACATGTACCATGAACAGAAATAGCGCCCACTGGATCATCAATTTTCAGTTTATCCAGAGTGATAATTGAGAATACAACTAACACACCACCGATGGCACCAAATAAAGTAGCAAGCAATGGGGTGGGGGTAGAAGGCTCAGCAGTAATCGCCACCAGGCCAGCTAAAGCACCGTTTAACAGCATGGTTAAATCAGCTTTGCCGAACAATAAACGTGCGGTAATCATGGCAGCAACAGCACCACCAGCCGCAGCTGTATTGGTATTAAGAAATACCATTGCAACTGAGTTAGCACTGGCAACATCACCCAGTTTTAATACGGATCCACCGTTAAAACCGAACCAGCCCATCCACAGGATGAAAGTACCTAATGTAGCCATTGGCAGGTTGGCGCCTGGAATAGGTGTGACAGTACCATCAGCTGCATATTTGCCTTTACGAGCACCTAGCAGTAATACACCAGCCAAAGCTGCAGTAGCACCAGCCAGATGCACGATACCAGAGCCAGCAAAGTCAGAGAAACCAAGGTCGCCAAGGTTATACAAACCAAATACTTCATCACCACCCCATGTCCATGAACCTTCCATAGGGTATATAAAACCGGTCATAACGACGGCAAACAGCAGGAAGCTCCACAGCCTCATACGTTCGGCAACCGCACCAGAGACTATTGACATCGCAGTCGCAACAAATACCACCTGGAAGAAGAAGTCTGATGCGTCTGAATAAACAGAATCACCGCCAAAACCAGCTTCTCTTAGATGCAGCTAATACGGTTGCAGTTAAAGCATCTGCATTAGCTGCACCATCCAGGGCGATGTCAGCCAGCATATAACCACCGCCATACATAATTGCGTAACCGCAAACCAGGTACATAATGCAGGAAATGGCAAATAACGCCACGTTCTTGGTTAAAATTTCAGCTGTATTTTTTGAACGGACCAGGCCGGCTTCTAACATTGAGAAACCAGCGGCCATCCACATAACTAAGGCACCACATACCAGGAAATAAAAGGTATCTAGCGCATATTGTAATTCGAGTACTTGATCCACGTTGAGATCCTCCAAATTAATTAAATTAATAGTGTTAACCAGGGACAAAGTTAAAGCGCTTCAGCACCAGTTTCACCGGTACGAATACGAACAACTTCTTCAACAGTGGAAACAAAGATTTTGCCATCGCCGATTTTGCCGGTATTTGCTGCACCACGGATTGCCTCAATCACTTTCTCAGCAATATCAGCTGCTACCGCAACTTCAACTTTTACTTTTGGCAAAAAATCAACAACATATTCAGCACCACGATATAACTCGGTATGTCCTTTTTGACGACCAAATCCTTTTACTTCTGATACCGTAATTCCCTGCACACCAATATCAGATAATGCTTCACGCACATCATCAAGCTTGAAAGGTTTAATGATTGCAGTAATCATTTTCATAATAGTCACTCCTCGGAATGTGCCTGCCCTCGTTATTGAGGGCAGGCCAAAAACCATCTAAGGTTTAAATTAATACAACAGACTTCTTAAAGTTCGAAATCGACTGCAGTAGCTTGCAGTAAAGCGAACATTGTCAGATGTACCATCAGCTAAAGCAAAAACAGCATTTGTTGTTTCAATGTCATTTTTATCCACTGCAAAAGTAAAACCATCTTTGCTGATACTGGCACCATAATGGGCATAATCCAGTTCGCCGGCTTTACCAGCACCAGTACCATCAGCGTCAAACATGTAAGAACCTGCATAGATACTTACATCACTTTTACTCACTGGAAAATCAAGGCTAGCGTTAACATACATATCGCCTGAATCAAATGGAGCATCCTTATTACCCGATGCCGCATCAGCAGTATATGCAAGACCAATAGTTACTATACTGAACGTTCCTGAAGCGTAAACTTCAGTAAAATTAGTATTTGGAGCAACTGGGTACTGATATGAAATAACACCCAGGTCATAACCAAAGCCACCTCGCTTCACCACCAAAGCCGGCGTAAACATCCATTTCGTAGCCTCCTGACCGGCAGGTATTACCAAACGCAACGTTAGAAACCCAGGTACCCACATAAAGACCAGAATCATTACCCCAGTCAATACCACCCTGACCAGCAGCCTGATCATTAGTTTGTGTAATACCGCGCCAGATATAGTTAGAAGCAATAGCTGCATTAGCAGACAATTCAGCAGCAGCAATACCACTGGTTAAAACAGAAGCAACCGCAGTTGCCAGAACAATAGATTTTTTCATGAAGTAAGACTCCCGGTTAATATTAAAAAATAAAACAGTTTTGAGTTTTGTAGAAAACTTATCCCCACTTATGCAGGCACCGTGCCAATATTAATATGTATAATATAATCAATATGTTATAAAGTTTTTCGATTTATTTGAAAATTTTTCAGCCACTTTTTGCACCAATGTAGTGCGCCTGTAATATGGCCGTCACATTTTGGTGCATGCTTAATAACAATAATTGATTTACAATAATGCATCCCACTTAGAACGTTACTGGCAGAGTTATATTTGATAATGAACGAAGCTCTTGAAGAATTAAGCAGACGCATCAGCTCACTGATTCCTGGCGATGTAAAACACATGCAGGATGATATTGAGAGCAATGTACGCAGCCTGTTGCAATCATCGCTGACAAAAATGAACCTGGTCACACGGGAAGAGTTCGATGTACAATCGGCTGTACTGCAAAGGACCCGTGAAAAACTTGAGCAACTGGAAAAAGAAGTGGAACGGCTAACTAAACAACTGTAGGTGCGACAAATTCGCACGACTGGCGAATACTCTGGCACCATTGTGCGAATTTGTCGCACCTATATTAATCAACAATCTCAGGGAAGGGATAGATGCAACTTGCTACTCTATATACACGCGCCTTAAATGGCATCAATGCGGCCGTCGTTACTGTTGAAGTCCACCTGTCAAATGGTTTGCCTGCATTCTCCATCGTCGGCTTGCCAGAAGCTGCTGTCAGAGAGAGCAAAGACAGGGTGCGCGCTGCCATTATTAATTCCGGTTTTGAATTTCCAGCACGTAGAATCACCGTCAATCTGGCGCCGGCTGATTTACCCAAGGATGGCGGACGTTATGATTTACCCATCGCACTTGGCATCCTTGCTGCCTCAGGGCAAATAGATAAATCACAGCTGGATAAATACGAATTTCATGGAGAGCTGGCATTATCGGGTTGTTTACGTGAGGTTAATGGCAGCCTGCCGATTGCCATTGCTGCAAAACAGGCAAAGAAAAAACTGATTTTGCCTGTTAAAAGTGCGGAGCTGGCGGTATTAATCGAACATACTGAGATCTTTGCTGCTGACAACCTGTTAAGTGTATGCCAGCATTTACAGAGGCTGATCACATTACCTTCCGCAACCCCACCTTCAGACAGGCAGAAAACCCACGGTGTACTCGATATGTCTGATGTACGCGGACAACATCGTGCGCGACGTGCACTTGAAATTGCCGCCGCCGGTCGCCATAACCTGCTAATGGTAGGACCACCGGGAACAGGCAAGTCCATGTTAGCCAGCCGACTGCCAGGCATATTACCGCCAATGACGACATCACAGGCGCTTGAGAGCGCTTCCATCAATTCAATCAGCCATCAGGGATTTGCTATTGAACAATGGAAACAACGCCCCTTTAGAAGTCCACATCATACGACATCAGGCGTTGCTCTTGTTGGCGGTGGCTCTAAACCATTACCCGGTGAAATCTCCCTGGCGCATCAGGGTGTATTGTTTCTCGATGAATTGACCGAGTTTGATCGCCATGTTATCGACGTGTTACGCGAACCCATGGAAACAGGCACTATTACCATTTCACGCGCGGCCAGACAGGCCGAGTTTCCTGCACGCTTTCAATTGATTGCCGCAATGAATCCCTGCCCGCAAGGTTATAGCTGTGATGGCAAAGACCAGTGTCAATGCACACCCGAGCAGCAACTAAAATATCGTAATAGAATATCTGCTCCATTTCTTGACCGAATTGATATTCATATTGAAGTGCCACGCATCAGCAACCAGGTCTTTAATAATGATGCCGCTAAAGGTGAATGCAGCGAACGGATAAGGCAACGTGTTTATAACGCATTTATGCACCAGCAAAAACGTGGACCACGCTGCAATGCAGAGTTAAAAGTAAAAGAAGTCGAAGCCTTCTGTATTCTCAAAACTGAAGAAATATTATTGCTGGAAAAAGCCATGGAAAAGTTAAAATTATCGGCACGCGCTTATCACCGAATTTTAAAACTGGCACGCACCATTGCTGACATTGAAAACAGCCAGAACATTGAAGCACCGCACCTGACTGAAGCGATTAGTTATCGAAGTATGAGTCGATTTATTATCAATTAAATATAATTAGTGATTAGTTAACAATTTAGAAAGTGCCTACTTTTGTTGACCTGGAAACACTGCCATACCCATAAACAAGAGTGGCAAAAACACTAAACTCATCATAATCTTGATTATTTGGATCTAGATCTTCACTGTCTTTAGTGCGATATTTGATATCAAATGTACTATGTAATTTAGCTGTTAAACGATATTTAATATTACCGCCAACAGTAAATTCTTTACTCTGGTAAGACTGATTATTCAGTTGTATTGTGCGATTGAATCTTACATATACACCACTGGACAATAACTGTGTCACTGGATAATCCAGCTGTGCTCCAAAAAGCCGCACCAAACGATCATTCACCACCTCTGTTTCGTATGTTAATTTGCGATACTCCGCCCATATATTTGAACGTAACTGCGCATCTTTTCTCAAGTAAGCTAAATTTATCACCTCATTACGTATAACATCAGTTGACAGTTGAACAACACTCTCGTTTCCAATTGCGCTGCTAGTATCCGTTAGATCTGTTGACACATTTGTTTTAAATGTTGAGCGAGAAGATAATTTTGCACTATGGTATAGACTTCCAGAAAACCCTGTATCATCCTGATCTTCAAAATCAGTATTGTCCCTACTTACATTGGTTGCACCTAAATTAATGGCATATTCTGACCTCACACGTCGTCCACTGAAAACCATTCCCGCATTAGTAAATATTGTGTTAGATGAGTTGATATTAAAATAATCAATTTCCCTGTAACCTAAATTAAAACCCACATTATTTAAAGGAGACATTTTATAATCCCAGCGCAGCCGCTATGGAATACTGCTTATTATTATCTGTAGGTGCCTTCTCATAATAATACTGACTGAAATATGGATTTAAACTGAAATGTTGACGTGTAAATATTGGAAATTTAATATTCGCACCAAATTGAAAAACATTACTATCCTGTAAATTATCTGGTGTATTGGAATATAATGCATTAACCGTACGCTGGCTGAATGTATCACTAACGCTCAAGTTGAAACGCTCTGGTTTTATTTCCCAGTCCGCGTTTGCCACTAATCTATAATAACGCTGGTCGACAAAAGTATTCTGAAGGTAATTATTCTCATTAATTGATGCATACGCATCATACGTTAATGAACCTTCATTTTCAGCAATTCTGACACCCGCATAAGCGGTTGCAATTTGATCTGATAGTACATTATCCTGTGTTAATTTAATATTATCAGTATATTCAACACCCACACCTACACCAGGCTGGAACTCCAGTGCAATAACCGTCTTACTGGCAAGACAAAAGCCAATAATGACCAAGGATATATAATATCTTCGTCGTTTTAGATACATGAAATGTCTGACTAATAACTAATTATGATACTGTTTAGAAAGTACTTTGTGGAACAGTGACAATATCGCCAGGCATTAATTTAATATTTGTTGTCATATCGCCCTTTTCCATAATATCTTTCAGGTGAATATCATATGACTCACTACCTTTTTTAGTGCGCCTGTGTACCTTTGTATTATTTGCATCTGCGAAAACATCAACACTACCCGCTTCAAGAACAGCATCAAGTGCTGTCATTCCCGGGTGATATGCCATCGAAACATTATTTGCAACTGAACCCGTCACCCTGACTCGTGAAAGAAATTCATGTCCCTTAAGCTGGGTTAAAATGATAGTTACATTAGGTGCTTTGACATAATTAGCCAGTCTTTTTTCAATTACAGCAGCTAATTCTTCCGGTGTCAGACCAGCCGCCATAACATCACCAGCCAGGGGAAGGGATATTTTTCCATCAGGGCGTACCGGTTCGGAAAGAGACAGCTCGGGATTTTTCCAGACATTTATTGATAGTTTGTCGTCAACAGCTATCTTATATGATTCAATCAAGACACTAGAACTGAACTCGGATTCGGCAGGAAGATTCGGTTGTGTATTAGCGCAGCCGACAATCAAACTAAAACCAGAAACCATTATAAAAATGGCTATAAATAAATTTCTCATTTTTACACCTTAAGATTTGTAATCTTTCCTTTAATAAAATTTACTATACGGTATATCTTAGTATAGCTTTTAGTATAACTTTCAGTTTTTTCAATATATTTATCATCAACAAATAAATCTACTGGTAATGTAAGTTTTCAAAAACACAAAATTTATCGGGTACATAGCTAATACACTCTATACATGCCTGTTTTAATTTCCGATAAATCCAGATAACAATACCCTTCTTCTAATAACAAAGGATAGCGCATAAATACATATTTGCCTCCTTATTACAAAGCAGTGATAAAATATTTATCTTATCCAGCGAATCGAGCATGACACCACCATTCATAATCACTTGATAGCTGATACTAATATTTTGTTCAGGCAGTTAATCATCCATTGTCGGTAAGCGATCAGATTTTGCAACACCTGTCGGGCGCCCATAATTTAACATTAAGGTATTATTGCATTCTGAAACTTAACCACCGACTTTCATTTTTGAGGGACAATTTAAAAACCCTACTAACAATATCGCGAAAAAATTCCATCAGAATACCTGAAAAATTATAAAGTGGCGCCGGAGAATAAGTTTTTAAATTAGAAGCGTTTCTCAATGGACTGGCAGCTTCATAGTCAAGACCAGACTCATGGATATCATTTTGCATCAGCAATACCAATATTCTTGAATAATACCGGGTCTCTTCATTCTTCAGTGTATCTTCTACGTATTGGACATAATAATGGGCTGCCTCAAGGTATTTAGTTTTATTATTTTCGCTATACAGTGATGCTACATAAAAGAGATTTGCTTTACGTAAATCCTGTGCCGTCCAGGTATGGTTGGGGTATTCCAGGTTCTCTGCATTTTGCAAAAATGGAGATTCATTTTCAAGCATCCAGTCTACATAATGCAGCAAGCTATCTTTAGCATATAGACATGCAGCATCTACTTCTTTAATGCTCGTTTTCAAATTCAGGTATTTGCACAAAGCCTGTAAATATATCAGGTACGACCAGCTTGCCTCCGTGTCTTTTAGATGTCTTAGTGAAATATCATCCAGGGGATGTATCGATTGTTGAATTACTCTTTCAACACTTGATAGATACTGTCGCTCCCCCGTTAAATTATAGGCATCAATCAGAGACGTAATGTAATTGCCGGTACCGCGGGTAAAAGGATAACTGTATTGCTGGACAGTTTCACCGGAAATCAGCCGCTTTAATATGGGGAGTTGTTTACTTTTAAACTGAAACACCCTCTCAATTAACGTACCGGAACCTTCTAAAACACGGCTTACCCAATGAACAACCTGAAGCGCAGCATCTTTATATACTTCGTCTCCTGTCATGAAATAATAATAACTTAGGCCGGTGGTATAACAATGCTCGTCCCCGGGTCCACCGCCAATTTCTCCATATAAAAAATCTTCTGCATGCTTGCCGGAAAAGGTCCGGTGGGTACAGGTAAATGCATTTAAATAATGATGCGTGTGCCAGAATAAGCCACCATTGTATTCATCTCTGTCTTTAACCGTATGGTAGATATCAATATCGACTATATGCTGTGCAAGTTTAGACAGTAACTCATGCCAGCGGCTATCGCCAGTAATTAGATACTGCTTAATAAAACCGTAAACAGGATCATATTGATTGTTATAGTGAGAAATTAATTGATCGTTACCTTTATATTCAAGCCCTTCATGGTCAGCATATATCTCACCAAAATTACGCCAGCCATATTCATCGATGGTTTCTCTTTTATCGAAAAAATTATTCTCTCCCTGAATCCCCCTGTTTATAAGCTCCTGCATAACTGAGTCCTGGTGAAAACCAGGAAGCCAGGGAATGACTTTTGTTTGAGAATAATATTCGAGAGTAATCCGGGGAGTTATTTCATTGACATAACTGTCAAGAGACGATTTATTATTACTAAAATCTAAATAAAAAGTATGCCTTTTTCTTTCTCCACCCTGAAGCTCGTAACAGTCTGCATCCCTTCGTGGAAAAAGGTTCAGCGATAATGTGGACTGATCTAGCTGAATGCCTTTTGGAAAGTTTTGCCAGAAATCTACAATATGCGCAGTGACCCCTTTTTCGCCTGAAGCCATAAAAACAGATGGTGTCGCTCTATCACCGTTTTCCAGCTGAACACCCTGTTCATAATATCGAAAACCTTTAAACTCCAGGGGAACCTCACCCTTGAAATTCATATGGTTTTTACTCTGCCAGTTTTCCCCTCCACTGGAATTCTGCTCAAGCGTTAAATTCCCATTTTCAGCCAGGCGCCATTCAGTGTCCGTCGATATTCTAATTGATGATTTATAGTCATCTTCTGTTTTAGCTAACTGAATTTTTACCGATAGTTCTTTAAAGAAGAAAGAGCCTTCATCACCAAGATCCCAGACTCCTCCTGGATGTTTAGCTGCCTGTGGATTTAACAGAGTGAACTCACATTTTACAGTCGAAAGACCAGCATAAAATGTCAGCTTTAAATTAAAACTGGCCAGGCTTTTCCCACCGGTATTTTGAAAAAATCCGTCAATATTGATTTTTTTTCTTAATGTGTTTTCAGCATCAGGGAAAGTAATGGACGTTATGATTGAAGTTGCCTGGTCTTCCTGATCGTCAACAAGCCTAATAAGACCTGGCGCATCTGATAACAACTCATTACCGTTATAGATGACCTGGTCGAACAAACCTAATTTATGTTTATTAATAGTAAACCTGGCAGCACCAGTATCAACCAAATATGAATCATCAACATCACTAATCACTATCAGTGCTAATTCAGATAGATGATAAGAATGACTGTCTGCACCTTTCTTACTAGTAAGCTCAAAAAGCAGGTTCTCATTAGCGTCCAAACTGGCCTGAAAATCCAGCAACATCCATTTAATACTGCCATCTGGCCAGTTCGCCAGCTGAGTAATATTGAATTGTTTAGACTCTCCTTTGAAACCCAGTTTCAAATGCTCCTGACGATATACTTCACCTTCAGCAAAGGGAACGCCTATGCTAAAAGGATGGTTCTCTATGGCGAAATCATAGCTATTGCTGATTTCAACAGGTACCGATTTAAACATAAGTGAAACTGGTAATGACCAATATTATTCAGCAACAGGGCTTATAACCAGGTAAGGACCTATTACCAGCACATCAAGATGACCATCTAGGAATGCACGTACCGCGTCGTGCGGAGTACAGACTATGGGTTCTTCGTGCATATTAAAACTGGTGTTAATTAAACTCGAAATTCCACTTAACTTTTCATACTCTTTGACAATGTCATAGTAACCAGGATTCACCTCACGCTGAATTAACTGTGGTCTTGCCGTACCGTCAATATGCACAGCAGCAGGGCAGTCCCTTTTCATTTCATCGGTACAGTCAAAAGTAATCGTCATAAATTCAGCAGTATGCTCAGCACCTTTAATATTATGGTAATACTTTTCTCTTGCTTCATAGAGGGTCACTGGTGCAAATGGCATAAACTCTGTTCTGCCCAGCCGCTTGTTTAGCCACTGGTTAACTTCCGGCTCCTGGCCATGATACATAATAGAACGATTACCAAGCGCCCTTGGACCATATTCCATACGACCATCAAAACGTGCTGCCACTTTTCCACTGTAAATAAGTTTAGCAACTTCTTCTGCGAGGTTAGCGGGTTTGGTAAACTCCAGTCCATTGGCCTTAAGTTCCGCTTCAATTTCACTGTCAGAAAAGTCCGGGCCAAAATAAGCATTGCTAATGGTATCCAGTGTTTTGCCATCCCATGACTGGTACATCGCAGCGCCACTGCCGCAACCACCATCTCCCATATTCGGGTAGATAAAGATGTGTTTAACCTCATCAATTTCAAACACACGCTGGTTCAATTTAACATTTGCTGCAACACCACCCGATAATACAATGGTGTCTATACCTGTCTTCTTGACCCAGTGTTTTATGTATTTTGTTGCTACAACCTCCAGCACATACTGGTATGCAGCTGCAACATCAATTTTAGAAAAATTAGACGCCAGGTATCGTGACAGGTATACATTGTTAGAACCAAAGATTCGAAAATCCCCATCAGTCTGCTCAATGTTGTTTAATAATATGTCACTAAGAACTTTGGGGTCACCATAGGAAGCGAGGCCGACAATCTTGCCTTCATGACGACTCGGCTTAAATCCAAGGCTGGATGTCACATGCTCATACATGGTACCGAGTGAGTTAGGGTATTTAACGCCATGCAGCCGGCGTATCTTGCCATTTGAAGCCTCACTAACAGAGCCGGCCAAACCGGTACCATAACCATCTAGCGTAATACAAAGCGCCCGCTCATATCCACTCGCAATAAAAGCATTAGCAGCATGCGACAGATGATGGTCCATACGCTTTAACTTGTCATCCAGACTATATTTTTGCAGGCCCCTGTCCAGTTCATGCTGCCAGTGCATAAGTGAGGCAACAGCATTATTTCTCCAGTCTTTTGAACCGCGTTTAGCGGCAGCACGAGAAGCTAAAGAATTTTTCCCGGTCACGCTGTAAAAGGTATCATGCAGAAAGCTTTTTTCCATTTTTTCATTAGGATCTTTCAACCCATGAATCGCCTCTTTATAATCATGCTTTTTCTTTCTGGCTTCCTTCAGCAGCTTTTCAAGATCCCTGCCTTTAAAATGATTAATAAACTTCTTTTCATCCTCCATATTATTATCAATAATTATTTGCTCATCTTGCCAATCAGTAAATGCATAGGCAACCTGATCGATATCGTTTACCGATGTATTGGTATATTCCAATGCCTTTTCGAGAGACTTATAAGGAAAACCATCCTGTTGTTTGATCCTGGTAAAACGCTCTTCGCCAGCAGCAAACAGAATTTTGCCATCTTCAACGATTGAAACGGTTGCGTCCTTATCAAGGGGTGATATACCTAAAATCTTCATTTTATATAGACTCCAATTGGCTTTTGAGTTTTGTAGGTGTAGTCGCAACACCATTCATAGTATTAAAGAAAAAATCGAAAAATTGATGAAATGAATCAAGAAACTTTTTTAATTCCTGTTCATTAGTTACATAGGATGTAGTACCGGGCATAACCGTGGGGCTATGAAAGCTCCAGGTAAAGGTCCGAACACCTTTATCATACAAAAATTCTGTAATTTTAATATGCTCTTCGGGTGTAAATCCTTCAGGTGAAAGCATCAACCGGTCTACAATACCCAGGCGATTAAAAATCCCCGGCATTTTAACTTTTTTGCCCGCCTGGGCAATGTCAAATAAAATCTTTGAAGCTCCGCCTGCCCAACCTACAAATGAACCAGTTATAGGTATTTCCAGTAAGTTTTTACTATCATCAAACCAGAAAGGTTGTGCATGGACCTGGCTGTAATCAGGACCACCATCCTCACCATGGTTTACAGGGGGACAAAAAGACAAATCTATTTGATAGCCCAGTTCTGTTAAAACTGCTTCTGTATTTTGACCAAATCCATATCTTCCCGCTTTATAAATAACCGGTTGAAAATCAAAGTTTTGCTGTATTTTATCTGTCAGGTTTTTTAGTTTTTCATATTCCAGTGACTTGCCAAGATTTCCCGGATAGGTATTTTCAGGCCTCATTTCTTCACTTTCTGGGGGCGTAACCCATGGATGCAGATGGGCGCCAATTTCACAACGTTTGTCCTGAAAAATATTTAGTAAAGGTATATAGCTCTCTTCCTGGGATGCGATTGGATAATCAATCACGTAACAGGGAACAATGCCATAGTCATCAAAAATATCCTGAACCCGGTTGATGTATTGCATCGCTGCTACTGAGGTCGCTTTTCTGTCTACCGGTTTGTCCCAGTCAAATTCTTCTTCAGTATCAATAACAACCAGGAGCTGAGGAGGACAGTCCTTAGGCAAGGCTATTGCTTGTTTCGATTTATGTGTTATCACATCAGCGCTCTATAAATAATGAAACTAATGGTATGTGTGCTCAGCTCCGGTTTTAACAGGCCATACACACTTTTCCCAGAAAAATATTTCATCGAAATATTATTCACTTGCCAATTGCTCAAGCTGGCGATTAATATCACCCGATGCATCATGCAGAAAATCAGTAAGTCTCTGTCTGCTAAATTGTTTATTCTCATCAAGAGAAGTTGATACACAAATCATTGACGCATCCGTTCTTCCTTTCACAATCAGATTGTAAGCATCAATGAATTTTGCAATATATGGGCTTGTCGTTTCGTACCGCCCGATCCTATACCAGTGCCATACCAGTACCTTTGTATCAGTATTGCTTAATTCCGTTTCTGTAAAGGACATACCGTTGTCCTTGATTTCAGATGACTTTATTTTTTTCCACTCGCCTCCCAGTGGGGTAGCAATTCTATTCTTGGTTGATATCGCCTCGGCGCCCTGTCTTTGCGTTTGATAATATCCAATATTTAACTGAACAAAATCATTGCCAGAAATATAACCGCCTGATATCTCAACATCAGGATTAAAAAATATAGGTTGCCATTTCAGTAATCGATCTCCATCTAAGCCGCCAGCCAGAAAAATTAACTGGAAGAATGAACGATACAGGCCTGGTTACATCCTGTTTACTTTCTTTAATATAATTTGAGAATAAATAAAAGCAAGCAATCAGGGCGAAACAGGCAATCAATATTAATAATGAAAACCTGGAATAATTATCTCGGTGCGGACTGTTTAGGGTTGCTTTTTTCTGTAATAAAGGACTCTTTAGGGTCACGCCAGAAACTGCCAACATAAAACAGCGAAAAAATAACAACACCAAAAAATAGCCAGCCATATACCAGATGGTCGGCGCCTACAGCCAGCTCCATACCACTGAAATGCCCTATCATGACAATGCCATAGGCCCTTAGACCATTACCAACAATGGGAACAAATAAAGCCAGCAATATAAAGATAAGACGCTTTTTTAAAGATGAGTAATTAATATAAGCGTATATACAGCCCATCGTGAAAGAAGCTATCAAATACCTCACGCCACTACATTCTTCAACCACAGACCAGTTACCGCTGGGTAAGGTAAAAAAAAGCCCGTCACGATATATAGGTATGCCTGATAGTTGAACTAAATAAACCGTAAAGTTTGCAGTAAACTCCATTAACGGCGGTATAAAACTCTGACCAAAGGGAACTGCGAAATACAAAAAGAAAAGAGGGAAAAAGACCGAGGATAAAACCTGTCGTCCCACTACAATCCATATTGTGGCTATAACAATTGAAATCATACAAAGTTGCTGCACAACCTGGACATCAACCACTGAGCTTACAAACCAGCCAGACAATAGAAAAACCAGCAACCCAATTACTCGAGGTTCAGGAGCAGATTTGAGTAACTGTATCTGGTCCTTTTGATGCCAGATCAGCCAGAAAGTAAGCGGAAACACCAAAAACCCGTGAGTGAAGGTTTCATTAACCATCCACACTTTTATCATTGATGCAGTTGTGTTTAGTAACAGTAAAGGTATAACTATTATTGGTATAAATAATAGTATCAGCGGGTTTCGATTAAGCGTTGAGAACATGACCATGCTTGTTATTTAATTCGTCGACTGATTACATTACGGCTCAATAGTTTTATCCGCTGACCGATTTTTTCAATGCTGAATTTAAGCTCAGGCTTTTGTATGCAAACAGAAACCAGGTCTTCTGAGTGGGTAGCAAGCTGGCACTTATACTGGCTGTAACCACCCATGTAATCATAGCTATGCATTCCCTGCTCAAGAAAATATTGTGATGCCATTGCATGAGCAACCAGCCCAGGTTTTAGTTTATGATCACTCTCATAACTAATACCCTGTAAATAAAAAAAAACATTTTTATCTACCAGATGAAAATACAAAATTGCGATAGTGGTATCACCAGCCGAGACTTTCATCAAAGCTATCATTTTTTTGTTAAAGGTATCTTTTATCAGGTTTTCATGAAACTGGATAAACTTCTGGTTTTTATAACCACTATCATCCCATCTCAAAACATGATAACTGCCCGCCTCATGAAATAACGCTAGTGCCTGCTCAGTATCCTGTGCTAAATCAAACTTTAAATCACCATGAAGCTTTTGATAGAGTCGAATTGACCTGCGAATCTGGTACCTCGTATTCGAATTAAGTGTCGAAAGATAACTCGCATTATTTTGTTTTATTGTGTTTAAATTTGTCGCATAACATGGGATCTTAAGCATGATATGTGAGTTACTTATCTTGCTCCCTATTTCCTTTGCCCTTGACTCAGCCATCATTGACAGAACAATCTCATCCCATTCATTATCACTCTGCTGTAAGCTCTGAATACAGGCATTTACTGCTGCAACCCTGTGATCGCTGTCATAGATAAAATCGTTATATTCCATCCAGATCTGGTCCAGTAAGGGATCACCCATTTGATGAAGACGATATTGGCGTGAGCTGATGAAACCATGTCGATTATCAATCGAACAGGTAAAAAGGCCTATTGCTACAGTTTTGTTATTCCATTTAGCTGATACAACCACAATTTGTGGATCATAAGATTTTATCCAGCATGAAATCCATGACCAGGTCAGAAAGAAAGGCAGGTCTTGCTCCCGCTGTACCGAAAGCCACAGTTCCTGCAATTTTTCAAAATCATAACCATGGGAAATCTCAACTTCATAATCATTTATTCTTTTTATAACAGGCACCATTAGTCGATGATTACTCTCAAAAAATTATGATATGGTGTCCAGTCAACTATGAATCTTAAAACACACATTTCCATTTTTTAAAACTGTGATCAATTTCTTGTTGTACAAAATTATAGGATAGTTTTAAAAATTAACTAAGATAAGCTGAATATTTCACACATAAAAATGGTGAATTCTTAAAGCATTATGTAATTCAAAATTTACAAAAAATGATTAAGGACATTGCCTATGGCAACTTTTAACCATGAGATTCTTTTATTTACTGCATTAAATCATTGTAAAATTCAGGCCTAATTTACCGAGAGCGATATCACCAGTGATGGTGGTGTGTTGTTGCTTCGTCAAATGGATAAACAGCCAGGCTTAATGGAATATATTGATCAATACTGCATGACCCTCGTGAGCAAGATCAGGTCACTCACTCTCAAATCAGTCTGCTCAGACAGCGAGTTTATGGCTTATGTCAGGATTATGATGATCTCAATGACCATAAAACATTAGGCACTGATACAGCGATACAAACTGTCGTTAACCGCCATGATGTTCTTGCCTGCCAGTCAACCCTTTGTCGCCTGGAGAACCGAACGGATCGGCATTTAATGGTTGCTATTTGCAAAGTATTTTTTGATCAGTTTGTCGCTTCATTTAAAAACCATCCCAACGATTTAATTCTGGATTTTGATGCCACTGATGTTACTACTCATGGCCGACAGGATTAAGATTTATTCAAGACAGAGGCCACCAGCGTATAACGTGGATAAACAAAAAGAGTACTACCCCGGCCCGTTGATAAACAATGGGGTAAGTGGAAGTTACGCCTTTAATCTGGATTTTGATCAGAATTCGAACTGAAAACCTGTTTGATTCATAAAATAAGTGACCGCTAATGTATGGTCAAGCGATTGACTTATGCATGAAATGTTCAGGTTAATAATAACTGAAATTATAAACAGCCCGTATGATAAATCATTGCAGGGTTATTGCTGTGCAATATTTACCGACATATTTGTAAGTATTTGACACTGGCACCTAAGTCGAGACATCCCTAAAAACAACAGCAAATGATGTTGAGAAGCGAACATTAGTGTCACTATTTTTTACACCTTGTGAGCCTCCAAAACACCTATAACTCGGCATATTATTGATAAATATAGATATTGTTATTTTGGTATGGATGTTGCAGTGGGTATTGCAACAATTAACGTTACAATAATAACTCCTACTAGTAAGGTGGTTAATAAATGAACAAAATAACCAATAGAGTATCATCGTTATCATGGATTATCCTACCAATTCTTACTGTTCTATCTTTTCCTTCCATAGCAGCAGAAGTTTGCCATATAGACGCAGATGAAGGTACAGGTACCACCGTATTTGATCTCTCCGGGAATGCCAATAATGGCCAGCTTAGTGGGACAGTTAACTGGGTAACGGGGATTAACGGCACAGCGCTGAGTTTCAACGGCGGTGCTAATGATAGAGTAGTGATTCCAGATGCGCCGTCACTGGACATCAATTCGGTTATTACACTGTCTGCATGGATCAAACCTCGCGTACAGGCTACCCAGTATGTGATCAAGAAGGACTCCTCCAGTGTGGACGGCTATGAATTGAGTTTATCTTCCTCTGGAGCGGTCTTCGTACGATTTAATTATGCTTCATCAGACAATGGTTATCGTCTTAACTCATTGAGCAGTTACCCGTCGGATGGTGCCACCTGGATGCATATCGCTGCGACGTATGACGGCACAGACATCAGGTTATATATTAATGGTGTATTAGAAAGTACCTTATCCTCACCTGGCTTATCGATAGCTACAAACAATCTTGATCTGTTATTAGGTATGCAGGACGACGGGGCTGGTCGCTACAATGGTGATCTGGATGAAGTACGCATAATGGATGTTGCCTTATCCGATGCAGAAGTATTAACCCTGACAGGTGTAGTTCCACCGGATGCTGATACGGACGGTGATGGTGTTGCAGACAGTATCGATGCCTTTCCATCCGACCCCGCGGAGTGGGAAGACAGCGATGGAGACCTGATTGGCAACAATGCCGATACGGATGATGATAATGATGGCGTAGAAGATGTGCTGGACGCCTTCCCGCTGGATGCGACGGAAAGTGTGGACACAGACAATGACGGTATTGGTAACAACACTGATACAGACGATGACAATGATGGGGTTGCTGATACAGCTGATGCCTTCCCGTTAGATCCAGCCGAAAGCGTGGATACTGACAGTGACGGTATTGGCAACAATGCCGATAGCGATGATGACAATGATGGCGTTGAAGATGCGCTGGACGCCTTCCCGCTGGATACGACGGAAAGTGTGGACACAGACAGTGACGGTATTGGTAACAATGCCGATAGCGATGATGATAATGACGGTATGCCGGATGCGTGGGAGCTGCAGTACGGTTTTGATCCGCTGGATGCGAGTGACGCGTTACTGGATACCGACGGTGATGGCTATAGCAATGTCGAGGAATATCAGCTGGGCACCAGCCCGCTGCCGGAGTTGACCACACCCCGTGGTGGTGAATGGCTGATGGATACGTCAACCGGTACGACGATTTACGATAGCTCCGGTAACGGTAATGATGGACAGATCAATGGCACGGTAAGCTGGGTTGGCGGTGTGAACGGCAGCGCGCTGAGCTTCAATGGCGGGGTGTCGGATAAGGTCGTGATAGCCGATGCAAACTCGCTGGATATCAGTTCGGCGATTAGCCTGGCTGCCTGGATAAGGCCGCGCGTGCAGGATACCCAGTACCTCATCAAGAAAGCGATTAATTCGACGTCTGACGGCTATGAGCTGAGTTTATCGAGCAGTGGTGTGGTGTTTGCCCGCTTTAATCAGGCCACATCGGGTAATACGTATCGTGTTAACTCGGTGAGCAGTTACCCGTCGGATGGTGCCAACTGGATGCACATAGCGGTGACCTATGATGGTGCGGACATCAGGTTATATATTAATGGTGTGTTAGAAAGCACATTATCCACCCCCGGTTTATCAATAGGGGCCAATAATCTTGATCTGCTGCTTGGTATGCAGGAAGACGGTTCCGGTATCTACAATGGTGATCTGGATGAAGTTGTTGTCATGGATAGTGCGTTATCAACGGCGGAAGTACTGGCGCTGACAACAGCGCCACCGGCTGGTCCTGACAGTGACGGTGATGGCGTGGCGGATAGAGCGGATGCCTTCCCGCTGGATCCGGCTGAATGGCTGGACAGTGATGGTGACGGTACGGGTGATAATACCGATGCCGATGATGATAATGATGGCGTTGAAGACGCGCTGGATGCCTTCCCGCTGGATGCGACGGAAAGTGTGGACACAGACAATGACGGTATTGGTAACAACACTGATACAGACGATGACAATGATGGGGTTGCTGATACAGCTGATGCCTTCCCGTTAGATCCAGCCGAAAGCGTGGATACTGACAGTGACGGTATTGGCAACAATGCCGATAGCGATGATGACAATGATGGCGTTGAAGATGCGCTGGACGCCTTCCCGCTGGATACGACGGAAAGTGTGGACACAGACAGTGACGGTATTGGTAACAATGCCGATAGCGATGATGATAATGACGGTATGCCGGATGCGTGGGAGCTGCAGTACGGTTTTGATCCGCTGGATGCGAGTGACGCGTTACTGGATACCGACGGTGATGGCTATAGCAATGTCGAGGAATATCAGCTGGGCACCAGCCCGCTGCCGGAGTTGACCACACCCCGTGGTGGTGAATGGCTGATGGATACGTCAACCGGTACGGCGATTTACGATAGCTCCGGTAACGGTAATGATGGACAGATCAATGGCACGGTAAGCTGGGTTGGCGGTGTGAACGGCAGCGCGCTGAGCTTCAATGGCGGGGTGTCGGATAAGGTCGTGATAGCCGATGCAAACTCGCTGGATATCAGTTCGGCGATTAGCCTGGCTGCCTGGATAAGGCCGCGCGTGCAGGATACCCAGTACCTCATCAAGAAAGCGATTAATTCGACGTCTGACGGCTATGAGCTGAGTTTATCGAGCAGTGGTGTGGTGTTTGCCCGCTTTAATCAGGCCACATCGGGTAATACGTATCGTGTTAACTCGGTGAGCAGTTACCCGTCGGATGGTGCCAACTGGATGCACATAGCGGTGACCTATGATGGTGCGGACATCAGGTTATATATTAATGGTGTGTTAGAAAGCACATTATCCACCCCCGGTTTATCAATAGGGGCCAATAATCTTGATCTGCTGCTTGGTATGCAGGAAGACGGTTCCGGTATCTACAATGGTGATCTGGATGAAGTTGTTGTCATGGATAGTGCGTTATCAACGGCGGAAGTACTGGCGCTGACAACAGCGCCACCGGCTGGTCCTGACAGTGACGGTGATGGCGTGGCGGATAGAGCGGATGCCTTCCCGCTGGATCCGGCTGAATGGCTGGACAGTGATGGTGACGGTACGGGTGATAATACCGATGCCGATGATGATAATGATGGCGTTGAAGACGCGCTGGATGCTTTCCCGCTGGATGCGACGGAAAGTGTGGACACAGACAATGACGGTATTGGTAACAATGCTGATACAGACGATGACAATGATGGGGTTGCTGACACAGCTGATGCCTTCCCGTTAGATCCAGCCGAAAGCGTGGATACTGACAGTGACGGTATTGGCAACAATGCCGATAGCGATGATGACAATGATGGTGTTGAAGACGCGCTGGATGCCTTCCCGCTGGATGCGACGGAAAGTGTGGACACGGACGGTGATGGTATTGGTAACAATGCCGATAGCCGATGATGATAATGACGGTATGCCGGATGCGTGGGAGCTGCAGTACGGTTTTGATCCGCTGGATGCGAGTGATGCGTTACTGGATACCGACGGTGATGGCTATAGCAATGTCGAGGAATATCAGCTGGGCACCAGCCCGCTGCCGGAGTTGACCACACCCGTGGTGGTGAATGGCTGATGGATACGTCAACCGGTACGACGATTTACGATAGCTCCGGTAACGGTAATGATGGACAGATCAATGGCACGGTAAGCTGGGTTGGCGGTGTGAACGGCAGCGCGCTGAGCTTCAATGGCGGGGTGTCGGATAAGGTCGTGATAGCCGATGCAAACTCGCTGGATATCAGTTCGGCGATTAGCCTGGCTGCCTGGATAAGGCCGCGCGTGCAGGATACCCAGTACCTCATCAAGAAAGCGAATAATTCGACGTCTGACGGCTATGAGCTGAGTTTATCGAGCAGTGGTGTGGTGTTTGCCCGCTTTAATCAGGCCACATCGGGTAATACGTATCGTGTTAATTCATTGAGCAGTTACCCAACGGATGGCGCCAGCTGGATGCACATAGCGGTGACCTATGATGGTGCGGACATCAGGTTATATATTAATGGTGTGTTAGAAAGCACATTATCCACCCCCGGTTTATCAATAGGGGCCAATAATCTTGATCTGCTGCTTGGTATGCAGGAAGACGGTTCCGGTATCTACAATGGTGATCTGGATGAAGTTGTTGTCATGGATAGTGCGTTATCAACGGCGGAAGTACTGGCGCTGACAACAGCGCCACCGGCTGGTCCTGACAGTGACGGTGATGGCGTGGCGGATAGCAGCGGATGCCTTCCCGCTGGATCCGGCGGAGTGGCTGGACAGTGATGGTGACGGTACGGGTGATAATGCCGATGCCGATGATGATAATGATGGCGTTGAAGACGCGCTGGATGCCTTCCCGCTGGATGCGACGGAAAGTGTGGACACCGACGATGACGGTATTGGTAATAATGCCGATACGCGATGATGACAATGATGGCGTTGAAGACGCGCTGGATGCTTTCCCGCTGGTTGCGACGGAAAGTGTGGACACAGACAATGACGGTATTGGTAACAATGCCGATAGTGATGATGACAATGATGGTATTGAAGACGCGCTGGATGCCTTCCCGCTGGATGCGACGGAAA